>NZ_CP029482.1:6230000-6530000 GCF_003151075.1 Pseudomonas sp. 31-12
CAACTGACCAATCTGCACAGCAAGGTCAGTGACCTCGAAAGCATCACTCTGACCAAGAATGATAAGGGTTATACGTTCAACCGCATTACCGCCAAGCCTACCGTGCGCTCCGCCTACGTTCATGGCGTGATCAACAGCTCGCTGTCGCAGTCTGCCGCGCGCGCCGGCCTTTCCCACAGCCTGACCATGGACATGGCCAGCGTGTTTGGCTATGACGTCGACTTCGCCCAGGATATTCGTAAGGGCGACGAGTTCGATGTGATCTACGAGCAGAAAGTCGTCAACGGCAAGGCTGTCGGCAACGGCCCGATCCTTTCCGCACGTTTCACCAACCGCGGCAAAACCTACACCGCCGTGCGTTACACCAACAAACAAGGCAACAGCAGCTACTACACCGCTGACGGCAATAGCATGCGCAAGGCGTTTATCCGCACGCCGGTAGACTTCGCCCGCATCAGCTCGAAATTCTCCATGGGACGCAAACACCCGATCCTGAACAAAATCCGCGCCCACAAAGGTGTCGATTACGCAGCACCACGCGGTACCCCGATCAAAGCAGCCGGTGACGGCAAAGTATTGCTGGCCGGTCGCCGTGGCGGCTACGGCAATACCGTGATCATCCAGCATGGCAACACCTACCGTACGCTGTACGGCCACATGCAGGGCTTTGCCAAAGGCATCAAGACTGGCGGCAGCGTCAAGCAAGGCCAGGTGATCGGATATATCGGCACAACCGGGCTCTCCACCGGCCCGCACTTGCACTATGAGTTCCAGGTCAATGGCGTGCACGTCGACCCACTGGGCCAGAAAGTTGCGATGGCCGATCCAATCTCCAAAGGGGAACGCGCACGCTTCCTTGCGCAGAGTCAGCCGTTGATGGCCCGCATGGATCAAGAGAAGTCCACTATGCTGGCTTCGAAGCGCTAAATCATGACGCTCTATATAGGTGTGATGTCCGGGACCAGCCTAGATGGCCTGGACATTGCGCTGATCGAGCTGACCCCGGCGATCAACTTGATCGCCACGCACTACACTCCCATGCCTGATTCCCTGCGCACCGAGCTGCTTGGCTTGTGCGCCAGCGGCCCGGACGAGATTGCCCGCTCCGCCATCGCTCAACAGAACTGGGTGAAACTGGCCGCTCAGGGCATTAACACCCTCCTCCAACAACACAACCTGAAACCCGAAGACATTCGATCGATTGGCAGCCACGGCCAGACCATTCGCCATGAACCGGCGCGCGGCTTCACCGTACAGATAGGAAACCCTGCCCTATTGACCGAGCTGACCGGCATCACCGTGGTCAGCGACTTCCGCAGCCGTGACGTGGCCGCCGGCGGACAAGGTGCACCGCTGGTTCCAGCCTTTCACGAAGCGTTGTTTGATGAACGTGCCGGTAATCGTGCGGTGCTGAACGTTGGCGGATTCAGCAACCTCAGCCTGATCGAACCCGGCAAGCCTGTCGCCGGCTTTGACTGCGGCCCAGGCAACGTTCTACTGGATGCGTGGATTCATCAGCAACGCGGCGACAACTTTGATCGCGACGGCCAATGGGCGGCCAGTGGCAAGGTTGAACCGGTTCTGCTGTATGAATTGCTGAGTGATCCGTTCTTCGTGACCAAAGGCCCGAAAAGCACCGGTCGCGAAGTGTTCAACCTGCCATGGCTGACACAACATCTCTCGAAGCTCCCGACCTTCGCCGCTGAAGATGTGCAAGCAACCCTGCTTGAGCTGACCGCACTGACCATCGTCGAATCGCTGCAGCACGCTCAATCGAATACTCAGGAACTGTTGGTCTGCGGTGGCGGCGCCCATAACGCCACACTGATGAAGCGCCTGGCCAGCCTGCTACCCAACGCGACAGTCAGCAGCACCGCCGCCTACGGCGTGGACCCGGACTGGGTTGAAGCCATGGCCTTCGCCTGGCTGGCCCATTGCTGCCTGGAAGGCATCGCCGCCAACCGCCCAAGCGTCACCGGCGCCCGCGGCCTGCGCGTACTCGGCGCCATCTACCCGGCATAAATGCCACACAGCAAAACGCCGCAAAGCCCTGAAGCCATGCGGCGCTTGGTAATGCGGTGAAGCGCGATCAGATCGAGAACGAAGAGCCGCAACCACACGTGGTGCTGGCGTTCGGATTCTTGATCACGAAACGCGAGCCTTCCAGACCTTCCTGATAATCCACCTCGGCGCCCGCCAGATACTGGAAGCTCATTGGATCTACGACCAGACTCACACCTTCGCGCTCGACGATGGTGTCGTCATCGGCCACTTCTTCATCGAAGGTGAAGCCGTACTGAAAACCTGAACAACCGCCGCCCGTAACGAATACGCGCAGCTTCAAGCGATCATTCCCCTCTTCATCGACCAGGCTCTTCACCTTGTGCGCGGCACCGTGGGTGAATTGCAAAGCGGTGGGGGTGAAGGATTCGACGCTCATGCTGACTATCTCCCGGCGTTACGCCGCCATAATGCGTGATGACGCGCATTATCCGCTTCTCCTAGAAAATTGGTCAACTATTGTTACGGTATATCAATAAACCCGATTGCCGGTTCTAAATGCAAAAAGGCCCGTCAGACGGGCCTTTTTGCTGAACGGGGTAAAACCTTACGGCAGCATGCCGGCGTGGGACAGGCCCAAGCGCTCATCCAGCCCGAACAGAATGTTCAGGTTCTGCACCGCCTGACCCGACGCACCTTTGACCAGGTTATCGATCACCGACAAAACCACCACCAGATCACCGTCCTGCGGACGATGCACCGCGATACGGCAAACGTTGGCACCGCGCACGCTGCGGGTTTCCGGATGGCTGCCGGCCGGCATCACGTCGACGAACGGTTCGTTGGCGTAGCGCTTTTCAAACAACGCCTGCAGATCCACCGAGCGATCCACGACAGTCGCATACAGCGTCGAATGAATGCCGCGAATCATTGGCGTCAGGTGCGGAACGAAGGTCAGACCGACGTCCTTGCCCGCTGCGCGACGCAGACCTTGGCGGATTTCCGGCAAGTGACGGTGACCTTTGACGGAATAGGCTTTCATGCTTTCCGACGTCTCGGAGTACAGCGAACCGACCGAAGCACCACGGCCCGCACCGCTGACACCGGATTTGCAGTCAGCGATCAAACGCGTGGTATCGGCCAGCCCGGCTTCGAGCAATGGCAGGAAACCCAATTGCGTAGCCGTTGGATAGCAACCCGGCACGGCGATCAGGCGAGCATCCTTGATCTGCTCGCGATTGACTTCCGGCAGACCGTAGACCGCTTCCTCCAGCAGCTCCGGCGCACCGTGCGGCTGGCCGTACCACTTGGCCCATTCAACCGAGTCTTGCAGGCGGAAGTCCGCCGACAGGTCGATGACCTTGGTCCCGGCCGCCAGCAATTCGCCAGCCAGCGCATGGGCAACACCGTGCGGCGTGGCGAAGAACACCACATCACAGGCGCCCAGCGTCTTGATGTCCGGAACGCTGAACGCCAGGCCGTCGTAGTGGCCTCGCAGGTTCGGGTACATGTCAGCGACGGCCAGACCGGCCTCGGATCGGGAAGTGATCACGACCACTTCAGCTTGCGGATGCTGTGCCAACAGACGCAGCAGTTCGACACCGGTGTAACCCGTGCCGCCGACGATACCGACCTTGACCATATACCTGCCCTCAACGAACCCACTGGAAAGCCGTCGATAATAGGGGCCGCGCGGCCCTGCGACAACCGCTTAGGTGACGTGCGGACAGTCAAGCCTCTACTATTCGGGCTACCGTGAACCTGGGAATAACTAAAAATGCTTTATCTGTGGCTCAAAGCGCTTCATATCATCAGCATGGTCTGCTGGTTTGCCGGCCTGTTTTACCTGCCGCGCCTGTTCGTTTATCACGCCCAAAGCGAGGATACCGTCAGCAAGGAACGCTTCAGCCTCATGGAGCGCAAGCTGTACCGCGGCATCATGGGCCCGGCGATGATCGCCACGCTGATTTTCGGTATCGCGCTGATCTGGCTTAACCCAAGCATCTTCAGCCAGGGCGCCTGGATTCACGCCAAGCTGACGCTGGTGGTGATCCTGATCGGCTACCACCATATGTGCGGCGCGCAGGTGAAACGTTTTGCCCGTGGCGAAAACACCCGCAGCCATGTCTTTTATCGCTGGTTCAATGAAGTGCCGGTTCTGATATTGCTGGCTATCGTAATTCTGGTCGTTGTTCGGCCGTTCTAATAAGCACAACTCACCGGGGTACTTCCAATGTCGCTGCCCGCTTTGCTCGAACAACGTTTGCGTCTGCCCGTGGTGGCAGCGCCGATGTTCCTGATTTCCAATCCGCAATTGGTGCTCGCCTGCTGCCGTAATGGCGTGGTCGGCAGCTTTCCTGCACTGAACCAGCGTGAGAGCAGCGGCTTCAAGGCCTGGCTGGAAGAGATCGAAGCAGGACTGGCGACACTGGAAAATCCTGCGCCTTACGCCGTGAACCTAATCGTCCACAACAGCAACCCGCGGCTACAAGCGGACCTTGCGATCTGCGTCGAGCACAAAGTGCCGATCGTGATCACCAGCCTCGGCGCTGTGAAAGAAGTAGTCGATGCCGTTCACAGCTATGGCGGCCTGGTGTTTCATGACGTGACGACCCGTCGCCATGCCGAAAAAGCCGCCGAGGCCGGTGTGGACGGTTTGATCGCCGTGGCAGCAGGCGCCGGTGGACATGCCGGGACCTGGAGCCCGTTCTCGCTGATTGCCGAGATTCGCCAGTTCTTCGACAAAACCCTGCTGCTGGCAGGCTGCCTTAACCATGGTCACGAAATTCTTGCCGCGCAATTGCTCGGTGCGGATCTGGCCTACTTCGGTACGCGATTTATCGGCACCACCGAAAGTCATGCCCCTGACGCCTACAAAGAGATGTTGCTGACGTCCAGAGCCGCGGACATCGTTCATACGCCAGCGGTGTCAGGCGTACCGGCAAGTTTCATGCGCCAAAGCCTGGAGGCCGCCGGTTTCGACATGGCGGCACTGCAAGGCAAGGGCAAAGTCGACTTCGGCTCCAAACTCAAGCCGATCAGCGATGAAGCCAAAGCCTGGAAAACCGTGTGGTCTGCAGGCCAGGGTGTCGGGGAAATCGATGATTTGCCAAGCGTCGATCAACTGGTCGCTCGACTGGACGCGGAATATCGCAAGGCACTGGAACTGGCGGCACAGCTGCCTAAACGCTGGCCGCGCTGAGATGAAAGTTTGGCCAGCCCGCCCCGGCTGGCCTTACACTCCACGCCTGTAACATTTCCTCATTCAAAAACTCGCGACAAGGATGCCTCGCAATGAGCGACAACCGTTTCAAGATCGTGTTCGACGGCGCTCTGCTGCCAGGCGTTGACGTCACCACCGCCAAACAGAAGCTGGCCGAGCTATACAAAAGTGAAGTCGCTGCCGTCGAACGATTGTTTACGGGCAAGTCGGTTACGCTCAAGAAAGGCTTGTCGCAGATCGACGCGCAAACCTACCTTCAGGAGCTGACGAAAACCGGTATCGATGCTCGCGTCGAAAGCGAATCGTCCATTGAACTGAACTTGGCCGAAGCCCACGAACACCGGCCTGTCGCCAGCCAACCGGTATTTGCCGACCCTGCCTCCCCTTACGCACCGCCCCGAGCCACCGTCGGCGAAAGCCTGCCCGCGTACGCTCCACTCAAGCCATTCAGCGTTGAAGGCCGCATCGGTCGTTTGCGCTATCTCGCCTGGACGATGGTCCTGACGCTGGTCACGCTGGCCGTCGGTTCGGTATTGGCCATTTTCGCCTTCGCCATCATCAGCGCCGATTCGACCGCAGGCCTGATTCTCGGTGGCCTGGTTGCGTTCTTACTGTTCATTGCCATGGCGGTCGTGAGCATTCAGATCAGCGTTCAGCGCCTGCATGACATCGGCTGGTCCGGCTGGCTCTGGCTGCTGAACCTGGTCCCGTTCGTGGGCAGCTTCTTCCCGTTCGTGATCATGATCGCCCCGGGCACCAACATCGCCAATCAATACGGCGCGCCGCCTCCACCTAACACCACCGCGGTCAAAGTGCTGTCTTCGCTGTGGGTCGTGTTGATTGCCATCGTCTTTATTGGCGCACTGGCCGGAGGCTTGACGGCTATTCAGGAAGAATATGAAACCGCGGCCGAAACCAGCTACGACAGCAGCTCGGTGATTACCGAAGAAATTGAAGTCGAGCCGGCGCAAGAGGCGGAGCAAGCAGCGGATTCCGCAGAGGAAGAAGCCGAATAAGCCCCGGCCCCTGTAGACTCTGCGAAAGAATGAACAGCGCTCCCCGCCCGTGACACCCGCGTCGCCGGCGCGGAGCTGTTGCGATGGAGAACTGCATGACCCGTTACGCTCTGATCACCGGCGCTTCCAGCGGCATCGGCCTGGCGATGGCCGAAGCGCTGGCCCGCCGTGGCCGCAGCCTGATACTGGTGGCCCGACAGCGTGATCAGCTGGAAAGTATTGCAATCGAATTGACCCAACGGTTTGGCGTGGAAGTGCTGTTCCGCGCCTGTGACCTCGGTGAACCGCTACGGCTGTCCGGGTTTCTGCTGGAACTGGAAGAAGGTGACCGGCAAATCGATTTGCTGGTCAACTGCGCGGGCATCGGCACCTGCGGGCCATTTCTGGCCCAGGACTGGATGACCGAGCAGGACCTGATCGAAGTGAACATCCTGGCCCTCACCCGCTTGTGCCATGCCATCGGTAACAGCATGGCCTTGCAGGGTGGCGGGCAGATTCTGAACGTCGCTTCAATGGCGGCATTCCATCCCGGCCCGTGGATGAGCACCTATTACGCCAGCAAAGCCTATGTGCTGCACTTTTCCGAAGGGCTGCGCGTCGAGCTGAAGAAGTGCGCAGTCAAGGTCTCGGTGCTTTGCCCCGGCCCGACACGTACCGGCTTCTTCCGCACTGCGCAGTTGAACACCGGCAAACTGGCCGACAGCAACCTGCTGATGAGTCCAGAAGAGGTTGCGCTGTATACCGTGCGAGCCCTGGAGAAAAATCGGGCAATCATTATTCCGGGTCGGGGGAACCGCTGGCGTGCCTTCCTGCCGCGGCTCGGCTCTCGCTGGCTGAACCGGACAATCGCGGGCATGGTCAACAAGGCCTACTGTCCGCGCTGACCAGGCCTCAAGGTAAAAGGCTGGGCTCGGGGATAACCCATGAGTACACTCAGGCCAGCCCCAACAACGGAGAAAACAGCTGTGGATACTCTGTTCACCAAGATCATCAACCGGGAAATCCCGGCAAAAATCATTTACGAGGACGACCAGGTACTGGCCTTCCACGACATCGCCCCACAGGCACCGGTGCATTTTCTGGTCATCCCGAAAAAAGCGGTGCGCACCCTCAACGACCTCACCGAGGACGACAAGGCATTGGCCGGACATATCCTGTTCACCGCCCAACGCCTGGCCCTGGAACTCGGCTGCGAGGAAGGTTTCCGTGTGGTCATGAACTGCAATGAACTGGGTGGACAGACGGTCTATCACATTCATATGCATGTGCTGGGTCAGCGCCAGATGCACTGGCCGCCGGGCTGATTGTGACTGAGGAGTTTGTGGCGAGGGAGCGCCTTCACCTCATACCCCTTTCCTGGAAATGACCCAGCGCAAACCTTCCCCGGCCGATTGGGTTAAACTGGCCGCCGAGATTCTTCCCGGAGGTCAGCATGACTACCCAGCGTCACTACTCGCCGATTGACCGCCTTCTGCTGCAAGCCGATGCCGCGATGCGTACCTTGCTGCCCTTCAGTGGCCAGCCGTACCGTCCGTCGCCCGCCATCGTGCAGCCGGATGCGCAAATGAGTGACGAAGACACCCGCCACGTTGCCGGGTTGATGCGCATCAACCATACCGGCGAAGTCTGCGCCCAGGCGCTGTATCAGGGTCAGGCCCTGACTGCGAAGCTGCCGCATGTACGCGCCGCCATGGAACATGCTGCCGAAGAAGAAATCGATCACCTGGTTTGGTGCGAGCAACGCATCAAACAGCTGGGCAGCCACACCAGCATTCTCAACCCGCTGTTCTACGGCATGTCGTTCGGAATTGGCGCGGTGGCTGGATTGATCAGCGACAAGGTCAGCCTGGGTTTCGTTGCCGCGACCGAGCATCAGGTGTGCAAACACTTGAATGAGCACCTTGAGCAATTGCCGGAAGAAGATGAAAAGTCCCGGGCGATTCTTGAGCAGATGCGGATTGATGAAGAACATCATGCCGAGAGTGCGCTGGATGCCGGAGGTTTTCGTTTTCCGGCGCCGGTGAAATTCGGGATGAGTTTGTTGGCAAAAGTGATGACCAAGAGTACTTATCGGATCTGATAGATGCATTGCCTGACAAGGTCTCTTCGCGAGCAGGCTCGCTCCTACAGGGGATTTTGCGACAGACAAGAAAAAGGCGACTGCCGTGAGGGAGTCGCCTTTTTTTGTGCTCGAAAATCTTAGTTAGGCATGTTGCGCGCGTAGAAGATTTCCAGCATTTCGTGTTTCACACGGTCGGTTACCTGAGCTCGCTGCTCGGAGGACAGGCTGTTGGTGGCGTCGCCAAACAAGTAGTTGTCCAGTTCGAAGTTCTTCAACAGCATCTTGGTGTGGAACAGGTTTTCCTGGTACACGTTCACGTCGGTCATCTGGTACGCGTCGCGGGTGTCGTCGGAGAGGTAGTTCTGAATCGAGTTGATCTCGTGATCGATGAAGTGCTTGTTGCCTTCCACGTCACGGGTGAAACCGCGCACGCGATAATCCACGGTCACGATGTCCGAATCGAACTGGTGAATCAGGAAGTTGAGCGCCTTGAGCGGTGAAATGACGCCACAGGTCGACACGTCAATGTCCACACGGAAGGTCGCAATGCCATCGTCCGGATGGATTTCCGGGTAGGTGTGCACCGTGATGTGGCTCTTGTCGAGGTGAGCCAGGATAATCTCGGGCAACGGGCCCGGCGACTCTTCGATCTGGCTGTCGGTCGGGGTTACCGGCTCTTCAGAGATCAGAATCGTGACGCTGGCGCCCTGGGGTTCATAGTCCTGACTGGCAATGTTCAGGATGTTGGCACCAATGATATCGACAACTTCTGTGAGGATCTGCGTCAGGCGTTTCGCGTTGTACTCTTTATTGATGTACTCGACGTAAGCCTGTTGGTCTTGCGGGGTTTCCGCGTAGCAGATGTCATAGATGTTGAAGCTCAAGGTCTTTGTCAGGTTATTGAACCCGTGGAGCTTGAGTTTGCTTTTCACCGTTAAAAACTCTCTATGTATTGCGGCCCGGGCCGCGTGATCAAGCATGCCCGTCAGATGCGAACAACGCAGCTGCGTAGGACGGTTAACACCTCTTCGCGATGGCGATTTTGGTTGTCTGTTCGGGTTTGCAGCCGTCGATGACGGACCACTACCCTGAAAAAAGTGGCGCATTATGCAGACGTCAGCTTGGGATCGCCAGAGTCTGCACTGCTTTTATGATAGTTGAATGTCGATTCAACCGAGTTCGATGATCTCGTAGTCGTGGGTAATCGCCACGCCAGCCGCGCCGAGCATGATCGACGCCGAGCAATACTTCTCCGCTGACAGTTCGATAGCGCGTTTGACCTGGGCTTCTTTCAGCCCGCGGCCTTTGACCACGAAGTGCATGTGGATCTTGGTGAAGACTTTCGGATCTTCGGTCGCACGCTCGGCTTCGAGGAAGGCTTCACAGCTTTCGACGGCCTGACGGGACTTTTTGAGGATGCTGACCACGTCGAAATTGCTGCAACCGCCAACACCCAGCAGGAGCATTTCCATCGGCCGGACACCCAGGTTACGACCGCCTGCATCGGGCGGACCGTCCATGACCACGACGTGACCGCTGCCGGATTCACCGAGGAACATGGCTTCGCCAGCCCATTGGATGCGTGCCTTCATCGCCAGACTCCACTGCTTAAAAAAGGGTCGCCAGCTTAGCACAGGGCCCCTGATCTACAGCGCCCTGCATTCGTAGGGCATAACCATCCGAACCGTAGGTAATTTCTCGAATATTGCGAGAAGTGTCTGTTAAGCTGGCGCCAATTCGCTGGCGCATAGCCAGCTTTGCTGGCATCCGTCGTCATCGACTCATAAAAAATCAAACACACCGTGAAGTCTTTTCGGGATACAACCATGGTTGCTATTGCCCCAACCCCCAAAATCAAGAACCTCGACAAGCTGTTGATGCATTGCCAGCGCCGTCGTTATGCGGCCAAGAGCAACATCATTTGCGCCGGTGATCGCTCGGAAACGCTGTTCTTCATCATCAAGGGTTCCGTCACGATCCTGATCGAGGATGACGACGGCCGCGAAATGATCATCGCCTACCTGAACTCCGGGGACTTTTTCGGCGAGTTGGGCCTGTTTGAACAAGCGGGGCTCGAGCAGGAACGCAGCGCCTGGGTACGCGCGAAGATCGAGTGTGAAGTGGCGGAAATCAGCTACGCAAAATTCCGCGAACTATCCCAGCAGGATCCAGACATTCTTTACGTGCTCAGCGGACAAATCGCACAACGTCTGCGTAATACCACGCGCAAGGTCGGCGATTTGGCCTTCTTTGACGTCACCGGCCGCGTCGCCCGTTGCCTGCTGGAACTGTGCAAACAGCCGGACGCCATGACCCACCCGGACGGCATGCAGATCAAAGTCACCCGTCAGGAAATCGGGCGGATTGTCGGTTGTTCACGGGAGATGGTCGGTCGCGTGCTCAAGGATCTGGAAGAACGCAACCTGGTGGACGTCAAAGGCAAGACCATGGTGGTCTTCGGTACGCGCTAAGCTTGAAAACTCAAGCGGCGAGCATGTCCGCCAGCAGCTGGCGATAAAGCGCATCAAGCCGCCCGAGCGCATCGGGCGCGGCAAACTTCTCATGCAGGGCAATGTGGCTTTCGGCGCGCACCCGCTGCTCAAGACCGCACGCTTCGTTGAAGCGATTGACCGCAGCGACCATCGATTCACGCTCGTTATCCAGCAACAACGCACCGTGCACCAATCCAACTGGACGCGCTCCACCCTTACTCTGGCGCCAGCGCTGAGCGGTACCGACCATCTTACGGCCGTCGAGGTTGACGTTGAAACGGCCATCGCAGAACGCACCGTCGACTTCGCCCAAGGAAGATACGCCGCCCAGCTCATCGAGTAACTGACAGATCGGGTCGCAGAGACGGCGATAAGCGATTTCGATGCGGTTCTGGTCACCTTCGCTGCGAGGGGGTGCGTAGACCAGCGCGATATTGATAGTGGAAGCCGATTGCGGCACAGGCTCTCCACCGGTTTCACGCAGCAGCACTGGCCAACCGGCGGCGGCTGATACTTCACAGGCGGCTTCGAAACCTGGCAGGCGGTTCAGACGTCGGGGCATGACCAATGCGCGGTCGCTGGGTTGCCAGAACAATAAGCCGAAGTCTGAATCGCCGGTGCAGACATGGGCCAGCAGGTCTTGCTCGGCTTGCAGGCCGGCTTCGACGGTCAGATGGGTCGGCTGAGTCATGGGCTACTCCACTAGGCGTAAAGTCTTTGGGAAATTTGAGGGCCTCTTCGCGAGCAAGCCCGCTCCCACATTAGAATTGTGTACACAGATCCAATGTGGGAGCGGGCTTGCTCGCGAAGGGCGCGCAGCGGTTTGCCTGACTGCACTCAGTCGAGCGTAGAACCGCTGACCGGACCGCCGCGCTCAGGAAAGAACAGGCGCTGCAACTCGGTGCCCGGGCTTTCGGCGCGCATAAACGCCTCGCCCACCAGAAACGCGTACACGTCACTGATTTCCATCAGCTCCACATCGGCCCGGTTGAGAATGCCGCTTTCCGTAATCACCAGGCGATCACGCGGGATGCGTGGCAACAGGTCGAGCGTGGTTTCGAGGCTGACGTCGAAGGTGTGCAGGTTGCGGTTGTTCACGCCAACCAGCGGTGTGTCGAGGGTTTTCAAGGCCCGCTCCAGCTCGTCGCCATCGTGGACTTCCACCAGCACGTCGAGGCCGACGCTTTTGGCCACGGCCGCCAGTTCGGCCATCTTCAGGTCATCCAAGGCGGAGACGATCAACAGCACGCAGTCAGCGCCCAACGCGCGGGCTTCGACGATCTGGTACGGATCGATCATGAAATCCTTGCGGATCACCGGCAGGTTGCAGGCCGCCCGCGCCTGCTGCAGATATGCATCGGCGCCCTGGAAGTAATCGATATCGGTCAGCACCGACAAGCACGTCGCGCCGCCCTTCTCGTAGCTTTTGGCGATGTCGGCAGGAACGAAGTGCTCGCGGATCACGCCTTTGCTCGGCGAGGCTTTCTTGATTTCGGCAATGACGGCCGGCTGTTTCAGCTTGGCCTGAGCAATCAGTGCCTTGGCAAAACCACGGGGTGCATCGGCCGCCTTGGCCAGGCTTTCCAGCTCCGCCAGACTCACACGGGCGCTACGCTCGGCAACTTCCTGGACTTTGCGGGCCAGAATGTTTTCCAGAACCGTCGGTACACTCATCCCTCATTCTCCACTTTGAATACCGCGGTAAATGCACCCAACTCCTCAAGTTTTTCCCGAGCGAGGCCTGTGTGCAGCGCATCGTGCGCCAGGGCAACGCCTTCTTTCAAACTGGTTGCCAGGTCGGCGGCGTACAGCGCCGCACCGGCATTGAGCACGATCATCTCGGCGGCTTTCTGACCGCTTTCGGTCTTGCGCTTGCCCAGAGCATCGCGAATCAACTCAAGGGACGCCGCCGGGCTTTCCACCGCCAGGCCGTGCAGACTCTGGCTCTTCATGCCCAGGTCTTCCGGCTCGACCCAATATTCAGTGATCTGGTCATTCTTCAGTTCTGCCACGTAGGTTGGCGCCGCCAGACTGAACTCGTCCAAGCCATCCTTCGAATGCACCACCAACACGTGCTTGCTGCCCAGGCGCTGCAAGACTTCGGCCAACGGTCGGCACAACGCCTGACTGAACACGCCCACCACCTGATGTTTCACGCCGGCCGGATTCGTAAGCGGGCCGAGCATGTTGAACAGGGTACGCAGGCCAAGATCCTTGCGCGGGCCGGCTGCGTGCTTCATGGCACTGTGGTGGGTCTGGGCAAACATGAAACCGATGCCGACGTTATCGATGCAACGTGCAACCTGGACTGGCGTCAGGTTCAAATAGATACCCGCTGCCTCCAGCAAGTCAGCGCTGCCGCTTTTGCCCGACACCGCACGGTTACCGTGCTTGGCCACGGTGCATCCGGCCGCTGCCACCACGAAAGAGGAAGCGGTCGATACGTTAAAGATGTTCGCACCGTCACCACCGGTGCCGACCACGTCGACGACGCCGTCAAGGGTCTTGAGTTCGACCTTGTCCGCCAGCTCGCGCATGACCGACACCGCGCCGACGATCTCGTCGATGCTTTCACTCTTCATGCGCATGGCCATCATGAACGCGCCGATCTGCGCATCCGTGCATTGCCCGGTCATGATCTCGCGCATGACATCGCGCATCTCATCGGTGCTGAGGTCGAGGTGATCGACGATACGGCTCAGGGCTGTCTTGATATTCATGAAAAGTCCTTAGCGCGTGCCGCCGGTTTGTTTGAGGAAGTTAGCGAACAGCTCGTGGCCCTGCTCGGTGAGAATAGACTCGGGGTGGAACTGCACACCCTCGATGTTCAATGTCTTGTGGCGCAGGCCCATGATTTCGTCGACCGAGCCGTCTTCGAGCTGGGTCCAGGCGGTCAGCTCCAGGCAATCGGGCAGGGTTTCGCGCTTGACGATCAGCGAGTGATAACGCGTCACCGTCAGCGGACGATTCAGGCCTTCGAATACGCCCTTGTCCTCGTGGAATACCGGGCTAGTCTTACCGTGCATGACCTGCCGGGCGCGGACCACATCACCGCCAAAGGCCTGACCGATGGATTGGTGACCGAGGCAGACACCAAGAATGGGCAGTTTGCCGGCGAAATGCTTGATCACATCGATCGAGACTCCGGCTTCGGTCGGGGTGCAAGGGCCGGGGGACACGACGATACGCTCAGGGTTGAGCGCTTCGATTTCGGCAACGGTGAGCTCATCGTTGCGCACGACTTTGACCTGGGAGCCGAGCTCACCGAGGTACTGCACAACGTTGTAGGTAAAAGAGTCGTAGTTATCGATCATCAGCAACATGGCGGTTGGAACCTCTTGAATTCACTGACTTTAAATACAGCCTTCGAATGATTACCCGCAACGTCCTGCGCTTTGTCAGTCGCCGGGTGCGCCGGCAAAGCGGTATGTCATACGGGTGAAGAAGGCAAATCGGTACAGGTCCGGCGGAGCCGGCAAAAGAATTCAGGCGCGCCAACGCCAGCGGGCGTGTGCCTTGATGACTTGATCCAGAAGTTTGCTGATGATCAACACGGGGAAGGTCTCATTCATACGTCTCGGCACAGTAACTTAGCTGGGCAGAGCGTGCAATATAGCCGGCGTGACTGGCCGCGAAACAATTGAACGGTTCGCGACCGATGGCAAAAGGCCGGAAGTTTTTGGTACTGTCGTTTCGTTCACTACAACAATAAATAAACGGACTTGCTCATGATCAAACAGACGTTGTTTGTACCGCTCGCAGGATGCTTGCTCGCCATGGCCTGCGCCCAGGCGATCGCCGCGCCTAATCCTTACTCCAACTTCGTCGTCTTCGGTGACAGTCTCAACGATGCCGGGACCTTTGCCGACACGGGCGGGCCTGCCGGTTCGACCCAGCGCTTTACCAACCGGACGGGGCCGGTTTACCTGGATGGCAGCGGCGAAGTCCGCTCGCTCAATTCCACACAGATTCTTGGCGGAAAACTAGGCTTCTCGGCGGATCAGACCGCCTCATCTTCCTCGGCGGTACGCGCCAACAATGGCCAGCCCGATGGCAACAACTGGGCCGTCGGCGGTTATCGCACCGACCAGATTCTCGATTCGATCACCAGCACCTCCGCCACGGGCGATCGCACCCGAGCAGGCTATCTGCCGTCGAACAATTTCCGCGCCGACCCGAACGCGCTGTATTACCTGTCGGGCGGTGGTAACGACTTCCTGCAAGGTCGCGTGACCAGCCTGCCTCAGGCCAGCGCCGCCGCCGATCGCCTGGTCAGCAGCGTGCAAACCCTTCAACAGGCCGGTGCCCGCTACATCATGGTCTGGTTGCTGCCAGACATCGGCTTCACCCCGGCCTTCAACGGCACACCACTGCAAGCGTTCACCTCCCAACTCAGCACCCAGTTCAACACTGAACTGGTGAGCCAGCTGCAGAACGTCAATGCCAACGTCATTCCGCTGAACATCCCGGTTCTGCTTAAGGAGACGTTTGCCAACCCAGGGCAGTTCGGCCTGGCCACCGATCAGAACCTAAGCGCCACCTGCTTCAGCGGCAGCAGCTGTACGGAAAACGCCCGTTACGGCATCAACAGTGCGACGCCGGACCCAACCAAACTTATCTACAACGACTCGGTGCACCCGACCGAAGCCGGGCAACGCCTGATTGCCGATTACGCCTACTCGCTGCTGGCCGCGCCATGGGAAGCCACCCTGTTGCCACAAATGGCCCAAGGGACTTTGCGTTCTCATCAGGATGAGTTGCGCAACCAGTGGCTGGCTGATTGGGAAAACTGGCAAGGCGTGGGTCAATGGCGGGCGATTGTCGCCGGCGGCGGCCAACACCAGGATTTCGATAGCCAGCGCAGTGGCGCCAGTGCTGACGGCAACGGCGCCAACCTGAATATCGGCGGCAGCTACCGGCTCAATGACGCATGGCGTGTAGGTTTGGCGGCGGGCTTCTACAATCAGAAGCTCGAAGCAGGCGATCACGACTCGGAATACAAGCTCAACACCTACATGGGTACGGCATTCGCCCAGTACCAGCAAAACCGTTGGTGGGGTGACGCGGCAGTGACCGCCGGGCATCTGGACTACGACAGCCTCAAACGCAAATTCCAGTTGGGGGTCAACGAACGCGCAGAGAAAGGCGACACCGACGGTTACCTGGTCGCTATCAGTGGCCGCCTGGGGTATGACATCGCGCCAGAGGCCAGCAGCCCGTGGCACCTGTCGCCGTTCGTGAGTGCTGATTTCGCCAAAGTCGAAGTCGACGGTTACTCGGAAGACGGTGCCGATTCCACCGCATTGACCTTCGATGATCAGTCGCGCATCTCCCGGCGTCTTGGTCTCGGCATCCAGGGCAAGTACCAGATCACTTCGCAGACCCAGGTGTTCGGCGAACTGGCTCATGAGCGTGAGTACAACGACGATACCCAGGATGTGACGATGAACCTCAACAGCCTGCCGAACAATCGCTACTCCCTGGCCGGCTACACCCCGCAATCTCACCTGAACCGCTTGAATCTGGGGGTAAGCCACAACCTCACCAAGGATCTGGCATTGCGGGCCAGCTACGACATTCGCAAGGATGACGACTTTACCCAGCAAGGCATTAACGTAGGCGTTGCGCTGGACTTCTAAACATCAGGCAAAAAAAACGCGGCGCCCTCACAGGCGCCGCGTTTTTTTATGCTGAATGCACATTGTGGCGAGGGGGCTTGCCCCCGTTCGGCTGCGAAGCAGTCGCAAATCCATGTGACTTGGTGGACCTGAAGAACCAAGGGCCGCTTCGCGCCCCAACGGGGGCAAGCCCCCTCGCCACAAAGGCTTGTGTGAACTCAGGTATCCGGGGTTTGTTCGGCCAGGGCCACGGCGCGGAACATCGCACGGCGCTTGTTCAGGGTTTCTTCCCATTCCAGCGCCGGCACCGAGTCGGCGACGATGCCGCCACCGGCCTGCACGTGCAGTTCACCGTTCTTGATCACTGCGGTGCGGATCGCAATCGCGGTGTCCATGTTGCCGTTCCAGGCAAAGTAGCCCACTGCCCCGCCGTAGACGCCACGCTTGACCGGCTCCAGTTCGTCGATGATTTCCATCGCGCGAATCTTCGGTGCGCCCGACAACGTACCCGCTGGCAGAATCGCCCGCAGTGCGTCCATCGCCGTCAGTCCAGCCTTCAATTGGCCGGTAACGTTGGACACGATGTGCATCACGTTGGAATAACGCTCGATGACCATTTTCTCGGTGAGTTTCACCGAACCGATCTCCGACACCCGACCGGTGTCGTTACGGCCCAGGTCAATCAGCATCAAGTGCTCAGCGATTTCCTTGTCGTCCGACAGCAGGTCTTTTTCCAGCGCCAGGTCCGCCTCTTCGTTGGCCCCGCGTGGGCGAGTGCCGGCAATCGGGCGCACGGTGATCAGGTTGTCTTCGACCCGCACCAGCACTTCCGGCGAACTGCCGACGACGTGGAAGTCGCCGAAGTTGAAGAAGTACATGTAAGGCGTCGGATTGAAGCAACGCAGCGCCCGGTACAGATCGATCGGCGCCGCCTTGAAGTCGATCGACATGCGCTGGGACGGCACGACCTGCATGCAGTCACCGGCCAGGATGTATTCCTTGATAGTGTCGACGGCTTTTTCGTAATCATCCTGGGTGAAGCTCGAGCGGAATACCGGATCAGCCGACTGTTGCTTGCTGAAATCCAGGCCACGGCGCGGGGTGATCGGCTGGCGGAGTTTTTCCAGCAGCTCTTCCAGACGGGCCTGACCTTGCTCGAAGGCATCTTCCTTTGAGGGGTCAGCCAGCACAATCGCGTGCATCTTGCCGGCGAGGTTGTCGAACACCACCACGGCGTCGGAGACCATCAGCAGAATGTCCGGCACGCCCAGCGGATCAGGGTTCGGGCACTTGCCCAGACGCTTCTCCACATAGCGCACGCAGTCGTAACCGAAATACCCCACCAGACCGCCATTGAAGCGCGGCAGGCCAGGGATGGTCGGCACGTTGTAGCGGGCTTTAAAGGTTTCGACAAAGGCCAGAGGATCTTCGACCTCGTGGCTTTCGATCTCGACGCCGTCGTGGGTCACGCTCACCTGATGATCATGAACCCGCAGCACGGTGCGGCACGGCAGGCCGATGATCGAATAACGGCCCCACTTCTCCCCGCCTTGCACCGATTCCAGCAGGTAGGAGTTCGGCTCGTCGGCCAGTTTCAGGTAGATCGACAGCGGGGTATCGAAGTCGGCCAGGGTTTCGCAGGCCAACGGGATACGGTTATAGCCGGCAGCGGCCAAACGCAGGAATTCTTCGCGGATCATGGGGTAGCCTCGTGGCTTGAGGTGCTAACAGTCAGGTATGCAAACGCGCCGGAAAGCCGGCCAGAATCGAGTCAGGCGCGCCAACGCCAGCGGGCCAGGGCCTTGATGACTTTCATCCAGAGTTTGCGAGTGACCACCACGATGGCGTTTCCAGAAGGGGGTTGAGCTACGTCGGGCAACGTTATCTCAGCGGCTGAATCCAGGCAACCGGGAATTAGCTTGCGCAGATCGTCGATCACCAGCGTCGGCGACTCTTCCGAAATAGGCCGGCCATGGTTGTAGCCATAGCTGAGGGCCACGCACTTGACCCCCGCCGCTTTCGCCGCCAGCACGTCGCTGCGCGAATCGCCGACAAACAGCGATTGCGAGGCCGGAATATTGGCCATTTTCATCACGAAAAACAGCGCGGCCGGATCAGGCTTTTTCTGCGGCAGGGTGTCGCCGCCGATAATCCACTTGAAGTAACGGCCGATTTTCATCTGATCCAGCAGCGGCGCGACGAAGCGCTCCGGCTTGTTGGTGATCAGTGCCATCTCGACACCCTGCTTGTGCAGCCATTTGAGGGTGTCACGCACGCCTGGATAGACCACGGTCAAGTCATGGCTCTCGCTATAAGCCTCCATGAAAATCGCCAGTGCGCCCTCGGCTTCACCGTCGTCGACCGTCGAATGGTCGATGCCACCGGCCAGCGCACGGCGAACCAGCACCGGCGCGCCGTTGCCGACCCACTCGCGCACCGACTCGAGGCCGGCGGGTTGACGCCCGAGTTTGAGCAGCATGTTATCCACAGCCAGGGCGAGGTCGGGGACCGAATCGATCAGCGTGCCATCCAGATCGAACATCACCAGCCGCGGCAGACGCCCCGGGAACAGCTGCTCAAAGCCACTCATGGACGAGCCAACGCCAGTTCGGAACGCATCTTTTCAATCACCTCATGGTAGTTCGGTGCATTGAAGATCGCGGAACCGGCGACGAAGGTGTCGGCGCCAGCCGCTGCGATTTCACGAATGTTGTTCACGTTGACGCCGCCGTCGATTTCCAGGCGGATGTCACGGCCGGAGGCATCGATCAGCGCGCGCGCTTCACGCAGCTTGTCGAGGGTGCCGGGGATGAACTTCTGCCCACCGAAACCCGGGTTGACGCTCATCAGCAAGATCATGTCGACCTTGTCCATCACGTACTTGAGCACGTCCAGCGGCGTTGCCGGGTTGAACACCAGGCCCGACTTGCAGCCGCCTTCGCGGATCAGTTGCAGGGAACGATCGACGTGCTGCGAGGCTTCCGGGTGGAAGGTGATGTAGGTCGCACCAGCCTCGATGAAGTCACCAACGATGCGGTCCACCGGGCTGACCATCAGGTGAGCGTCAATCGGCGCGGTCACGCCGTACTTGCGCAGCGCGGCGCAGACCATCGGGCCGATGGTCAAGTTCGGTACGTAGTGGTTGTCCATGACATCGAAGTGCACGAAGTCGGCGCCGGCGGCCAGGACGTTGTCCACTTCTTCACCCAGGCGGGCAAAGTCGGCGGAGAGAATCGACGGAGCAATGACGAAGGGCTGCATGACGCACCTTTTTTGAGCAGAATCACGATGGCGCGCATTGTATACCTCATGCTTTGACGCGCGCACTGTGACCGCGATGATTGGGCCTGCCTTCGATCAATAAGTCGCCGCAGGCTCTAGAACGCCGCTCGGTAGATCTTCTCGATATCGATGGCGCTCAACTTACGTGGATTGTTGCGCATCAGGCGCTCGATCCCCGCGGCTTCCACGGCCATGGCCGGGATCGCGTCCTCCGGAACACCGAAGCTGCGCAGGCCCGGCGGGATTTCTACCGCGGCGCACAATTCGGTCATTGCCTCCACGGCTTTGTCCGCCGTTTCGTTGGCGCTCAAGTGAGCGGTCTTCACTCCCATGGCCTCGGCAATATCCTGCATACGCTCGACGCAGGCCATCTTGTTCCAGGTCATGACATACGGCAGGAGCAAGGCGTTGCTGACGCCGTGGGCAATGTTGAAACGCCCGCCCAACGGATACGCCAGCGCATGCACCGCGCCGACTCCGGCATTACCGAAGGCCATGCCGGCCATCAGGCTGGCGGTGGCCATGTCTTCGCGGGCTTGCAGGTTGGACGGGTTGGCGTAAGCCTTGGGCAGCGCTTTGGCGATCAGCTTGATGGCGCCAATGGCCAGGGCATCCGTGATCGGCGAGGCGTTGACCGACAAGTAGGATTCGATGGCATGCACCAGCGCATCAACGCCACTCGCGGCAGTGACACTGCGCGGACAGGTCAGGGTCATTTGCGGACTGACCAACGCCACGTCCGGCAATAGATAGTCGCTGACAATGCCCTTCTTCAGTTGCGCGACCTTGTCGGAGAGGATGGCGACGTTGGTCACCTCCGAGCCGGTGCCGGCCGTCGTCGGGATGGCAATCAGCGGTGGGCCTTTGCGTGGCACCTGATCGACGCCGAACAAATCCTCCAGCGCACCGTGGTAACCGGCGTAGGCCGCGACGCTTTTGGCGATGTCGATGGCGCTGCCGCCGCCGAGTCCGATCAGACCGTCATGCCCGCCCTCGCGGTATACCCGCATGCAGTCCTCGACGATGGCGATTTCCGGGTCTGGCAGCACACGGTCGAAAATCTCGTAGGATCGATCGCCCAACTGCGCCAGCGCCAGCTCGACCGTGCCGGACTTGACCAGGGCAGCGTCGGTGACGATCAGCGGGTTGTCGACATCCAGGCGGGTGAGTTCGGCGGCCAGTTGCTCGATGGCACCTGCGCCGGTGATCAGTTTGTGAGCGATTTTGAAAGAGGAAAGACTCATCGTGCGCAGCCTCTTATAAATAGGGGAGCTGGGCACAATAGTAGCTGGGGATTGGGGTTTGTCTGCTATTCAGCCTGTGAATGACACAACATCCCGGAAACACCTCAAATCCCTGTGGGAGCGAGCCTGCTCGCGATAGCGGAGTATCAGTCGACATCAATATTGAATGTCAGTCCGTCATCGCGAGCAGGCTCGCTCCCACAGGGGATGGTGTGTGGGTTTAGACCTGGGCGGTGCGCAGTTTTTCGCTGCGGCCGCGCAGCCACTCGAGGGTCAGCAACAGGATCACCGAGAAGGCGATCAGCAGCGTTGCTGCAGCAGCAATCGTCGGGCTGAGGTTTTCGCGGATACCGCTGAACATCTGCCGAGGCAAGGTCGCTTGTTCCGGGCCGGCGAGGAACAGCGTCACCACTACTTCATCGAACGACGTCGCGAAGGCAAACAGCGCACCGGAGATCACACCCGGCGCAATCAGCGGCAACGTCACCCGGCGGAACGCCGTCAGCGGCGAAGCTCCCAGGCTGGCAGCGGCGCGCACCAGGTTATGGTTGAACCCCTGCAAGGTCGCCGACACGGTAATGATCACAAACGGCACACCCAGCACCGCATGCACCACGATCAGCGAGAAGAAGCTGTTGCCCAGGCCCAGCGGCGCAAAGAACAGGTAGCTCGCCACACCGATGATCACCACCGGCACCACCATCGGCGAAATCACCAGCGCCATCACCAGCGCCTTGCCCGGGAAATCGCCCCGCGTCAGGCCGATCGCCGCCAGCGTCCCGAAGATCATTGCCAGTACCGTCGCCGCCGGGGCAACGATGATGCTGTTCTTCAATGCCCGCATCCATTCCGCCGAGGTGAAGAAGTCCTGATACCAGTGCAGCGAGAAGCCTTGCAGCGGATACACCAGGAAACTGCCCGAGTTGAACGACAGCGGAATGATCACCAGCACTGGCAGAATCAGGAACAACAGAATCAGGCCGCAGAGAATCCGCAAGCTGTAGAACCACACCCGCTCCACGGGCGACATATAAGGACTCAGCATTTCATTCTCCCCTTAGCTCAGGCGCAGACGACTGGCGCCCACCAGCCAGTTGTAAATCAGATAAAGCACCACGGTCGCCAACAGCAGCAACCCACCGAGTGCGGTTGCCATGCCCCAGTTGATGCTGGTGTTGGTGTAGAAGGCGACGAAGTAGCTGACCATCTGATCGTTCGGGCTGCCCAGCAACGCCGGGGTGATGTAGTAGCCGATCGCGAGGATGAACACCAACAGGCAACCGGCGCCGACACCGGCATAGGTCTGCGGGAAGTACACCCGCCAGAAACTGGCGAACGGGTGGCAGCCAAGGGAAATCGCGGCGCGCATGTAGGTCGGCGAGATGCCTTTCATCACGCTGTAGATCGGCAGGATCATGAACGGCAGCAGGATGTGCACCATCGAGATGTAAACCCCGGTGCGGTTGAACACCAGCTCCAGCGGCTTATCGATAATGCCCATCGCCATCAGGCCGCTGTTGATCAGCCCGCCCGATTGCAGCAACACGATCCACGCGGCAACCCGCACCAGGATCGAGGTCCAGAACGGCAGCAACACCAGAATCATCAGCAGGTTGCTTTGGCGTGACGGCAGGTTCGCCAGCAGGTAGGCCAACGGATAAGCCAGCACCAGGCAGATCACGGTGATGATCAGGCCCATCCAGAACGTGCGGGCGAAGATGTCGAGGTAGATCGCCTGGTCGGGGGTGGCCGGGGCGATTTCGCCGAGGTCGTCGATGCGATGATCGACGGACGCCAGCAGGTAGTACGGCGTAATACTGCTGGTGTTGCGACGCACCGCTTGCCAATAGGCCGGGTCACCCCAACGCTCGTCGAGGCCTTCCAGCGCTTCTTTATAAGAGGCCGGTTCGGTGGCGAACGGCAAGGCGCGGGCGGTTTTGGTCAGCAGGCTGCGGTAGCCGGCCAACTCCATGTTCAAGCGTTTGGACAGATCGCCCAGGGTCTGATTTTTGCGCGCTTCAGCGAGGTCTTCGCTGGCCGCCTTGTAAACCGGTTCAGCGGGCAGGCCGCGGCCGTCCCAACTGGCGATGGCCTCCACGGTGCGCGGCATGCCGCCGACCACTTCCGGGTTACCAACGCTTTTGTAGAGCAGCGCCACGATCGGCACCAGGAACACCAGCAACAGAAACAGCACCAACGGCGCGATCAAGGCTTGTGCCTTCCAGCGGTTGATCCGCTCGGCGTGCTTGAGCCGCTGCTTCAAGGTGGGGTCAGTGCCCGCGTTCAGGGGAATGGCGGTGGCCATGGCGTACTCCGGAAATCTTTGATCATTGCAGAGGCATACAAACAACCTGTGGGAGCTGGCTTGCCTGCGATGGCGCCATCAGATTCAACATCTCTGTTCTCTGACACACCCTCATCGCGGGCAAGCCCGCTCCCACAAGGATTGCGGTGTTCAAACCCTTAACTGACCGGCATTGGGCAAAGCCTATGCCACAGGGTCGTGCTTACTTCGCAGCCCAGGAATTGAAGCGCTGTTCCAGTTGCTCGCCGTTGTCAGCCCAGAAGCTGACGTCGATTTGCACTTGGTTGGCGATGTTTTCCGGGGTGGTCGGCATGTCTTTCAGGACATCCTTGGACAACAACGGTACGGCTTGAATGTTGGCCGGGCCGTAAGCGATGTTTTCCGAGTAAGTCTTCTGCTGCTGCGGAGCCACCGAGAATGCGATGAATTTCTTCGCCGCTTCGGCGCGCTTGGCGTCCAGACCTTTCGGAATCGCCCATGCGTCGAAGTCGTAGATACCGCCGTTCCACACGACTTTCAGGTTGCTTTCTTTCTGCACGGCGGCGATCCGGCCGTTGTAGGCCGAGCTCATGACCACGTCACCGGACGCGAGGTATTGCGGCGGTTGTGCACCGGCTTCCCACCACTGAATGCTTGGCTTGAGCTCATCGAGTTTCTTGAATGCGCGATCCTGGCCATCTTTGCCGGCCAGCACTTTATAGACGTCTTTCGGCGCAACGCCGTCGGCCATCAGTGCGAATTCCAGGGTGTACTTGGCGCCTTTGCGCAGGCCGCGCTTGCCCGGGAATTTCTTGGTATCCCAGAAATCTACCCAGCTGGTCGGTGCGGAGGCCAGTTTGTCGGCGTTGTAGGCCAACACGGTCGACCACACGAAGAAACCTACGCCACAAGGCTGGATAGCACCCTTGACGTAATCTTCGGATTTGCCGAACAGCGCAGGGTCAAGTTGCTCGAACATGTCTTCGTCGCAACCGCGAGACAGTTCTGGCGATTCAACTTCCACCAGGTCCCAGGACACGCTCTTGGTGTCGACCATGGCTTTGACCTTGGCCATCTCACCGTTGTATTCGCCTGCCACGATCTTGCCGTTGCCAGCCGCTTCCCACGGTGCATAGAACGCTTTGGCCTGCGCGGCCTTGTTCGCCCCGCCAAAGGACACCACGGTCAAATCCGGGCCCGCCGCCATCGCGTGTGCCGCACCGATCATGCCCATGACCAAAGCGGTGAATTTCAGGGATCTCAACATTTATTGTTCTCTCCACGTGCAGGGTTGGTGTTGGTGTAGCCGGGGCGATCAATGCGCCTCTAGAAGTGGGTCGAGCGCGCGAACGTGTTCGACCTGCCAGCCAAGCGGTACCACATCGCCGACGGCGAGCGCGGGATCGAGCTCGGCAATCGGTTGTTTCACGAAGAAGTCGGTCTTGCCGCAGACTTCCAGGCGAACCCGGACGTGGTCGCCCAGATAGATGAATTCCGCCACCCGCCCTGAGAAGCGGTTGACGCAGGATTCGCTGGAGCCGTTGAGGCTTACGCGTTCCGGACGAATCGACAGCGTGACCGGTTCGCCGGTTTTGCCGACGTTGACCGCCAGGGCTTCAACCTTTTCACCGCGACCGAGTTCGACGATGCAACGATCGCCGGTCTGGCTGTGCAAGCGGCCGTTGAGGCGGTTGTTCTCGCCGATGAAATTGGCGACGAAGGTGTTTTTCGGCTCTTCATAGAGGGTGCGCGGCGCAGCGATCTGCTGGATCTCGCCCTGATGGAACACCGCCACACGGTCGGACATGGTCAGGGCTTCACCCTGGTCGTGAGTCACGTAGACCACGGTCACGCCGAGGCGCTGGTGCAGGTGTTTGATTTCCATCTGCATGTGTTCGCGCAGTTGTTTGTCCAATGCGCCGAGGGGTTCGTCCATCAGCACCAGTTGCGGTTCGAACACCAAGGCGCGGGCCAGGGCCACACGCTGTTGCTGGCCGCCGGACAGTTGCGCCGGATAGCGCTGGGCGAAGGCGTCGAGCTGAACCATGCTCAGGACTTTTTTGACCTTGTCACTGACGTCGCTCTTGTTCAAACCGCGCACGGTCAGCGGAAACGCCAGGTTCTCGGCGACGGTCATGTGCGGGAACAACGCGTAATTCTGGAACACCATGCCGATGTCGCGCTTGTGCGGCGGCACGTTGTTGATGGAGCGCCCGGCCAGTAGGATTTCGCCGGCAGTCGGCGTTTCGAAACCGGCGAGCATCATCAGGCTGGTGGTCTTGCCGGAGCCGGACGGCCCGAGCAAGGTGAGGAACTCGCCTTTGCGAATTTCCAGGTTGAGGTCTTTGACGATCAGGTTCTCGCCGTCGTAGCTTTTTTGCACTCCACGAAAGCTGACCAGAATGTCACTGGCCCCTGCGTTTGAATCGACCTGGCTCATACCCACACCTTTTTTGTTGATGACTGCTGTGGACTAAGCCTAGTGGACGGTGGGGAGCGCGCAAATCGGGGCGCAGGAGAGAATCGCCTCAGCGGGATGGAAGGTTGGGGGTAGGGATTGCCCTACACGGATGGCGGGGATGGGTAGGTGCGGCGGCGGCTTGAAGCTGCAAGCCGCGGGAATGGGCAAAAGCGGGTTAGTAAGCATGTCGCAAATGGACATCCCACCGCGGACCTGTGGGAGCGAGCTTGCTCGCGATTGCGGAGTGTCAGTCGACATATGCTATGAATGTTCCACCGTCATCGCGGGCAAGCCCGCTCCCACATGGGGCTGCGGGGGGGCTTAGAGGAGTTTGTGTTCCATCGCGTACTTCACCAGTTCCGCCAGGGAGGTGATGTTGAGCTTTTGCATCAGCCGCGCCTTGTGAGTGCTGATGGTTTTGCTGCTGAGGGCCAGTTGCTGCGCGATGTCGTTGACGTTGGCGCCCTGGGCCAGGCGTTCGAACACCGAGAACTCACGCTCCGATAGCAACGAATGCAACGGCCGCGAATCGGTCAGGCCGACTTCGAAGACCATGCGGTCGGCCAGGTCCGGGTCGATGTAACGACCGCCCGCCGCGACTTTGCGAATCGCCGTCAGCAGCAGTGCCGGATCGCTGTCCTTGGTCGCGTAACCCGCAGCGCCGACTTTCAGCGCCCTGGCGGCCATTTGCGCTTCGTCGTGCATCGACAGCACCAGAATGGCCGGCGGATTGTTCAGCGCACGAATCCGCGGAATCGCTTCCAGACCATTGACGCCCGGCATGGAGATGTCCAGCAATACCACTTCGCAGGGAACATGCCGCAGGGTCTCGAGCAACTGCTCGCCATTGCTCGCCTCCCCTACCACCAGTAAGTCCTTGGCCAAGCCAATCAACTGCTTGATGCCTTCACGGACGATGGTGTGGTCTTCGGCTACCAGTACACGGATCACAGTCTTCTCCATTTTTCTTGTTTCAGAGCCAAGATCATTCGCGGGCAAGCCACGCTCCCACAGGGTTTTGCGTTGTTCACACTATCCCTGTCGGAGCGAGCCTGCTCGCGAAGGCTTCAGTACAGACACCACAAATACTTCAGGCCTCATTCACCGGCACTCGCACACTCAACGTCGTGCCCTCCCCCGGCTCACTCTCCAGCGACAACCGCCCACCCATGATCAACACCCGCTCACGCATGCCGACCACCCCGAAGGACGTCGCCCTGCCGGTGGCGGGAACAAATCCTACGCCATCATCGCTAACCGTCAGACACAACTCGTCGCCTTCCAGCGTCAACGTCAGTTCGACAGTATGCGCCTGGGCATGGCGCATGACATTGGTCAGCGCTTCCTGAAGGATCCGGAACAGCCCAATGGCCTTGGCGTCACTGAGCACCGGCAGATTCTCCGGCACCTGCACCAGACACGGAATCTGCGTGCGCGCCTCGAAGCGCCGGGCCTGCCACTCGATGGCGGACGCGATCCCGGCATCGAGAATCGGTGGTCGCAGCGCCGTCGCCACATCGCGCACCAACTGGAACAGCTGCGCAATCAGGCGTTTCATGCTGTTCAATCGCTCATTCAGACCCGGGTCGAGTTGGGCATAGGCCAATTCGCACATGGAGGTTTCCAGCTTGAGCACGGTCAACATCTGACCCAACTCGTCGTGAACTTCCCGGGCGATGCGGGCTTTTTCCTCTTCGCGCACGCTCTCCAGGTGAGCGGACAGCTCACGCAGCTGCTCGCGGGAGCTGGCCAGTTCCAGTTCGATGCGCTTGCTCTCGCTGATGTCCCAGACAATTCCGTCCCAGACATACGCGCCGTCCTCGAGTCGACGGGTGATGGCCTTGATCTCGGCCCAGCGCTGTTCGCCTGAACGGGTAAGAATCCGCCCCTGCCACGACCAGTCACTGTCCGTATCCAGCGCATGGTCCTGAGTCTGGTGATAGCTGGCCTTGTCGTCCGGATGCACCAGACTGCGCAGGCCTTTGTCGCGATGGGCCAGAGTCGCCGGCGAGTAGCCCACCAGACTCTCGCTGCCTTCACTGATGTAGGCAAAATCGATCTGCCCTGTCACCGGCGCCCGCTCCAGGCGAAAGACCAATCCCGGAACGTTGGCGGCAATCCCCTGCAACCGTGCTTCGCTTTCCTGCAACGCCGCAAGGGCACGACGACGCTCAGTGACGTCGTTGAGGTAAACCACCAGGTATTCACCCCCGCGAAAGCGCATGAAGCTCAACGAGACATCGGTCGGCAGGATGCTGCCATCGGCTCGTACACAGTTGGTTTCGAAACTTTGCGGCCCCTCTTCGCTGGCCCGGGCGCGCTTCCACAGGTTTAACCAGCGGTCCATGTGCAAGCCCGGCTCGAAGTCGATCAATGGCCGATCAATGATTGCACCGGACGGATAGCCGAGCATGGTTTCAGCGGCGCGGTTGGCATAGCGCACGTGACTGTCCCAGTTGACCCAGAGGATGCCGACGGTGCTTTGATCGATGGAGAACTGCGTCAGGCGCAACGCCTCTTCACTGGCCTCGCGCAGGGCAATGTCCTCGCGCGCCGCCAATAGACGCTGCTCCAGACTGTGTTGTTGGCGGCGCTGCCAGAACACGATGGCCATGCTGCTCAGCATCAATACCGCCATCAGCAGGCAGAGGTTTTGCCAGAATCCCCGGGATTCGGTCAGGCGTGGGTATTTGGGTTGCAGCCATTGGTTGTGCAGTTGTTCAAGGTCTTTGGCCGGGATTGCCCGCAGTGCGCTTTCGACGATGCCGGCCAGTTCCGGCTGGTCTCGACGTGTGGCGACCCGCAGCAATTGCGGCAAGCCGATGTCACCCACCACGACCAGCCCGGAGAACTCAGGCTCCACGGATAAACGTCCCAACTGCGCTTCATCGACCACGGCGTAACCAGCCTGCTGGCTCAGCAACAGCTGCAACGCCTGGCGCTCGATCGGTACGCCTTGCAGGTTCAGGTGGGGATAGTTGCCGCGAAGGTAATCGGCCGTCGCGCTGGGCATGCGCACGGCGACGCGGGTCTGGCTGTCGAGTTTCTCCAGCTCCACCACACCAGCGCTTTTCTGATCGCTGACCACCAGTTGCGGCACTCGCATGTAGGGGTCAGAGAACTGCCAGAACCGCAGGCCGGCGGGGGTTTGGGTCAGCCCGGGGGCAATGTCGATTTCACCCTCGCGCGCGGCGGCTTCCAGTTGCGCGAGGTCGGGGAAATTACGCCAGCTCAGTTCGACCTTGAGGGCCTTGGCCAGCCATTTCATCAACTCGACGTTGACCCCGGACAAGCGCTGCAAGCGGCGATCGTATTGCGCGTAAGGCGCCTGCAACACCAGCCCCACGCGCAATTCGCCGTGTGCGGCCAGCCACTGTTGTTGCTTGGGCGACAAGGGCGCGACGTGCGCCGGTGGCGCGGAAGCCGCCCAACTCATCAAGGGAAACCACAAACAGCCGATAACCCACAGGCAGCGAAAACGCATCATTGAAGTCTCACACACTGACAAATACTGACCAACCCATTAGGCTGCCGGAATAACTTCTGGCCTGGAATATCCGATGCCCCCTGTCTACCGCCTGGCATTGCCAGCATTGTGCCTGTCGCTGATCCTGCCTTGCGCCTTTTCCGTCGAGGCGGCCGATCCTGCGCCTGCTGCCGCGGAAAAACCCGCAGAAGAAAAACCGGTCGAACGCCAGCCACTGCTTGAGCGTAGTCAGGAAGAAGCGACAGCACTCGAGCGACAAATCCCTGCGCAGGAACAGCAACAACTGCAAGCCGGCGCCGACACCTTTCTTGCGTTGTGGAAACCGGCCAATACCGCCGAGCCCAAAGGTGCGGTGATTATCATCCCGGGCGCCGGCGAAACCGTTGACTGGCCGCAAGCAATCGGCCCGTTGCGCAACAAATTGCCCGACGCCAAGTGGAGCAGCCTGAGTATCACCTTGCCGGACGTGCAAAGCGATGCCATCGCACCACGCGTCATGGAAATGCCACCAACGCTCAAGGCGCCGGAAACCGGCAGCAAGGACTCGACTACGGCAGCCCCCATCGAGCAAGCGGCCGGTGGTGAAGCGGAAGTTGCCGACAAGGCCATCGCCGAAACCACCGAGGAGCAAGCCAAAGCCAATGCCGAGCGCATCTTTGCTCGCATTGATGCGGCTATTGCCTATGCCGAACAACAAAGCGCTCGCAGCATCGTGGTATTGGGCCATGGCACCGGTGCTTATTGGGCCGCGCGTTATCTGAGCGAAAAGCAGCCGTCGCAAGTGGAGAAATTTGTGATGGTCGCGGCACAGACACCTGCCGCGGCGAAGCCCGAGCTGGTTGAACTGACGCCGACACTGAAGCTGCCGACGGCGGACATCTTCTATATGGACAAGCCGCTGGATCGCAACGCAGCGCTGGCACGGATGCAGGCCAGCAAGCGCTTGAAGACTTCGGCGTTCAGCCAGGTGTCGCTCAAGGCGCTGCCCGGTAATGCAAAGGCCGAGCAAGAGCAACTCGTGCGGCGGGTGCGTGGTTTGTTAAATCCGCAGAAGGCGGCGGACTGACAGACCGCGTCGCTCCATTCGCGGGCAAGCCCGCTCCCACAGGTTTACATGTCGATAGCAAAAATTGCGTACGACTCAAATCCTGTGGGAGCGGGCTTGCTCGCGAAGGCGACATCACTGACGGCACATATCTTTGCCGCTACCGAAAATCCCGCCGCTCACGAATCAACGTGTAGGCCGTATGCAGTTCACGAGTCTTGTCGGTCGCCTCACGCACCTGCAACGCCGTTGCACCGCTGCCGGCAATCTTGTCCGGGTGATGGCGACTGAGCAGGCGTCGATAGGCACGCTTGATCTGCGCCGGCTCGCTGGTCGCCGACACCCCCAACAGCCGCAAGGCATCCTGATACGTCAGGGTGCTGCTGACCTGCGGTCGCTTGTGCTGATCGTAGTCGGCCGCCAGCGCCAGTACTTGTTGCGGCGTCCAGCCCAGCCACTTGCCCCACTGGGCCAGCAGTTCGCGCTCATTGTTCCCCGCTCGCCCATCGGCCCAGACCATCCGCCAACAGGCGCGCAACACGCCTTCGGCAGCATGAGGCTGGGCACTCAAGCGCCGTAGATATCCGCGCAAGCGGTCATTGCCCGACTTGCCACGATTGAACGCGGCAATGGCACGACGCTGCGCCGACTCGGTCATTTCCAGCGAGCGCATTTCCTGGCGGGCCTGCTGGATGTGGCCTTCAACCACTCGTCCATCGCTCTTGGCCAACCGTCCCAGCAACACGAACAACAGTTCATCGTTGCGCAGCATCGGACGACCGCCGAGCTTTTCCCGCAAATGCCCCCAGCTCTGCAGGTGCAAACGCCGATCCAGCGCCTGTCCCAACAAAGCGCCGAGCATGGCCCCCGGAATGCTGGCTATGGCAAAGCCCGCTCCGGCTCCAATCAGAGTCCCTGGCCACAGCATGTCAGCGTCTCGCTTCTATCAGGGTTTCAACTTCAGCCAGGCGTTCGTGCGTGCCGACATCCACCCAGTGTCCGTTCAGGCGTTCACCGGTGACCTGTCCATCAGCCATGGCTTTGCGCAGCAGCGGTGCCAGTTTGAAGGCGCCGGCCGAGCAACCGTCGAACAATTGCGGATGCAACACGGCAATGCCGCTGTAGGTCAAGGTGTCGGTGTCTGGCTGACCGTCACGCACTTGCCCGTCGACCAGCGTGAAATCGCCGGTCGGGTGATGGGGCGGGTTGTCCGCCAGCACCAGGTGCGCCAACCCGGCGATAGGTTGATGCAGCACACTGAAGTCGTAGTCGGTCCAGATGTCACCGTTGACCACCAGGAACGCATCATCGCCCAGCAACTGCAACGCGCGGAAGATGCCGCCGCCGGTTTCCAGTGGCTCACCTTCCGGCGAGTACTGAATACGCAAGCCGTATTGCGAGCCGTCACCCAGGTAACTTTCGATCTGCTGACCGAGCCAGGCGTGATTGATGACGATCTCGGTAAACCCGGCGATCGCCAGGGCTTTCAAGTGGTACTCGATCAGAGGAACGCCGCCAGCACGAACCAGCGGCTTGGGTGTGGTCAGCGTCAGCGGGCGCATGCGCTCGCCTTTTCCCGCGGCCAGAATCATTGCCTTCATGCAGAGGCTCCAGCACGCAGACTCAGCAGCAACACATCCAGCTCAGCCAGTTCAGGACGGCGGGCGATCACCGCGTCTATATAGGCAAAGAAGCGCGGCACATCGGCCAGGTAGCGCGGTTTGCCGTCGCGGTGGCAGATGCGGGCGAAGATGCCGATCACTTTCAGGTGGCGCTGCACGCCCATCAAGTCGCTGGCCCGCAGGAAGTCTTCGAAATCAGGCTGCACGGGAATGCCGAGCGCACCTGCTTGCTGCCAGTAATATTCCAGCCAGGCGTGCACACGCTCCTCGGGCCAACTGAGGAACGCGTCCTTGAACAGGCAGGTCACGTCATAAGTCACCGGGCCATAGACCGCGTCCTGGAAATCCAGCACGCCAGGGTTCGGCTCGCTGAGCATCAGGTTGCGTGGCATGTAGTCGCGATGCACCAGCACTTTGGGTTGGGCCAGGGCGCTGTCGATCAGCAACTCGGTCACGTTCTGCCAGAGCATTTGCTGCGCCGAGTCGAATTCGATGCCCAGCTCACGTTTCACGTACCACTCGGGGAGCAGTTCCAGTTCGCGGCGCAGCAATGCCACGTCATAACTTGGCAACGGCGCGACCATTGGCAATTGCTGAAAAGCCAGCAGTGCTTGCAGGGCATCCTTGAACAAATCGTCGGCATTTTCGCTGTCGATCACGTCAAGGTAAGTCTTGTTGCCCAGGTCATTGAGCAAAAGAAAACCGCGCTCGAGGTCTTCGGCATAAATTTTCGGCACATTTATTCCGGATTTCGCCAGCAAAAAAGCGATATCCACGAAGGGTTTGCAGTTTTCCTGGGGCGGTGGCGCGTCCATTACGACGAAACTTCTGCCCTCGCCTTCCCAGCGGAAGTAGCGTCGAAAACTCGCGTCGCTGCTGGCCGCGGTCAATGTGGCCGGGGGTACGACGCCCCATCCCTGTTCTGCAAAGAGGGTTGCCAACTGCTCATCGAGCCAAACTTTCAGGTGTTGCAAACGTACATCTTGGTCAGGCATTGCAAGGGTCTCCGACGGCGCTAGCCGTCAAGCGGGTCATGCTTTATTATCCAGCATCTTTTTCAGACCATCGAGAGGCGTGCGGCCCACACCGCGGGCAGATGGCACGCAGGAAGCCCGGACTAATAAGATGGCATTGAAATCCCCCGCGTTTCGTAAAAAATTTCCGTTGTTGGTTACCGGCAGTCTGCTGGCCCTGCAACCCCTAGCCACCTCATTCGTGGTCGCCGCGGAACAGTATGACTGCTCAGTCTCTGCTTCGGGTGCCTGGGACTGTGCGCCAAAAGCGCCAGCGGCGGCATTGCCACCGCGTCCCGTCCATGAAGGCAGCGCAGTTTCCGCCACCGGCGAAGCTGCGACCGAGAGTGGCACCAGCGAAGACACCGGCGCCAAGCCTGTGCTGGTTACCGAGTCCAAAGGCCGCGGCCTGAAGTCGCGTAGTGCAGACTACAGTCACCTCGACTGGGTTCCGCGCGAGAACCTCACGGCGGCACAACTGGCCGAGACCGGTCCTTACTGCTCTGGTTCCTATATCGAACCGATTCGTCCTGGCATGAATGACAAGACGGATAAAAGTGACGCACCGACCTTTATCGGCGCGAAAGCCTCCCGCTATAAGCAGGAAGAGCAAGTCGCGACCCTGGCCGGTGACGTCGTCATGCGCCAGGGCAGCATGCAGGTCGAAGCCGACGAAGCGAACCTGTACCAGGCCGAGAGCCGTGGCGAACTGAGCGGCAACGTGCGCATTCGCGACAACGGCGCGCTGATCGTGGGCGACCACGCCGACGTGCAGCTCGATACCGGTGAAGCCAAGGTCGATAACGCCGAATACGTGATGCACAAGTCGCGTATCCGCGGTAACGCGCTGTACGCCAAACGTGCCGAAAACGCGATCATCCGCCTCAAGGACGGTACGTACACCACGTGCGAACCGAACAGCAACGCCTGGCAGCTCAAGGGCAACAACATCACCTTGAACCCGGCGACCGGTTTCGGTACCGCAACCAACGTGACTCTGCGGGTCAAGGACATTCCTGTTCTGTACACGCCGTACATCTATTTCCCGATCGATGACCGTCGCCAGTCCGGCTTCCTGCCGCCGACTATCGGCACGGGCAGCGATACCGGCTTCATGCTGGTCACACCGTATTACTTCAACCTGGCGCCGAACTACGACGCCACGTTGTACCCGCGTTACATGAGCAAGCATGGCTTGTTGATGGAAGGTGAATTCCGCTACCTGACCCCGTCCAGCGAAGGTCAGTTCGGTGCCGCGTACCTCAACGACGAAGATACCGATCGCAGCAAGCAGACCGACTACCAGAAAAACCGCTACATGTATAACTGGCAGCACAAGGGTGGTCTGGATTCGCGGGTACTGACGCAAGTCGACTACACCAAGATCAGCGATCCGTATTACTTCCAGGATCTGCAGACTGACCAGATCGGCGTGAAAAGCGCTGACTACGTTAACCAGCAGGGTTCTGTCAGCTATCGTGGCGACAGCTACACGGCTCGTTTGAATGCCCAGGCTTATCAGCTGGCGACCGTTTCGAACATCACACCGTATGATCGTTTGCCGCAGATCACGTTCAATGGCGCTCTGCCGTATCACCCAGGCGGACTGGATTTCAGTTACAACACTGAAATCGTGCGATTTGATCGCGACCTGAAAGACGGCACCTTCACTGATGAAGATGGCAATGAGTCTCCACGCCTGGACACAAACGTTTTCGGATTAGCCCGCGCAAACGGTGATCGCCTGAACGTCGCCCCGGTTGTCAGCTATCCGATGAATGCCAGCTATGGTTTCCTGAAGCCATCCTTGAAGTACCAGTACACGCAGTACCAACTGGATCTGGACGGCAAGGGTAAAACTGACATTGCCAACCAGGGACCGGAAGGTGACCGCCTCAACGGTACCTTCGGTAGCAACCAGAATCGCGGCGTACCAATCGCCAGCATCGACAGCGGCCTGTACTTCGATCGCAATACCCAATGGTTTGGCAAAAACTATCGCCAGACCCTTGAGCCGCGCCTGTACTACCTCTATGTCCCCGAGAAGGATCAGGAAGACATTCCTGTCTTCGACACCGGCGAATACACCTTCAACTATGCGTCGCTGTTCCGTGACAACCGGTTCTCTGGCTCCGACCGCGTCGGTGACGAAAACAAGCTGTCGCTGGGTATAACCAACCGCTGGATCGAAGACAACGGTTTCGAGCGTCAACGCATCAGCGTCGGTCAGGCCTTGTACTTCAAGGACCGCGAAGTCCAGTTGCCGGGTATCGATGCAAAAACCCGCGACGATGCACACGCCAACGTGTCGCCTTATGCGCTGGAATACGAATACCGCTGGAACCGCGATTGGCGTACCACGGCCGACTACAACTGGGACCCGGACAGCCGCAGCCCGCGTTCGGGTAGCGCGATGTTCCACTACCAGCCTGAAGATAATCCGAACAAGATCATCAACGCCGGCTATCGCTATCGCAACGACCAGGTCCGTTACGACCAGAACACCGGTAAATGGTCGGTGGGCGGTGGTGACTACGGCACCCCTGGCCAGCCTGGCTATGTGAAGGACTACTACAAGATCCAACAGCACGACCTCTCGGTGATGTGGCCGATCGTGCCGCAATGGAACCTCATCAGCCGCTGGCAGTATGACTACAACCGCAACCGTACCCTGGAAGCCTTCGGTGGTTTCGAGTACGACAACTGCTGCTGGAAACTGCGCCTGATCAATCGTTACTGGGTTTCGTATGACGAATTCAGTCAGAACGCCCCGGAAAACGAAAAAGGCGACCATGGCATCTTCCTACAAATCGTTCTGAAGGGTCTCGGCGGCCTCACCGGCGCCAAAGTAGAGAGCTTCCTCGACAAAGGCATCCAAGGTTATCGTGAACGTGAAGACCAAGCTTTCTGATTGTCTGCGCCCGCTAGTGCTGGGCGCGCTGTTCCTGGGTACCGCGGCCAACGCCGCGGTACAGTCCATCGATAAAGTGGTGGCCATCGTCGACAACGACGTGGTCATGCAGAGCCAATTGGACCAGCGCGTTCATGAAGTTCAGCAAACCATCGCCAAACGCGGCTCAGCGGTGCCGCCGGCCGGCGTGCTGGATCAGCAGGTGCTTGAGCGTCTGATCGTCGAGAACCTGCAGCTGCAGATCGGCGAGCGTTCCGGCATCCGCATTACCGATGAAGAACTGAACCAGGCTGTCGGCACCATTGCCCAGCGCAATAACATGTCGATTGATCAATTCCGCGCAGCCCTGACTCGCGACGGCCTCTCTTACGAGGACGCCCGGGAGCAGATCCGCCGCGAAATGATCATCAGCCGTGTGCGCCAGCGTCGTGTGGCCGAACGCATCCAGGTTTCCGAGCAGGAAGTGAAGAACTTTCTGGCTTCCGACCTCGGCAAGATGCAATTGTCCGAAGAGTTCCGCCTGGCCAACATCCTGATTCCGACACCGGAAAGCGCTAACTCCGATGCGATTCAGAATGCTGCCAAGCAAGCGGACGCGGTGTACCAGCAGCTCAAGCAAGGCGCTGACTTCGGTCAGTTGGCAATCGCCAAATCCGCCAGCGAAACCGCACTGGAAGGCGGCGACATGGGCTGGCGTAAAGCCGCTCAATTGCCACCTCCATTCGATCGCATGCTGAGCACCATGACCGTTGGCGACATTACCCAGCCAATGCGTACGCCGGGCGGCTTCATCATCCTGAAGATCCTCGACAAGCGTGGTGGTGAGACCCAGACGCGTGACGAAGTGCACGTGCGTCATATCCTGGTCAAGCCAAGCCCGATCCGTGACGAAGCAAAGACCAAGGCCTTGGCTGAGTCGCTCTACACCCGGATCGAAGCGGGCGAAGATTTCGGCGAACTGGCGAAAAGCTTCTCGGAAGATCCGGGTTCCGCCCTCAACGGTGGCGACCTGAACTGGATCGATCCGAATGCATTGGTACCTGAGTTCCGCGAAGTGATGGCCAAGACCCCGCAAGGTCAGCTGTCCAAGCCGTTCCAGACCCAATACGGCTGGCACGTTCTGGAAGTCCTTGGCCGTCGCGCCACCGACAGCACTAACCAGGCCCGTGAGCAGCAAGCGATGACCGTACTGCGTAACCGCAAATACGATGAAGAGCTGCAAACCTGGCTGCGTCAGATTCGTGACGAAGCGTACGTAGAGATCAAACTCCCTGGTGCAGACCAGGCAGCGCAGTGAAACCCAAGCGTTTCGCGCTGACACCCGGCGAACCGGCCGGCATAGGTCCCGACCTGTGCCTGCTGCTCGCCTCGCAAGCCCAGCCACACCCTCTGATTGCCATTACCAGCCGCGACCTGCTCCTTGAGCGGGCCGCGCAGCTGGGTGTGGTTGTCGATTTGCTGCCGGTAACGCCGGACAACTGGCCGGATGTACCGGCACCCGCCAACAGCCTGTATGTCTGGGACACCCCGCTCAATGCACCGGTCAGCGCCGGGCAACTGGACAAGGCCAACGCGGCTTTCGTTCTGGAAACCCTGACCCGTGCGGGCCAAGGCTGCCTCGACGGGCACTTCGCCGGCATGATCACTGCCCCTGTGCACAAGGGCGTGATCAATGAATCCGGGATTGCCTTCTCCGGGCACACCGAATTTCTCGCTGACCTGACCCACACCGCACAAGTGGTGATGATGCTTGCCACCCGCGGCTTGCGCGTGGCACTGGTGACCACTCACCTGCCCCTTCGCGAGATTGCCGATGCAATCACGCCGGAGCGTCTGGAACGGGTCACACGGATTCTGCACACAGACCTGCAACAAAAATTCGGCATCGCCCGGCCACGCATCCTGGTTTGCGGGTTAAACCCGCACGCCGGTGAAGGCGGTCACCTGGGCCATGAAGAAATCGACATCATCGAACCTACATTAGAGCGCCTGCGCGGCGAGGGCATGGACCTTCGCGGCCCCCTGCCCGCCGACACTCTGTTTACCCCCAAATATCTGGAGCACTGCGACGCGGTGCTGGCGATGTACCACGACCAGGGCCTGCCTGTGCTGAAATACAAAGGCTTCGGCGCGGCAGTCAACGTGACCCTGGGCTTGCCGATCATCCGCACGTCAGTCGACCACGGCACCGCCCTGGATCTGGCCGGCAGCGGCAACATCGACACCGGCAGCCTGCAAGTCGCCCTGGAAACCGCCTACCAGATGGCCGAGACCCGTATATGACCGAGCATTACCAACACCGGGCGCGCAAGCGTTTCGGCCAGAACTTCCTGCACGATGCCGGTGTTATCGACCGCATCCTGCGCTCCATTCACGCCAAGCCCGAAGACCGCCTGCTGGAAATCGGCCCGGGCCAGGGTGCGTTGACCCAAGGCCTGCTGGGCAGTGGTGCGCAACTGGACGTGGTGGAACTGGACAAGGACCTGATCCCGATCCTCAATCAGCAGTTCGCCGGCAAGAGCAACTTCAACCTGCATCAGGGCGACGCGCTGAAGTTCGACTTCAACAGCCTGAATGCAGCACCGGGCAGCCTTCGTGTCGTCGGCAACCTGCCGTACAACATCTCGACGCCGCTGATTTTTCACTTGCTGCATAACGCCAGCCTGATTCGCGACATGCACTTCATGCTGCAAAAAGAAGTGGTCGAGCGCATGGCGGCAGGTCCTGGTGGCGGTGACTGGGGTCGCCTGTCGATCATGGTTCAGTATCACTGCCGGGTCGAACATCTGTTCAACGTTGGCCCGGGCGCTTTCAACCCGCCACCGAAAGTCGATTCGGCCATCGTGCGCCTGGTGCCTCACGCGGTGCTGCCGCACCCGGCCAAGGATCACAAGCTGCTGGAACGTGTGGTGCGCGAAGCCTTCAACCAGCGTCGCAAGACCCTGCGCAACACCCTCAAGTTGCTGCTGAGCAACGACGAAATCACCGCAGCCGGCGTTGACGGCAGCCTTCGCCCAGAGCAGCTCGACCTTGCCGCCTTCGTGCGCCTGGCCGACAAGCTCAGCGAACAAGTCCCGCCATCCCCCGCCGCCGACTGACAGGCGACGAACGTCATCGGGTAGGACACCAGCGCCCATGTCTGGTTTACTACCCGATACTTGGCCTAGACTGAGTTCAATCAGCTACGCCCCGCGTCCCGCTTCGTTTTTAAGGCCTCTTGCATGTCCGATCCTCGTTATCAGGTCGACGTCAGCGTCGTCACCCGCTATCTGGCAGAACAATCGCAACCCGAGCACGACCGCTTTGCCTTCGCCTACACCATCACCGTGCAGAACAACGGCGAGCTATCGGCCAAGCTGCTGTCACGGCACTGGGTCATCACCGATGGCGACGGGCATGTCGAAGAGGTTCGCGGTGCGGGCGTTGTCGGCCAGCAACCGTTGATCGAACCAGGCAAGAGCCTTACCTACAGCAGCGGCACCGTCATGACTTCCAAGGTCGGCACGATGCAGGGTACTTACGAAATGGTCGCCGATGACGGCAAACACTTTGACGCCATCATCGCGCCATTCCGCCTGGCGGTGCCCGGAGCCCTGCACTGATGGCGACGTACGCCGTCGGCGACCTTCAAGGCTGTCTTGAAGCCCTTCAATGCCTGCTCAAAAAAGTCGCGTTCGACCCGGCAAAGGATCGTCTGTGGCTGGTGGGTGATCTGGTCAACCGTGGCCCGCAGTCGCTGGAAACCTTGCGCTTTCTCTACAGCATCCGCGAATCGCTGGTGTGCGTGCTCGGCAACCATGACCTGCACTTGCTGGCGGCCGGGAAGAACATCGAACGGCTGAAGAAAACCGATACCCTTCGCGAGATTATCGAAGCCCCCGATTGCGCCGAGCTACTGGAATGGCTGCGCCAGCAAAAACTCATGCACTACGACGAGCAACGTAACGTTGCGCTGGTGCATGCCGGCATTCCGCCGCAATGGTCGCTGCGCAAAGCACTGAAGTGCGCCGCCGAAGTCGAGACGGCGCTGCGCGACGACAATTTGCTGCCACCCTACCTCGACGGCATGTACGGCAACGATCCGGCGAAATGGGACAGCGACCTCCAAGGCGTCACGCGTCTTCGGGTGATCACCAACTATTTCACCCGCATGCGTTTCTGCACGGCCGAAGGCAAGCTGGACCTCAAGAGCAAGGAAGGCCTGGGCACTGCGCCACCCGGCTACAAACCCTGGTTCCAGCACAAGGAACGCAAAACCAAGGGTGTGAAAATCATTTTCGGGCACTGGGCTGCGCTTGAAGGCCAGTGCAACGAGCCGGGCATCTCTGCCCTCGACACGGGTTGCGTCTGGGGCGGTGCCCTGACGATGATGAATGTCGACAGCGGGGAACGCCTGTCCTGCAAATGCGACGAGCATGGCCATGCTGCCGCGCCACCAGTCGCCCCACTCACTTGCGAACAAACGCCAGCCAGCGCCCAGCGCTAGACTGCGCTTTCAGCCGAGCCACCGGAGCCCGCCATGAGCGAATTCAAACGCATCCCCCCAGAACAGGCACAAGCCCTGCGCGAACAAGGCGCAGTGGTGGTCGATGTCCGCGACCCTGCAACTTTTGCCGCGCTGCACATCAGCGGCTCGAAGCATCTGGACAATCATTCACTGCATGCCTTTATTCAGGCTGCCGATCTGGATGCACCGACCGTAGTGGTCTGCTACCACGGCAATTCCAGCCAAGGCGCGGCCGCGTACCTGATCAGCCAGGGCTTTTCAGACGTGTACAGCATGGACGGCGGTTTTGAGCTGTGGCGTACGACTTACCCGGCGGAAACGGCGCAAGGCACGTCCGAATAATTTTTTTGTAACGTGCAAGCCCCGGCCCCCGTGGGCTCGCGCGGTGGCAGACGAACGGTCTGCCACAACTAATTACGTATCTCGCCTTTACCTCCCGAATAAGCAACTATCCTTAAGCGCAGGCCATCCAAAACAGGGGAGAGCCGGTACACCGGCGCGCGGGTCATCGGGAGTAGCTTTCGGGGTAGTCAGCCCTGAAAGAGTTCTGGGGGGTAAACAGCAACTGCATATCCGGTTGCTGCCAGCATCGACTGAATGATCCGGCGTCGGCTCCACGTATCGAGCGAGGTGACGTCATGAGTATCTTTAGCCACTTCCAACAACGCTTCGAGTCCACACGCCAGGAAGAACTCTCGCTGCAAGAGTATCTTGAGCTGTGCAAACAGGACCGCAGCGCCTATGCCTCCGCCGCCGAGCGTCTATTGCTGGCCATCGGAGAACCGGAGCTGCTCGACACCTCGACCAACTCGAGACTGTCGCGAATCTTCTCCAACAAGGTGATCCGCCGCTATCCGGCCTTTGAAGACTTCCACGGGATGGAAGAATGCATAGACCAGATCGTGTCGTATTTCCGCCACGCCGCTCAGGGCCTGGAAGAGAAGAAACAAATCCTCTATCTGCTCGGCCCCGTCGGTGGCGGTAAATCGTCCCTGGCCGAGAAGCTCAAACAACTGATCGAGAAAGTGCCCTTCTACGCCATCAAGGGCTCGCCGGTATTCGAGTCGCCTCTGGGTCTGTTCAACGCCACTGAAGATGGCGCGATCCTCGAGGAAGACTTCGGTATTCCACGGCGCTACCTCAATACCATCATGTCGCCATGGGCCACCAAACGCCTGGCCGAATTCGGCGGCGACATCAGCCAGTTCCGCGTAGTGAAACTCTATCCGTCGATCCTCAACCAGATCGCGGTGGCCAAAACCGAACCGGGCGATGAAAACAACCAGGACATCTCCGCACTGGTGGGCAAGGTCGATATCCGCAAACTGGAAGAATTCCCGCAAAACGACGCCGACGCCTACAGCTATTCGGGCGCACTGTGCCGGGCCAACCAGGGCCTGATGGAATTCGTCGAAATGTTCAAGGCACCGATCAAGGTGCTGCACCCATTGCTGACCGCCACTCAGGAAGGCAACTACAACAGTACTGAAGGCCTCGGGGCGATTCCGTTTACCGGGATCCTGCTCGCCCACTCCAACGAATCGGAATGGCACACCTTCCGTAACAACAAGAACAACGAAGCCTTCATCGACCGGATCTACATCGTCAAAGTGCCGTACTGCCTACGGGTCAGCGACGAAGTGAAGATCTACGACAAGCTTCTGTTCAACAGCTCCCTGGCCAAGGCCCATTGCGCGCCCGACACCCTGAAAATGCTCGCCCAGTTCACCGTGCTCTCGCGTCTCAAGGAGCCGGAAAACTCCAACATCTACTCCAAGATGCGTGTGTATGACGGCGAGAATCTCAAGGACACGGATCCAAAAGCCAAGTCGATCCAGGAATACCGTGATAACGCCGGTGTCGACGAGGGCATGAACGGTCTGTCGACCCGGTTCGCGTTCAAGATCCTGTCCAAGGTCTTCAACTTTGATCCGCACGAAATCGCCGCCAACCCGGTGCACTTGCTCTATGTGCTGGAACAACAGATTGAACAGGAACAGTTCCAGGCCGAGACCCGCGAACGCTATCTGCGCTTCCTCAAGGAGTACCTGGCGCCGCGTTATATCGAATTCATCGGCAAGGAGATCCAGACCGCCTATCTCGAGTCTTACAGCGAGTACGGCCAGAACATCTTCGATCGTTACGTGCTGTACGCCGACTTCTGGATCCAGGACCAGGAATACCGCGATCCGGAAACCGGCGAGATCCTCAACCGCGTCGCGCTGAACGAAGAACTGGAGAAAATCGAAAAACCGGCCGGTATCAGCAATCCGAAGGATTTCCGCAACGAAATCGTCAACTTCGTATTGCGCGCCCGGGCCAACAACAATGGCAAGAACCCGACCTGGCTCAGCTACGAAAAACTGCGGGTGGTCATTGAGAAGAAAATGTTCTCCAACACCGAGGACCTCCTGCCGGTCATCAGCTTCAACGCCAAGGCCAGCAAAGAGGACCAGCAGAAACACAACGACTTCGTCACACGGATGGTCGAGCGGGGCTACACCGACAAACAGGTACGACTGCTGTCCGAGTGGTACCTGCGGGTCAGAAAATCACAGTAACCCGCTGCCGGTCAGACCGGTTGTCGTCAGCCAGAGGCCTGTGTACGCATTTTCTGTTACACAGACCTCTGGAAGGTGTTCGAAAGTCGGTAGCGAGGTTCAGTCAGCGTCCAAAAGCGCTTGGGGGAGCGTGAACATCCCTTGGCACCGTCGATGCTGCATAACCGCTCGCCCCTTTCAGGACAGCTTCTAAGGAGCAGTCATGAGCTATGTGATCGACCGACGTCTCAATGGCAAGAACAAGAGCACGGTAAACCGTCAGCGGTTTCTGCGGCGTTACCGTGATCACATCAAGAAGGCTGTCGAAGAGGCGGTCAGTCGGCGTTCCATTACCGATATGGAGCACGGCGAACAGATCAGTATCCCCGGCCGCGACATCGACGAGCCGGTGCTTCACCACGGACGCGGTGGCAAGCAGACGGTCGTGCACCCCGGCAACAAGGAATTCACCAGCGGCGAACACATCGCCCGTCCACCAGGCGGTGGTGGCGGCCGGGGCCCGGGCAAGGCTGGCAACTCGGGCGAAGGGATGGACGAATTTGTCTTCCAGATCACCCAGGAGGAATTTCTCGAATTCATGTTCGAGGACCTCGAACTGCCAAACCTGGTGAAACGCAACCTCACCGGCACCGACACCTTCAAGACCGTACGCGCGGGTATCAGCAACGAAGGTAACCCGTCGCGGATCAACATCATCCGAACCTTGCGCTCGGCCCATGCCCGGCGAATCGCCCTGTCTGGCAGCAGCCGGGCAAAATTGCGCGAAGCCAAAGAGGAACTGCTGCGACTCAAGCGAGATGAACCGGACAACTTCGGCGATATTCAGGAGATCGAAGCAGAAATCGAGAAACTCAGTGCGCGCATCCATCGCGTACCCTTTCTGGACACCTTTGACCTCAAGTACAACCTGCTCATCAAGCAGCCGAACCCAAGCTCCAAAGCGGTGATGTTCTGCCTGATGGACGTATCTGGCTCCATGACCCAGGCGACCAAGGACATCGCCAAGCGCTTCTTCATCCTGTTGTACCTGTTTCTCAAGCGTAACTACGACAAGATCGACGTCGTGTTCATCCGCCACCACACCAGCGCTCGCGAAGTGGACGAGGAAGAGTTCTTCTACTCCCGGGAAACCGGCGGCACCATCGTCTCCAGCGCCTTGAAACTGATGCAGGAGATCATGGCCGAGCGTTATCCGAGCAATGAGTGGAACATCTACGCGGCCCAGGCCTCCGATGGTGACAACTGGAACGACGATTCGCCGATCTGCCGCGACATTCTGATCAACCAGATCATGCCATTCGTGCAGTACTACACTTACGTTGAGATTACCCCGCGCGAACATCAGGCCTTGTGGTTCGAGTACGAACGCATTGCCGAAGCCTTCTCTGACACTTTTGCCCAGCAGCAACTGGTCTCGGCCGGGGATATCTATCCGGTCTTCCGTGAACTCTTCCAGCGCAGGTTAGTGACATGACCGCCAAAGAGCAGAAGCGCCAACCCATTTCCACCGGCTCCGAATGGACGTTCGAGCTGATCCAGGCCTACGACAAGGAAATCAGTCGCCTGGCGGCTCGTTATGCCCTGGACACCTACCCCAACCAGATCGAAGTGATCACCGCCGAGCAGATGATGGACGCCTACGCCTCCGTCGGCATGCCGCTGGGTTATCACCATTGGTCCTACGGCAAACACTTCCTTAGCACCGAGAAGTCCTACAGCCGTGGGCAGATGGGACTGGCCTACGAGATCGTGATCAACTCGGACCCGTGCATCGCCTACCTGATGGAAGAAAACACCATCTGCATGCAGGCCCTGGTGGTCGCTCACGCGTGCTACGGCCACAACAGCTTCTTCAAGGGCAATTACCTGTTCCGCACCTGGACCGATGCCAGTTCGATCATCGATTACCTGGTTTTTGCCAAGCAATACATCATGCAGTGCGAAGAACGCCATGGCATCGACGCGGTGGAGGACTTGCTGGATTCCTGCCACGCCCTGATGAACTACGGGGTTGATCGCTACAAACGTCCGTATCCGATTTCGGCTGAAGAAGAACGCCGTCGGCAAAAGGACCGGGAAGAGCATCTGCAAAAACAGATCAACGATCTGTGGCGGACCATTCCAAAAGGCGCGGACAAGTACAGCGACAAGGACAACGCTCGCTTCCCCGCCGAACCTCAGGAAAACATCCTGTACTTCATCGAAAAACACGCGCCGTTGCTGGAGCCCTGGCAGCGGGAAATCGTGCGCATCGTGCGCAAGATCGCCCAGTATTTCTACCCGCAACGCCAGACCCAGGTGATGAACGAAGGTTGGGCCACGTTCTGGCACTACACGCTGATGAACGACCTGTATGACGAAGGCCTCGTCACCGACGGCTTCATGATGGAGTTTCTGACCTCCCACACCAGTGTGGTCTACCAACCCGGCTTCGACAGCCCCTACTACAACGGCATCAACCCCTACACCCTGGGTTTTGCCATGTACCGGGACATCCGCCGCATGTGTGAACACCCGACCGAAGAGGACTACCGCTGGTTCCCTGAGATTGCCGGCACCGACTGGCTGTCGAGCATCAAGTTCGCCATGAGCAGCTTCAAGGATGAAAGCTTCATCCTGCAGTACTTGTCACCCCAGGTTATCCGCGACCTGAAGTTGTTCAGCATCCTCGATGATGACCAAAAGGACGATCTGCTGGTCCCGGCGATTCACGACGAAGGGGGCTACCGCATCATTCGCGAAACCCTGGCCGCGCAGTACAACCTGGGAAATCGCGAGCCCAACATTCAGATCTACAGCATCGACCGACGCGGCGACCGCTCCCTGACCTTGCGTCACCAGCAGCACGACCGCAAACCGTTGGGCGAGTCCACCGAAGAAGTGCTCAAGCATCTGCACCGACTGTGGGGCTTCGACATTCATCTGGAAACGCTGCAAGGCGACCAGGTCATGAAAGTTCACCATGTTCCGCCCAGAAGCGAACACAGCGAGGGGGATTACGGCCGGCTGGACCTGGCTGTCATTCATCTTTGATTCTGTTTCTGCCTCCGGAAGTTCGACGCAAAGGTTATTCTGTCGAGCTAACGGAGGTTTTTTATGCGGATTTATAAAGTCGGCGGCGCGGTACGCGATCGCCTGCTGGGCAAGCCGGTCACCGATATCGACTGGGTCGTGGTCGGTGCCAATACCGAAGAAATGCTCGCCAAGGGTTTTCGCCCGGTAGGCGCTGATTTCCCGGTATTTCTTCACCCCAAGAGCGGTGAGGAATACGCCCTCGCCCGTACCGAACGCAAAAGCGGACGCGGTTACGGCGGCTTCACCTTCCATGCCAGCCCCGAGGTCACCCTCGAAGAAGACTTGATCCGTCGCGACCTGACGATCAACGCCATGGCCGAGGACGATCAGCAGAACCTGACGGACCCGTACCACGGCCAACGCGACCTTGAAGCTCGCGTGCTTCGCCACGTTTCCCCCGCTTTCGCCGAAGATCCACTCCGTGTCCTGCGCGTTGCCCGCTTCGCAGCTCGATACGCCGGGCTGGGTTTCACCGTCGCGCCTGAAACAATGGGCCTTATGCGGCAACTCAGTGAGTCAGGTGAACTGGAGGCGCTGACTGCCGAACGCAGCTGGAAGGAAATTTCCCGCGCACTGATGGAAGATCAGCCACAGATATTCATCGAAGTGCTGCGCGAATGTGGCGCGCTCAAGGTATTGATGCCGGAAGTCGACGCCCTGTTCGGCGTGCCACAACCGGAAGCCCATCACCCTGAGATCGACACGGGCGTGCACACCCTGAGCGTGCTCGAGCAAGCGGCTCTGCACAAACAACCGCTGACTGTGCGTTGGGCGTGCTTGCTGCATGATCTGGGCAAAGGATTGACGCCCCAGGAAGAATGGCCGCGCCACATCGCCCACGAACACACGGGCCTGAAGCTGATCAAAGCGGTCAACGAACAGTTCAAGGCACCGAAGGATTGCCAGGAATTGGCATTGCTGGTGGGCCAGTATCACACCCACGGCCACCGCGCCCTGGAGCTGAAGGCCTCGACTCTGCTGGAGTTGCTGCAGAGTTTTGACGTGTACCGTCGTCCGCAGCGGTTTGAAGAGTTCATTGCAGCGTGCGAGATGGATGCGCGCGGGCGCAAAGGGCTGGAGCAGAGAAGTTATCCACAGGCGGATTATTTGCGCGGCGCGGCGACTGCAGCCCGGAGCGTGGCAGTTCAGCCGTTGCTGGAGAAGGGATTCAAGGGGCCGGAGCTGGGCGAGGCGATCAAGCGTGAGCGGCTAAAAGCGCTCAAGGCCTACAAAGAGGCAGAGTCTGCCTGAAAAGCTTCGCGAGCAAGCCCGCTCCCACAGTTTCAGTGTAAATCCCTGTGGGAGCGGGCTTGCCCGCGATTGCGTCAGTCAGATCACAGCAAATTCGAAGGCGTCAGCTGCTCACCGCGCCACTCGAACGCCACTGGCGCCAACACCTGATCGATCTGCGCTTCACCCCACAAGGTCGCAAAGCTTTTGCCTACGCCCGGATGCACACGATCCGGCGCAATCAGCGACAACGGCCACAGTACAAAGGCGTTTTTCAGAATCTCTGCCCGCGGCAGGATCAACCCATCGAAATTGCCCACCAGATCGCCAAACAAAAGCACATCGATATCCAGCGGCAGCCCCTTGCGGTCAGGCGCATAACGGCCATTGTCCGCCTCGATGAATTTCAATCGACGGTCCAGCTCCATCAGCGGCAAATCGGTGTACGCCGAGACCACGAAATTAAAGAACGGCCCGCTCTTGATCCCCACTGGCTGGCTTTCGAACACCGCCGAGCAACGGATATCCACGAGAAAATCCGCCAGGGCTTCGAGCCCGGCATGCAAATGGGTTTCGCGCTCGATATTGCTACCGAGCCCGAGATACACCTGAGTCAGCGACATCCGCGCTCGATCTCCACACCCACACCACCGGTGGCCGCCGGGACCGCGCCAGGCTTGGTCAGCTTGAGGCGCATCCAGGTGATGTTGAATTCGCTCATCAACACTTCGACCAGACGCTCGGCAAAAGTCTCGACCAGCTGGAACTGCGCCTGCTCGGCAAACGCCTGAATGCGCGACGAAACGCTCGCGTAGTCGAGCGCCAGGGTCAGGTCGTCCCCTGCAGCGGCCGGACGATTGTCCCAGGCGAAGCTCAGATCAAGTCTCAGGCACTGTCGGATGCCTCGCTCCCAGTCGTAGGCACCGATCACGGTGTCGACTTCCAGGCCCTCGATAAACACTCTGTCCAAGCACTTTTCTCCGCTGCACGACAAGGGCGCAATGCGCCGTTAGAATCAGGGCGTCCTCGCCCGGAATAGTTAGCATGTTTTGGTTATTGGCGACCCTCGCCTACCTGCTCGGCTCTCTGTCCTTCGCCATTTTGCTCAGCCGCCTGACCGGTAACCCCGATCCGCGAATGAGTGGCTCGGGCAATGCCGGCGCCACCAACATGTTGCGTCTGGCCGGCAAAAAACTCGCCATCCTGACGTTGATCGGCGACCTCTGCAAAGGCCTGCTGCCAGTATTAATCGCCGGCTTTGCGGGTCTTTCCCTACAAGAACAGGCCTGGATCGGCGTTTGTGCCGTCATCGGTCACCTGTTCCCGCTGTACTTCCGCTTTCGCGGCGGCAAGGGCGTCGCCACTGCGGCCGGCATGCTGCTTGGCCTGTATCCGCCTGCAGCACTGCTGGCGGTCTGCGCCTGGCTGCTGACGTTCTACCTGACCCGCACCAGCTCACTCGCCGCGTTGATCGCCACGCCGTTGACCCTGCCACTGCTGGCCTGGCAAGAACCGGCGGCACTGCTGCCCATGAGCGCACTCACGGGGCTGATCGTCTGGCGTCATCGCGGCAATCTACGCGACCTGTTTGCCGGGCGCGAACGGCATTTTTAAATACCGGACATGAGCACCGCTCATTACAGCGCCGACAGCTGCTCCATCGGCCAGCGCGCCTGCACGCTGATCGCCAGGCTTTCGTGCTGACCGGCCTGCAAGCGCTGGCAACCGGCAAACGCGATCATCGCGCCATTGTCGGTGCAGAACTCCGGGCGGGCATAAAACACATCGCCTTTCATGTCGCCGAGCATTTTTTCCAGTGAAGTGCGCAGTGCCTTGTTGGCGCTGACGCCTCCAGCGATCACCAGGCGCTTCATGCCCGCCTGTTTCAGGGCGCGCTTGCACTTGATGGTCAAAGTCTCCACCACGGCCTGCTGGAACGCCAGCGAGATGTCGCAACGGGCTTGCTCGCTGTCGTCCCCGGCGCTGACGCTCTGTTGCCAGGTGTTCAGGGCGAAGGTTTTCAAGCCGCTAAAGCTGAAGGCCAAGCCCGGGCGGTCGCACATCGGACGCGGAAAGGTGAAACGTCCTGAAACGCCCCGCTCAGCCAGTTTGGCGATTTCCGGACCGCCTGGATAATTGAGGCCCATCATCTTCGCAGTCTTGTCGAACGCTTCACCGGCGGCATCGTCGAGTGTCTCGCCCAACAGCGTGTAATGGCCGATTCCGTCGACCTGAACGAGCTGCGTATGACCCCCCGACACCAACAAAGCGACGAACGGGAATTGCGGCGGTTGCGGCTCCAGCATTGGCGCCAGCAAATGCCCTTCCATGTGGTGCACACCGAGCGCCGGAATGCCCCAGGCAAACGCCAGCGCCTGCGCGCAGGAGGCGCCCACCAGCAAGGCACCGACCAGGCCGGGACCCGCGGTATAAGCGATGGCATCGATCTCGGTCGGCACACAGTCAGCTTCGGCCAACACCTGACGAATCAAGGGCAGCATGCGTTTGACGTGGTCGCGCGAGGCCAGCTCCGGCACCACACCGCCATAGGCGCGGTGCAGGTCGATCTGACTGAACAGCGCGTCGGCCAGCAGGCCGCGTTCACTGTCATATAATGCGACACCGGTTTCGTCGCAGGAGGTTTCTAATCCCAGTACTAGCATGGGTTTGCGCCTTGTTTAGGCTGAATTCGAAGGCGCGCATAATAGTCGCCATCGGATGCCCCGACTAGCGGTTTTCGATCAGAGGCTTTGCATTCCGGTCGATGAGGAGTTAACATCCGCAACCCTTAAAAACCGACGTCTTCAAGTGCTCTTTTGCCGCGAGGATGTTGACCCCGGTAATGAATGAAGGTAGCTCTGGATGCCAGCCGTCAAAGTAAAAGAGAACGAACCCTTCGACGTAGCTCTGCGTCGTTTCAAGCGCTCCTGCGAAAAAGCCGGTGTACTGGCTGAAGTTCGTAGCCGCGAATTCTACGAGAAGCCTACTTCTGAGCGTAAGCGCAAAGCAGCAGCCGCTGTTAAGCGTCACGCGAAGAAAGTTCAGCGCGAACAGCGCCGCGCCGTTCGTCTGTACTAATACACAGACGTTCGTAGCAAGCTTCTGCCAAGCCCGGCCCTCAGCCGGGCTTATGGCATTTGCGGAAAACGCTTGATGCTTCACCGTCAAAGCCGCAGACGCGACCGAGACAAACCTGCTTCACAGCGTCAGACCTGGCTCTTTTGCCAGCGGTGCACGTCTTTTCTGACGAGCCTTCCAAGGCTACTGACGAGCACACCCACTGATTCCTCTCACGACGATCAGCCCAAGGCACCTTCTTGCGTGCCCGCTTATGAGCTATCCGAGGCCCTCGACTGGCCGCAGCGGATTTCAGCGCAACACTTTCAAATAGTCGAATACTGATTGGTACTAACGTCAGTGGATTTTCGGCAGATACACTTCCCGACAGCGATTACGCAGACGACACCGGTCGAGCCGCACATTTTGCGTGCCTCAAACAACGACCCGCGTTCGGCAGCTCATCGTTTTGGGTCCATTAAAGCGCAGATGACGAGAACGCCATGGCCGGGCTAATTCCCCAGAGCTTCATTGACGACCTTCTGAACCGCACCGACATCGTCGATGTGGTCAGCTCGCGCCTGCAAATGAAAAAGGCCGGCAAGAACTACACCGCCTGCTGCCCTTTTCATAAAGAGAAAACCCCGTCTTTCAGCGTCAGCCCTGATAAACAGTTCTATTACTGCTTCGGCTGCGGCGCTGGCGGCAACGCCCTCGGTTTCATGATGGACCACGACAACCTGGACTTCGTCCAGGCTGTTGAAGAACTGGCCAAAGCCGCCGGCATGGAAATCCCCCGCGAAGAAAGCGGTCGGCCGCACAAACCGCGGCAACCGACCGATTCGCCGCTGTACCCGCTGCTGACTGCGGCCGCCGATTTTTACCGCCAGGCCCTGAAAAGTCATCCATCGCGCAAAGCCGCTGTGGATTATTTGAAAGGTCGCGGGCTGACCGGCGAAATCGCCCGGGACTTCGGCCTCGGTTTCGCCCCGCCCGGCTGGGACAACCTGTTCAAGCACCTCAGCAGCGACACCCTGCAACAGAAAGCCATGGTCGACGCCGGCCTGCTGATCGAGAACGCCGAAACCGGCAAGCGCTATGACCGCTTTCGCGATCGCGTAATGTTCCCGATCCGCGACAGTCGAGGGCGCATCATCGCTTTCGGTGGCCGGGTATTGGGCGATGACAAGCCGAAATACCTGAACTCACCGGAAACCCCGGTATTCCATAAGGGCCAGGAACTCTACGGCCTTTATGAAGCACGCAAGAATAACCGCAACCTCGACGAAATCATCGTCGTCGAAGGCTACATGGACGTCATCGCCCTCGCTCAGCAAGGCTTGCGCAACGCCGTCGCGACCCTGGGCACCGCCACCAGCGAAGAGCATATGAAGCGGCTGTTTCGCGTCGTGCCCAACGTGCTGTTCTGCTTCGACGGCGACCAGGCCGGCCGCAACGCCGCGTGGCGCGCACTGGAAGCCACCCTGCCCTGCCTGCAGGACGGGCGGCGCGCACGCTTTCTGTTCCTGCCTGAGGGCGAGGACCCGGATACGCTGGTCCGCTCAGAGGGCACTGACGCGTTTCGCGCGCGAATCAACCAGCATGCCCAGCCATTGGCGGATTATTTCTTTCAGCAACTGACCGAGGAATCGGACCCGCGCTCGCTCGAAGGCAAGGCCCACATGGCCACCCTCGCCGCGCCGCTGATCGACAAGGTACCGGGCGCGAATCTACGTATCCTGATGCGTCAACGCCTGACCGAAATTACCGGCCTGAGCGGTGAAGCCGTGAGCCAGTTGGTGCAGAGCGCTCCACAGGATGCGCCGCCGGCGTACGACCCAGGCATCGATTACGACGCCATGCCGGATTACAGCGACTACCATCAGCCGCAGGCACAAGAGATGTACGTGCCGCAGCAGGAGTGGACGCCGAAGAAACCCGGTGCAGGCGGCAAGAAGTGGGACAAGAAGCCCTGGGACAAGAATGGCAAGCGTGGTGGTGATCGCGATCAACCGAGCGCCCCACGCACACCGATTGCGGTGGAAGCCCCGACCCTGATTGCACTGCGCACACTCATCCATCACCCGGATCTGGCTGGCAAGGTAGAAACCGCCAACCATTTCGCCAATGAGAGCAATACCTACGCTCAGCTGCTGGTAGCTCTGATCGAGGCCGTGCAAAAAAATCCTAAGCTAAACTCAATTCAGTTAATGGCCCGGTGGCACGGGACCGAACAGGGTCGCTTGCTCAAGGCTTTGGCGGAAAAGGAGTGGCTGATTGCGGGTGACAACCTTGAACAACAGTTTTTAGACACCATTACTAGGTTATCAGCCTCTCAACACACCGATAGCCTGGAAGCACTAATCAGAAAAGCAAGGCAGCCAGGACTGACCGCGGAGGAAGCAAATCAGATCGCAAATCAGATGCGCGACCTATTAAAACGCAATATGGCTGTATCAACCCCGACCTCAACTGGCGCGTGAGGTCATAGCTCAGGTATAATCCTCGGCTTGTTTTTTGCCCGCCAAGACCTTCAGTGGATAGGGTGTTATGTCCGGAAAAGCGCAACAGCAGTCTCGTATCAAAGAGTTGATCACACTTGGTCGTGAGCAGGGTTACCTGACTTACGCGGAGGTCAACGACCACCTGCCGGAGGATATTTCAGATCCGGAACAGGTGGAAGACATCATCCGCATGATCAATGACATGGGGATCAACGTATTCGAGGTTGCGCCAGATAAGGATTCCCTTATGCTGGCCGACGCCGATACCGACGAAGCCGCGGCCGAAGAGGCAGCAGCAGCGTTGGCAGCGGTCGAGACCGACATTGGTCGCACCACCGACCCAGTGCGCATGTATATGCGTGAAATGGGTACGGTAGAGCTCCTCACACGTGAAGGCGAAATTGAAATCGCCAAACGTATTGAAGAGGGTATCCGTGAAGTGATGGGCGCAATTGCGCACTTCCCTGGCACGGTTGACCACATTCTCTCCGAGTACACTCGCGTCACCACCGAAGGTGGCCGCCTGTCTGACGTCCTGAGCGGTTATATCGACCCGGACGACGGCATTGCGCCGCCTGCCGCAGAAGTGCCGCCGCCTGTCGATCCGAAAGCCGTGAAAGCGGACGACGATACCGACGACGATGACGCCGAAGCGGCAACCGATGACGAAGAAGAAGCCGAAAGCGGTCCGGATCCGGTCATTGCAGCTCAGCGCTTTGGCGCTGTCTCCGATCAGATGGAAGTCACCCGCAAGGCGCTGAAAAAGCACGGTCGTGGCAACAAGCTGGCAATTGCCGAGCTGGTGCTGCTGGCTGAGCTGTTCATGCCGATCAAACTGGTTCCGAAGCAATTCGAAGGCCTGGTCGAGCGTGTTCGCAGTGCCCTGGATCGTCTGCGTCAGCAAGAGCGCGCGATCATGCAACTTTGCGTTCGTGATGCCCGCATGCCGCGTGCCGACTTCCTGCGCCAGTTCCCGGGCAACGAAGTTGACGAAAGCTGGACCGATGCACTGGCCAAAGGCAAAAGCAAATACGCTGAAGCCATTGGTCGCCTGCAACCGGACATCATTCGTTGCCAGCAGAAGCTGACCGCGCTGGAAACCGAAACCGGTTTGACGATCGCCGAGATCAAGGACATCAACCGTCGCATGTCGATCGGTGAGGCCAAGGCCCGCCGCGCGAAGAAAGAGATGGTTGAAGCGAACTTGCGTCTGGTGATCTCCATCGCCAAGAAGTACACCAACCGTGGCTTGCAATTCCTCGATCTGATCCAGGAAGGCAACATCGGCCTGATGAAAGCGGTAGACAAGTTCGAATACCGCCGCGGCTACAAATTCTCGACTTATGCCACCTGGTGGATCCGTCAGGCGATCACTCGCTCGATCGCCGACCAGGCACGCACCATCCGTATTCCGGTGCACATGATCGAGACGATCAACAAGCTCAACCGTATTTCCCGGCAGATGTTGCAGGAAATGGGTCGCGAACCGACCCCGGAAGAGCTGGGCGAACGCATGGAAATGCCTGAGGACAAGATCCGCAAGGTATTGAAGATCGCTAAAGAGCCGATCTCCATGGAAACCCCGATCGGTGATGACGAAGACTCCCATCTGGGTGACTTCATCGAAGACTCGACTATGCAGTCGCCAATCGATGTCGCCACTGTTGAGAGCCTTAAAGAAGCGACTCGCGAAGTTCTGTCCGGCCTCACTGCCCGTGAAGCCAAGGTTCTGCGCATGCGCTTCGGTATCGACATGAATACCGACCACACCCTCGAGGAGGTTGGTAAGCAGTTCGACGTGACCCGTGAACGGATTCGTCAGATCGAAGCCAAGGCGCTGCGCAAGCTGCGCCACCCGACGAGAAGCGAGCATTTGCGCTCCTTCCTCGACGAGTGATCACAGAACCCCCGGCCCAGGCCGGGGGTTTTGCTTTCTACAGATAAAATCCCCCGTACCTCCCCCCCGCCGAATTGCCCGTCTACACTCGAAACATTCCCCGAGCCATAACGAGACCGTTATGCCCAGACTGCCGACCGTGCTTTTTTTGCTGTCGCTGATGACCTGGACCGCAACGGCTGGCGCGCTGACTCTGACCGACGAAGAACGTAGCTGGCTGGCGGCTCACCCGGACTTGCGCCTGGGTGTCGACGCGTCTTGGCCGCCGTTTGAATTTCGTGACGACCAAGGCCGCTATCAGGGCCTGGCGGCGGACTACATCAACGTGATCCGTCAGCGGCTGGCCGTCAAACTGACGCCCATCGAACCGATCAGTTGGACCGAAGTCCTGCAGCAGGCCAAGCAAGGTAAGCTGGACGTCCTGCCGGGCATCATGTCGACCCCTGAACGCCAGTCGTACCTGTCATTCACTCGCCCCTATCTGGACTTTCCGATTGTCATCCTCGCCCATGTCGGCGGCCCCCAGCCGCGCAAGCTCGAAGACCTCTACGGGCTGAAGATCGCGGTGGTGGAAAACTATGCGCCCCACGAACTGCTGCGCACGCACCATCCCGACCTGAATCTGGTAGCGATGCCCAATGTCAGTTCGGCCTTGCAAGCGCTGGCCACCGATGAAGTGGACGCGGTCGTGGGCGATCTCGCCTCCAGCGTCTGGAGCCTGCGCCAGCTCAAGCTCGACGGCCTGTATGTCAGCGGTGAAACGCCCTACCGCTATCAATTGGCGATGGCCGTGCCCCCAAACAACAAAATGCTGGTCGGTATCCTGGACAAAGTTCTGGCGGATATGAGCTCAAGTGAAATCAGCGCCATTCAGGAGCACTGGATCGGTAACGTCCTGGATCATCGAACTTTTTGGTCGGATCTGCTGGTTTACGGTCTGCCAGGGCTGCTGTTTCTGATGATCATGCTGGCAGTGGTCATCCGGATCAACCGCCGCTTGAGTTCGGAAATTGCCCGGCGAGTCGATCTGGAACAAGAGCTACGCAGCAGCGAATATCATTACCGCGGGCTGGTGGAGAGCCTTTCCGCGATAGCCTGGGAAGCGCGAATCAGCGATTTCACCTACAGCTATGTGTCACCGCATGCCGAAGAACTCCTTGGCTATCCCCTTTCCCACTGGCTGATTCCGGGCTTCTGGCGCAACATCATCCACCCTGCGGACCTGACCCGGGCCCAGACCTTCTGCGATCACGAAGTGCTGGCCGGCCGCGATTACAGCGTCGATTACCGGGTCATCACCGCCGACGGCCGCTGCCTGTGGGTACGCGATATCGTCAGTCTGATCGAGCACGGGCATGAGCCGGTGATGCGCGGACTGATGATCGACATCAGCGACGCCAAGCGCACGGAAGAGGCGCTGAGCCTGTCCGAGCAAAAATTCGCCTCCGTGTTTCAGCAATGCCCGGACATCCTGGTGATTGCGCGGCTTTCCGACGGCTGCCTGCTGGAAGTCAACAAAGCGTTCGAGGAACAAATTGGTCTCAGGGCCGAAGACGTTATTGGCCAGACCGCTACGGACCTGAACATCTGGGGCATTCCCGGCGTCGGTCCGGGTTTGCTGCAGCGCCTTCAGGCCGGCAGCATCCGCAACCTGGAGATGCCCTTTCGCCGCAACAACGGCCAGGTGTTTACCGGCCTGATTTCCGCCGAACCCTTCGATCTCGATACGACCCCTGCCTTGGTCGTCGTCGTGCGCGATATCAGTCAGCTCAAGGAAACCCAGCAACAACTGCAAACCTCTGAAGAAAAGTTCGCCAAGGCCTTCCACGCCTCCCCGGATGGCCTGTTGCTGTCGCGGCAGAGCGACGGGTTGCTGCTGGAGGTCAACGAGGGTTTCAGTCGCATCACAGGCTTCAACAGCGCGATGTCGGTGGATCGTTCGGCCCTGGAGCTGGGGATATGGGTCAATCTCAACGAGCGCAAACAGATGCTCGATTTGCTGCACCGGGATGGCTTCGTTCGCGACTTCAGTTGCCATATCCGCCGCAGTGACGGGCAGATCCGTCTCTGCGAGGTGTCCAGCCGTCCGCTGCCCATCGGCGACGAAGACTGCATGTTGACCATTGCCCGGGACATCACCGAGCGGCATTTGATGCAGGAAAAACTGCAACAGGCCGCCACGGTGTTCGAGAGCACCGCCGAAGGTGTATTGATCACCGACACCCAACAACACATCAGCGCGGTCAACCGTGCGTTTACCGAGATCACCGGCTACAGCGAGAGCGAAGCACTGGGCCACACCCCTCGCCTGCTCGCCTCGGGCCTGCACGACAGCGCGTTTTATGCGGCGATGTGGCATCAACTGACCGATGAAGGTCATTGGCAAGGCGAGATTTCCAACCGACGCAAGAATGGCGAGCTCTACCCGAGCTGGCTGACCATCAGCGCCGTGCGCAACCGGGAAAAATTCATCACTCACTTCGTTGCGGTGTTCGCGGACATTTCCAGCCTCAAGCACGCGCAGGCCAAGCTCGACTACCAGGCGCACCACGACCCACTGACGGGCCTGCCAAATCGCACGCTGTTCGAGAGTCGACTGCTGACCGCACTCAATACCCAACAGGAAAACGGCGGTCAGGGCGCAGTGTTGTTCCTCGACCTGGACCGCTTCAAACACATCAACGACAGCCTTGGCCACCCGGTCGGTGACTTGCTGCTCAAAGGCATCGCCGTGCGCCTCAAAGAGCAGCTGCGCGATATCGATACCGTTGCGCGCCTGGGTGGCGACGAATTCATCATCCTGCTGCCCGGCCTGCAGCAGTCCAGCGATGCCGACAACATCGCCACCAAACTGCTCAATTGCTTCGCCGCACCGTTCCAGGCCGGCGAGCACGAGTTCTTCATCAGCGCCAGCATTGGCACCAGCCTGTATCCCAAGGACGGCTGCGACGTTGCCACGCTGGTCAAGAACGCCGATGCCGCGATGTATCGCTCCAAAGCCAAGGGCCGCAATCGGGTGGAAAGCTACACCCGCGACCTTACCGCCCAGGCCAGCGAGCGCGTGGCGCTGGAACATGAACTGCGGCGCGCCATCGAGCGCAACGAGCTCTATCTCTACTACCAACCGAAAATCAGCCTCGCCGACCATCGACTGGTCGGCGCCGAAGCGCTCATTCGCTGGCATCACCCGACCTTCGGTGCGGTACCGCCGGAACACTTCATTCCCTTGGCCGAAGAAAACGGCATGATCCTGCAAATCGGCGACTGGGTACTGGAGACCGCCTGCCGACAAATGTTTGAGTGGAACCAGGTCTATGAGTGCCTCGGCCCGCTGTCGGTCAACCTCGCCGGCGCTCAACTGCGCCAGCCGAATCTGCTCGGGCGGATCGAACAACTGCTCAAGGACAACGGCCTGGCACCCGGTTTTCTGCAACTGGAAATTACCGAAAACTTCATCATGAGCCAGGCCGAAGAAGCGCTGGCCGTGTTGCACCAACTCAAACACCTGGGCGTGCAATTGGCGATAGACGACTTCGGTACGGGCTACTCGTCCCTGAGCTACCTCAAGCGCCTGCCGCTGGACATCCTCAAGATCGACCAGTCCTTCGTCCGCGGCCTGCCTGACGATCCGCACGATGTGGCGATTGTTCGCGCAATTATCGCCTTGGGGCGCAGCATGCAATTCACCATCATTGCGGAGGGCGTCGAGACCCTGGCGCAGCAACAATTCCTGGCCGAAGAAGGCTGCGAACAGATCCAGGGCTACATCGTCAGCCTGCCCCTTCCCCCCGATGAATTCGCCGCGACGTTTCTTCGTATAGCCGTATCGGATTTTTCGGATAGCACAGCCGAGAAACCATCGTTATAATCCGCGGCCTACTGAGGGCCTATAGCTCAGTTGGTTAGAGCAGAGGACTCATAATCCTTTGGTCCACGGTTCAAGTCCGTGTGGGCCCACCAAACAAGAAAGCCGCGCAAATGCGCGGCTTTTTTTCTGCGACTAACGTTTGGCCTAAGAGATCAGACCAGCCGAACCACCAAGGCAACAGCAACAATAGTCACGAGCGCCAGCGCGGCACCGAGTCCAAACGGCAGTAGGATTGCTCGGGTCGCGATGGGGGATGGGCTACGCATGTCTTCGGCCAAGGCGGCCACGTCACGGTGTAACTGTTCAATGCTGGCTTGAATCGTAGGAGGTGTGGACATACTGCGTCTTCCTGCAGGGATCACGGGTCACGCCTAATGCGCTAACCCTTGTTAGATAAGGTGGGCTGCTAAGCGGTAAAACTCAAGCACCTCCGATCATTGGTCGCTTCCGTGTGTTAGGGATTTTAAAGCTTGGACCACAATCCGACGGCGGCGACAACGGCGGTCACTAGACCGGCGCCTACTGCGAACGGATACCAAAAAGCCTCCTGCCTAAGCTTGCTTTCTTCGGCCATAAACTTGCGGGTTTCAGCAATGAATCTCCGGATTTCGACTTGAAGCTTATCGAGCTCCAGATTTTTGCGGTCATTTTGTAGCATCAGTCATCCTGTCGGGGCTCGGGTCGCGTCCTGTGCGCTGCTCCGCGGCGGGACATGCGTTTTTTCCTGTCTGCCGTCTAGGTTATATTTTGCGCTGACGTGAGGTTATCGGATGACGTCTGCCATGGTTGTAGGCAAACTCCGAGAATTGCGTAATGGGTGCGTTTAGGCACTTTGCCGCCTTGTTGGCGTTCTCTTCGACGGGATACTCTCCGGACGTCGCTGCAAATGCAGCGATCGGGTGTGGTAACCCGGGAACCAGCGCAACAGTGCACTCATCACGAAGATAGGCAGTTTTTTATGCCTGTGATCTCGATATGGCAGCTGTGCGTGGGACGCCTTCGGGCGTGCCGGTTTCCTTGGTTCCCGGTTTACCACCCTGCGTACAGCTGCCACCCTTTCGTGTGGTAACGAAAGTGGCAGCTCCTCGAACCCAGGAGTTATATCGTGAACAAAACAAATCCGTCCGCAATTTCAGACCTGAAAACCATCGGTTTCACCCCACTCATCTACTGCTCGGATCAGGCGTTGTTCAACGTCCGCGCCGGCGTCCCCATCGTTGATGCATTGTCACAAGCCTCCGATCTGCTGTTCCTCGCCAAATCATTTGCCGAGGACGCAGCCTACGCAAGAGACACCGACCGCCACGCCTGGGCCGCGCATTATCTGACGGCGATGGGTAAGGCGGTAATTGATGATGTGGTGAAGGTGCTTACACCAAGGCCTCCCCGGACAGCGACGGAGTCCGAGTAATAGCGCGGCTTTTCCCGTTGTAAGGCGCCCCGATTATTCGGGGCTTCCGAATCGTGATCGGGCGTGCATTACGCGCCTGCAATGTCGTTATTTCCTGAATGGATCGGCATCACTACAGCTGCCAGCCCCGACGCCCAACGCCGGAATCGCCCGCACCACCCCCATCCGCTCAAGCACCTCCCTCGTCAACACACCCTCATACGTATCCGCCGCCCTGCCCCATTGCTCCACGATACCCATGCCATCAACCAACGTCTCGCCCAACCCAATAATCGTATCGGCCAGCTGCTCAACGATTGTTTGAGTCCGTAACCACAGGCGATCCGTAATCTCTTTCAGCTCGGCGGTTACGCGATCAGGCGAAGCCGGATCCGTATCGGGGTAGGTGATGTTACGCAGCAAGTGCCGTAACTCCCTGATTTTTGCGTAGTCCTGTTCTGCCCCAAGTTCTCCCCTCAGGATGGCGGCCGCTTTCGGCTTATCGACGCGTTTGCCGGGCGAACGCTTTGAAGCCAATGACTGCGCCATGGCGCCCGCAAAGAGGACCATCATTCGGGCTTGCAGATGCTCCTTCATTGCCTCAATCGTCGTAATTGAACGCGCCAAGGTAATGGAAGCGCCCGCTTGATGCCTCAAGTCCATGGTCACTGTCAGGCTCACATCACCCGTTTCAAACCCCAAGACTCGGGCAACGACGTAGTGACCCATTTCGTGATTGGCAATCTGCACTGCGTGATCCCGGACAGCGGGAGGCATGTTCTTTGTCATTTTGATCACCTCGCATCCCTCGATTTCTCATTCGACTATGACTGACAGCTGGTGTCCATCCTGTCTTCCGCGCGCCGTCTGACGTTCTCAGACATCCGCCGTGCCAGCCGTGCTGTAACATGCCAAGCCACTGATTTGTGTTGCCGGAGACGCCCCTTGCCTGACACCCGCCCACCCGTTCTTGACGAAATCGACCGCCAACTCATCGCGGCCTTACAGATCAACGCGCGTGAGAGCGTGGCCATGCTCGCTCGCCAATTGGGCATCGCACGGACCACGGTGACTTCACGTCTGGCGCGGCTGGAAAAGGCCAAAGTCATCACCGGTTACGGCGTGCGGTTGGGTCAACGGGTGGTGGATGGCGGATTGCAGGCGTACGTCGGGATCACGGTGCAACCGCGCTCGGGCAAGGAAGTGCTGCGTCGGCTCAGCGCCATGGCCCAGGTGCAGCAGTTGTGTGCGGTGAGTGGCGAATTTGATTATGTGGCGTGGTTGCGCACTGAATCGCCGGAGCAACTGGATCAGTTGCTGGATCAGATTGGCAGTGTCGATGGGGTGGAGAAGACTACGACATCGATCATCTTGAGTAGCAAGATTGATCGGGGGCAGCCGGTTTAAACGCGGTCCAGGGTGGGAGCGGGCTTGCTCGCGAAAAGGGAGTGTCAGTCGACATCTCTGCTGTCTGGCCCACCGCATTCGCGAGCAAGCCCGCTCCCACACTGGTCAGTGCGTAGCGATTGATCGTCATAGTGATCGAGTAATTGGCAAAACGACGACACATTGCGTCTTATTAACGTGTTCTACGCTCTCTAGAATGGCTGCCATCTTTTCCTATACTCAGATGCGCATTCCGCGTCGGGTCGCCAGTAAGGTCAGTCATGAACAAGAACAATCGCCATCCTGCAGACGGTAAAAAACCAGTCACCATTTTCGGCCCGGACTTTCCTTTCGGCTTTGACGACTGGATCGAACACCCGGCCGGCCTGGGCAGCATTCCAGCACACAATCATGGCGCTGAAGTGGCGATTGTCGGCGCGGGCATCGCCGGCCTGGTGGCCGCCTATGAACTGATGAAACTGGGCCTCAAGCCCGTCGTCTACGAAGCCTCGAAGATGGGCGGTCGTCTGCGTTCCCAAGCGTTCAACGGGACCGATGGCATCGTCGCCGAACTGGGCGGCATGCGCTTCCCGGTGTCGTCCACGGCGTTTTACCACTATGTCGACAAGCTCGGTCTCGAGACCAAACCCTTTCCCAATCCGCTGACGCCTGCCTCTGGCAGTACCGTGATCGACCTGGAAGGCAAAACCCACTACGCACAAAAGCTGGCGGATCTTCCTGCACTGTTCCAGGAAGTGGCTGACGCGTGGGCGGATGCGCTGGAGGCCGGCTCGCAGTTTTCCGATATCCAGCAAGCGATCCGCGACCGCGATGTTCCACGCCTCAAAGAGCTGTGGAACACCCTGGTTCCGCTGTGGGACGACCGCACCTTCTACGACTTTGTCGCCACCTCCGAAGCCTTCGCCAAGCTCTCGTTCCATCACCGCGAAGTGTTCGGCCAGGTCGGTTTCGGCACCGGCGGCTGGGACTCGGACTTCCCGAACTCGATGCTGGAAATCTTCCGCGTCGTGATGACCAACTGCGACGATCATCAACATCTGGTCGTCGGCGGCGTCGAACAAGTGCCACAAGGCATCTGGCGTCATGTGCCGGAACGTTGCGTGCACTGGCCCGAAGGCACCAGCCTCAAGTCGCTGCACAGAGGCGCGCCACGCTCCGGGGTTAAAAAAATCGCTCACGCCCCGGACGGCCGTTTTGCGGTCACCGATAACAACGGCGACACCCGCGAATACGCCGCGGTGTTGACCACCTGCCAGAGCTGGCTGCTGACCACCCAGATCGAATGCGACGAAACCCTGTTTTCGCAAAAGATGTGGATGGCCCTCGACCGCACCCGCTACATGCAATCGTCGAAAACTTTCGTGATGGTCGACCGCCCGTTCTGGAAGGACAAGGATCCGGAAACCGGCCGCGACCTGATGAGCATGACCCTCACCGATCGCCTGACCCGCGGCACCTATCTCTTCGATAACGGCGACGACAAACCAGGCGTTATTTGCCTGTCGTACTCGTGGATGAGCGACGCGTTGAAAATGCTCCCGCACCCGGTGGAAAAGCGCGTGAAACTGGCGCTGGATTCATTGAAAAAGATCTACCCGAAAGTCGACATCGCCGCGCGGATCATCGGCGACCCGATCACCGTGTCGTGGGAAGCCGACCCGCATTTCCTCGGCGCCTTCAAAGGTGCCTTGCCCGGTCACTATCGCTACAACCAGCGCATGTACGCGCACTTCATGCAGGACGACATGCCGGCCGAACAACGCGGGATTTTCATCGCCGGCGACGACGTTTCGTGGACGCCGGCGTGGGTCGAAGGCGCGGTGCAGACCTCGCTCAACGCGGTGTGGGGCATCATGAAACACTTCGGCGGTGAAACTCACGCCGAGAACCCGGGTCCAGGTGATGTGTTCAACGAGATCGGTCCGATCGCCTTGCCCGAGTAAGAGGAATCCAAAATGCGCGTAGCCCTTTACCAATGTCCACCGTTGCCCCTGGATGTCGCCGGCAACTTGCAACGCCTGCATCAATTGGCGCTGGAAGCCAAGGGCGCAGACTTGCTGGTGCTGCCGGAGATGTTCCTGACCGGCTACAACATCGGCATTGATGCCGTCAGCGTGCTGGCGGAGGTGCACAACGGTGAGTCGGCGCAGCAGATCGCGCGCATCGCCAAGACGGCCGGGATCGCCATTTTGTATGGCTACCCCGAGCGCACCGAGGACGGGCAGATCTACAACGCCGTGCAGTTGATCGACGCCAACGGTGAGCGCCTGTGCAACTACCGCAAGACTCACCTGTTCGGCGACCTCGATCACTCGATGTTCAGCGCCGGGCAGGATGATTTTCCGTTGGTGGAACTCAATGGCTGGAAGCTCGGCTTTCTGATCTGCTACGACCTCGAGTTCCCGGAAAACGCCCGACGCCTGGCCTTGGCCGGCGCCGAGCTTATCCTGGTGCCGACGGCGAACATGATTCCCTTCGACTTCGTTGCCGATGTCACCGTGCGTTCCCGCGCCTTTGAAAACCAGTGCTATGTGGCGTATGCCAACTACTGCGGACAGGAAGGCGAGATCAATTACTGCGGCCAGAGCAGCATCGCCGCGCCGGATGGTAGCCGCATCGCCCAGGCTGGCCTGGATGAAGCGCTGATTGTCGGTGAGCTCGATCGTCAGTTGATGGTCGATTCCCGTGCTGCCAATCGTTACTTGATCGATCGCCGTCCCGAGCTTTACGGCGACCTTAACAAGCGCTGATCCACCGTTATCCGCTAGCATTAGCGCTTCTCTGTTCTGGAAGTGCTCATGCCTGCGCTGAATCATCCCCGCCCCCACACCGAAACCCTGGCCAACGGCCTACGGGTGACGCTGCGTCATGCTCCCGATTTGAAGCGCTGCGCTGCTGCGTTGCGGGTTTTCGCGGGCAGTCATGACGTGCCGCTGGCATGGCCCGGCCTTGCGCATTTTCTTGAGCATTTGTTGTTTCTGGGGACGGAGCGCTTTCCCGCAGGGCAAGGGCTGATGGCCTACGTACAAGGTCACGGCGGCCAGGTGAATGCGCGCACCAGCGAACGCACGACCGACTTCTTTTTCGAACTGCCGACTCAGACGTTCAGCGGTGGGCTGGAGCGTCTGTCAGACATGCTCGCTCATCCGCGTATGAATCCGGACGATCAGCGGCGGGAACGGGAAGTGCTGCACGCTGAATTTGTCGCATGGTCCCGGGATGCCACGGCTCAGCAGCAGTTCGCGCTGTTCGATGGGCTGTCAGCCGCTCACCCGCTTCGGGCATTTCATGCAGGCAACCGGTACAGCCTGCCGGTGCCGCAGCCGGAGTTTCAGCAAGCGTTGCAGGATTTCTATCAGCGGTTTTATCGGACCGGGCAGATGACGTTGAGCCTGACGGGCCCGCAAAGTCTCGATGAGTTGAGGGCAATGGCTCAGCGCTTTGGCGACCCTATCGCCGTAGGGGAAAAGGTCCAGCAAGAAGCACCTGCAGCGCTGATGGATTCTTCCGACAAAAGTTATCAACAGGCTCGCGAACGTCGGCTCGATCTACTGTTCGCGTTCGAAGCGTTGCCAGACTCATCCCGCGAAGCATTAGCATTCCTGTGCCATTGGCTGAACGCGTCGAAACCTGGCGGTCTGTTGGCTGAATTGCGCGAACAAGGGCTGGCGGACAACCTGAAAGCCGCGCCGCTGTATCAGTTCGCCGGGCAAGCGTTGCTGCACATTGAATTCAACACCGATAAACCGGGAAGCGCGATCAGCGAGCGGCTCGTGGATTGGCTGGGCTTTTTTGCTTCTCACCAGAGCTGGACCGAGTTGCGCAAAGAATACGCCGCCCTGCTCGACCGTCAGCAACAAGTGAGCGGCGCCCTGCAACGAGCCCGACTGGACAGCGAGCAGCTTGAAGCCGGTTTATCCGAACAAGGCGTCGTAGCGCTCAACGACATCCTGAAAAAAATCGGCGCTGTGGATAACTTCAGCGGTGAATGGCAATTGCCGACGCCTAATCCGTTCTTACGGGCTGAAGTCGCTGTGGCCAATGCCGGGCTGATTCGCGGCCAGACCAGCAAACACCGTGGCCTGCGGACGTTCGCCCAGGATCGCTCGCGCAGCCGTCGCGAAAACTCTCCTATGCAGTTCAGTCAGGCGTTGCCGGATAACACTGACGAAGGCGCGATTTATCTGCGGTGGCGACTGCTGGCGAAACCTCACCCTCGTCTTCAATCGAGCCTGGAAAATCGCCTGCAACCCTTGCGCGAAGATGCCCGTCAGGCGGGCGTCGACTTTTCCTTCAGTGCGTCAGGCAATGAATGGCTGCTGAAATTGACTGGCCTGCAGGAGCCAATGCCGACCGTCCTCGAACATGCGCTGAAAGAGCTGACAAAACCCGACGCCGGTTTCCCACAGGAGGAACCGCCTAGCGTGCTGTTGATGCCGATCAGACAGCTGCTGAAGGCGCTGCCCGAGCATTGCCTTGAGCGCACCACTGAGACTGATGACGTGCAGCAGCTGTGGGCGAGTGCGCGCTGGCAGGGTCTGGCGACGGGCCTGTCGGCGCAGACGCAAGCGGCGATGGGCCTGGCGCTGAGCCGTGTGCCCGGTGTTGCGGACGATCAGCCGTCGCCGCCCGCCTCGATAAAATCGCTGCACCTTTGGAGCGTGATCGACACCGGCTCCAGCGAACACGCGTTGTTGCTGTTTTGTCCGACTTCCACGCGAGACATCGCTGACGAAGCCGCGTGGCGTCTGCTCGCGCACCTGTGCCAGACGCCGTTCTATCAGCGTCTGCGGGTTGAGCTGCAATTGGGTTACGCTGTGTTCAGTGGCCTGCGTCAGCTCCATGGGCAGACCGGGCTGCTGTTCGGCGTTCAATCACCGAGTGTTGCGCCTCAGGATCTGCTGGAACACATGGAACGCTTCTTGAGCGAAATGCCCACGATGATTGAAGGCATTGATGAAGCGACTTTCATCGTTCAGCGCCAGGCTCTGGCCGATCAATTCCATGCCACCGCACTGCCCCACGCGCAGGCAGCCGAATTGCTCTGGCAGGGCAAACTGGCCGGCCACTCGTCGGATTATCTGGAGCGTCTGCCCGAAGCGATCCTGATGATCGATCGCAAAACGTTGAAAGCCGCCGCCCTACGACTGAATCAAGCCGAAGGTGGCTGGCGCTGCCTGGCCAGCAGTGCTTGCGCAAAGGCGCCTTGGCAAGTGCCAAAATGATCATTACCGACGCTGCAATTAGCTTTCTCAAAGATTCGCGGCCAATCGCTCTGTAATTTTGAGTAACATAGCCACCTAACTATCTGAACATCTCCGGCTGGAGGTGGACTATATGTATAGATCTCAACTGTCCTATCACCTGAAGGAGCGCTTCCATGTCCTGGTCCAAACCCGCTTACACCGACCTGCGTATCGGCTTTGAAGTCACCATGTACTTCGCAAGCCGCTAAGGTCTGCCGTTGTCATGATGTGCAACGCCTCGGTTTACCGGGGCGTTTTTATTTTCAGCGTTGAAATGATGGAGCGTCCATGTTTGTCCAGATTCTAGGTTCCGCCGCCGGCGGCGGTTTCCCCCAGTGGAACTGCAACTGCGTGAACTGCGCCGGTTTTCGCAACGGCAGCCTGAACGCCAAGGCGCGTACCCAGTCGTCCATCGCCATTTCCGATGACGGCGTGAACTGGATCCTGTGTAACGCTTCGCCGGACATCCGTGCCCAACTCCAAAGCTTCTCCCCGATGCAACCGGGCCGCGCCCTGCGTGATACCGGCATCAGCGCGATCATCCTGATGGACAGCCAGATCGACCACACCACCGGCCTGCTCAGCCTGCGCGAAGGTTGCCCGCATCAGGTCTGGTGCACCGACATGGTCCACGAAGACCTGAGCACCGGTTTCCCGCTGTTCAACATGCTCAAGCACTGGAATGGCGGGCTGGACTGGAACCGTATCGAACTCGACCGCAGCTTCACCATCCCGGCCTGCCCGAGCCTGCGCTTCACCCCGCTGCCCCTGCGCAGCGCCGCGCCGCCCTACTCGCCGCACCGCTTCGACCCGCACCCGGGCGACAACATCGGCCTGATCGTCGAAGACCTGAACACCGGCGGCAAGCTGTTCTATGCGCCGGGCCTGGGCAAGGTCGATGCGCCGCTGCTGGACATCATGGCCGGTAGCGATTGCCTGCTGGTGGACGGCACGATGTGGGATGACGACGAAATGCAGCGCCGTGGCGTCGGCACCCGCACCGGACGGGAAATGGGTCATCTGGCGCAAAACGGCCCCGGCGGCATGCTTGAAGTGCTGGAGCAGTTACCCAAGCAGCGCAAGGTGCTTATCCACATCAACAACACCAACCCGATTCTTGATGAGGATTCGCCGGAGCGGGCCGAGCTGGTTCGGCGCAAGGTTGAAGTGGCCTATGACGGCATGAGTATTGTGTTGTAGGGCATCGAGACCGCTGCGCGGTCTATCGCCAGCAGGCTGGCTCCCACAGGGGAATGCGATCAACTGTGGGAGCCAGCCTGCTGGCGATGAGGCCGGACCAGACACAACAGAAACCACCGGTTGTTCCCGGAGAACCGCAATGACTGACACCCCCATGTCCCCCGCCGAATTCGAAGCGGCCCTGCGCGCCAAGGGCGCCTATTACCACATCTATCACCCCTATCATGTGGCGATGTATGAAGGCCGGGCGACCCGCGAGCAGATCCAGGGTTGGGTCGCCAACCGCTTCTACTATCAGGTGAACATCCCCCTGAAGGACGCCGCCATCCTCGCCAACTGCCCGGACCGCGAGATCCGTCGCGAGTGGATTCAGCGCTTGCTGGACCATGACGGCGCCCCCGGCGAAGACGGCGGCATCGAAGCCTGGCTGCGTCTGGGCCAGGCCGTCGGCCTCGACCCGGATCAGCTGCGCTCGCAGGAACTGGTATTGCCCGGCGTGCGTTTCGCCGTGGACGCCTACGTCAACTTCGCCCGCCGGGCCAATTGGCAGGAAGCCGCCAGCAGCTCGCTGACCGAGTTGTTCGCGCCGCAGATCCACCAATCGCGCCTGGACAGCTGGCCGCAGCATTACCCGTGGATCGACCCGACAGGTTACGAGTATTTCCGCACACGCCTCGGTCAGGCGCGCCGGGATGTCGAGCATGGTCTGGCCATCACGTTGCAGCACTACACGACGCGGGAAGGCCAGGAGCGCATGCTGGAAATTCTCCAGTTCAAACTGGACATCCTTTGGAGCATGCTCGATGCCATGAGCATGGCCTACGAATTGAACCGCCCGCCGTATCACAGCGTGACTGACCAGCGGGTCTGGCATAAAGGAATCACCTTATGAGTTTCGATCGCAGCAAAATCCCGAACTGGCGTCAGGGCTATCGCTACCAGTACGAACCGGCGCAGAAAGGCCACGTGCTGCTCTACCCCGAAGGCATGATCAAACTCAATGAAAGCGCCGCTTTGATCGGTGGTTTGATCGATGGCGAACGTGACGTCGCGGCGATCATTGCCGAACTGGACGCGCAGTTCCCCGGCGTACCCGAGCTCGCTGAGGACATCGAGCAGTTCATGGAGGTTGCCCGTGCTCAGCACTGGATCGAACTTGTCTGATTCCGTGTCGGACAAGTTACCGCCCAAACCCGACATCGGCCTGCCTTTATGGCTGCTGGCCGAGCTGACTTATCGCTGCCCGCTGCAATGCCCGTACTGCTCCAATCCGCTGGATTTTGCCGAGCAAGGCAAAGAACTGAGCACCGAACAGTGGATCAAAGTGTTCCGCGAAGCGCGGGAGATGGGTGCAGCGCAACTGGGCTTCTCCGGCGGTGAGCCGCTGGTGCGTCAAGACCTCGCCGAGTTGATCGCCGAGGCGCGCAAGCTGGGTTTCTACACCAACCTGATCACCTCCGGCATCGGCCTGACCGAACAGAAAATCAGCGACTTCAAGAAGGCCGGTCTGGACCACATCCAGATCAGTTTCCAGGCCAGCGACGAGCAAGTGAATAACTTGCTGGCCGGTTCGAAAAAAGCCTTCGCGCAGAAGCTGGAAATGGCCCGCGCGGTGAAGGCCCACGGTTATCCGATGGTGCTGAACTTCGTGACCCATCGGCACAACATCGACAAGATCGACCGGATCATCGAGCTGTGCATCGCCCTTGAGGCCGACTTCGTAGAACTCGCGACGTGCCAGTTTTACGGTTGGGCGCAGCTCAATCGGGTCGGCCTGCTGCCGACCAGGGAACAACTGGTCCGCGCCGAACGCATCACCAACGAATACCGCGCCAGGCTGGAAGCCGAAGGGCATCCGTGCAAGCTGATTTTCGTCACGCCGGACTACTACGAAGAACGCCCGAAAGCCTGCATGAACGGCTGGGGCAGCATCTTTCTGACAGTCACGCCGGACGGAACCGCACTACCCTGTCACGGTGCCCGACAGATGCCGGTGCAATTTCCCAATGTGCGCGACCACAGCATGCAGCACATCTGGTACGACTCGTTCGGCTTCAACCGCTTTCGCGGTTACGACTGGATGCCCGAGCCGTGCCGCTCCTGCGACGAGAAAGAAAAAGACTTCGGCGGCTGCCGCTGCCAGGCCTTCATGCTCACGGGTGACGCGAGCAATGCCGACCCGGTGTGCAGCAAGTCGGAACATCACGGCGTGATTCTCAAGGCCCGCGAAGAAGCCGAGCACGCGACCCAGACCATCGAACAACTGGCCTTTCGCAATGAACGAAATTCACGCCTCATCGCCAAAAGCTGAACCCTTCAGCGCCTCCCGGGCCGTCGCGGCCGGTATCGACTTCGCCGAGTTGCTGGTCGGCAAACATGGCCTGTTCTGGAACGAGTACCGACCCGAAGATGCCGCGTGCAGGATCTGGCATTGGCGCAACGGCCAGGCCCGTTGCCTGACACCAACGGGTTTCAGCGTGCGCAGTCGGGTGTACGAATACGGCGGTGGCGCGTTTTGTCTGACCGATGACGGGATTGTTTTCGTCAACGAGGCGGACCAACAGCTTTATCGACAATCGCTGGCGGGCGAGACGCCTGAGGTGCTGACCTCTGGGGAATGCCGTTACGGCGATCTGCAGTTTGCCAATGGCCAGGTGCTCGCGGTTGAAGAGAACCGTGACCGCCATCGTCTGGTGGCGATTGATGTAGCTGACGGCCAGCGCCATCTGCTGGCCGAGGGCGCCGACTTCTATGCTGCGCCGACATTGAGTCCTGACTCGCAACGATTGGCATGGATCGAATGGAGCTGCCCGGATCAGCCATGGACCGCAACTCGGCTGATGGTTGCCGAACGTCAGAACGATGGGCGCTTTACTCAACCGCGTTGCGTGGCGGGCGAAGGTGTTCAGGAGTCGCTGCAACAACCTCGTTTCGACAGCGGCGGCCGTCTGTTTTGCCTGACAGATCGCGCCGGCTACTGGCAGCCTTGGGTGGAATCCTCAGAAGGACTGAGCCCGTTGCCGAGTGCCGCTGCCGATCATGGCCCGGCGCCTTGGCAGCTGGGTGGCAGCACCTGGTTACCGCTGGGCGAACGCCGTTACCTGGCCAGTTGGACCGAAGGCGGGTTTGGCAAATTGGCGCTTTGTGGTGACACCGTGGAAGACTTCACCGGTGATTACAGCCGCTTTCGTCACCTCGCACTGGATGAGCAATTCATCTACTGCATCGCGGCATCGCCGGTGAGTTCGTCGGCGGTCGTTGCCATCGACCGCGATACCCGACAGGTCAAGGTATTGGCTGGCGGGATTGCACCGCTGCCCGCCGAGCACATCAGCGTCCCGCAAACCTTGCGCTACCCGAGCGGTTCGGGCGAGGCGCATGGCTTCTACTATCCGGCGATGACCGGCGAAGCGAAACCGCCGCTGGTGGTGTTCATCCACGGCGGCCCGACCTCGGCCTGCTATCCGATGCTTGATCCCCGTATTCAGTACTGGGCGCAACGCGGTTTCGCCGTAGCCGATCTCAACTACCGCGGCAGCAGTGGTTATGGCCGGGCGTATCGCCAGGCCTTGCATTTGAGTTGGGGCGACGTGGACGTTGAAGATGCCTGCGCAGTCGTCGCTCATCTTGCCGAACGAGGAATGATCGACGGCGACAAGGCATTTATCCGCGGTGGCAGTGCCGGCGGTTACACCACCCTTTGTGCGTTGGCCTTTAACAATGTTTTCCGCGCGGGTGCCAGCCTTTACGGTGTCAGCGATCCCGTTGCACTGAGCCGTGCAACCCATAAGTTCGAAGGCGATTATCTGGATTGGCTGATCGGCGATCCGGTAGAGGATGCCGAACGCTACGCCGCACGCACGCCGCTGCTGCATGCGAGCAACATCAGTGTTCCGGTGATTTTCTTTCAGGGGGAACTGGACGCCGTCGTGGTGCCGCAACAGACCCGTGACATGGTCACGGCGCTACAGGACAACGGTATTCTGGTTGACGCGCATTACTACGCGGACGAACGTCATGGCTTTCGCAAGGCGGGGAACCAGGCCCATGCACTGGAGCAGGAATGGTTGTTTTATCGGCGGGTGATGGAGTTGGCGGACTGAGTTTCTGCGATCCGCGCGGAAATTGCGGCGCCTCATTCGCGAGCAAGCCCACACATTGGATTTGTAAACGACGCAAATCCCCTGTGGGAGCGAGCCTGCTCGCGATGCTATCTGTCAAACGCTGCAGAACTTAACGCTTGGCGATGATGTACACCGCATGCACGATCCCCGGAATGTAACCGCACAACGTCAGCAGAATATTCAGCCAGAACGCGCCGGCGAAACCGACTTGCAGAAACACACCCAGTGGTGGCAACAGAATGGCAATGATGATGCGAATGAAATCCATGGGGCAGCTCCTGATTTGAAGTGGGCTCGTGAAAGCCCTACAGCTAATCGACCTGCGCCATTCGTCAGGGTTCAGTAGGAACCTGGCCGAATACCGGAACCGAACGAATCGCAGACAAAAAAACGCCCCACGCGAAAAGAATCAAACGTGGGGCGATGCGTTATTACCGCGAGACGGTTCTGGAATTCGTGCAGGTAGAGTCTGATCAGACCGCAATCCCCTTGCGGCACTGCAGTTGTGCGGTGCGTACGCGAGAAAAGGCGCGGGACAGGCGCAGGAGCATTTCGTCGATGTTGGCTTTGCTGACGGTGAGGGCCGGGGTGAAGCGCAGGCAATCGGGTTGCGGGGCGTCGAGCAACAAGCCTTCGTACAACGCTGACTTGACTACGGCATCAGCCGAATCATCGGACAGAGTCAGCCCCCAGAGCAGCCCTTGCCCGCGCAGTTCACCGTGACCGTAGCGATGGGATAACCGACTCAGTCCTTCGCGCAGGTGCTGACCGGTTTCTTCCACATGATCGAGAAAACCCTTGTCCTGGATCATGTTGAACACGGCAAGACCGGCCGCCGTCATCAGCGCATTGCCATGGTGAGTTCCGCTCAGTTCGCCCACCTCGAAACAGCAGGCGTTACCTCGCGCCAACATCGCGGCCAGTGGTACACCGCCGCCAAGCCCTTTGCCGAGGACGACGATATCGGCTCGAACGCCAAAGGACTGTTCGGCTAGCAAGGTGCCGCAGCGACCGATGCCGGTTTGCACTTCGTCGAGGATCAACAGAATGCCCAGGTCTCGGCACAGCCGTTCGACGCCCTTGAGGTAATTCTCGGTGGCCGGAATCACCCCGGCTTCGTTCTGGATCGGTTCGAGCAGGATTGCCACGGTCCGAGCATCGACCGCCGCGTGCATCGCCGCAAGATCATTGAAGGGAACGTGGTGGAAGTCCGACACGGAAATTGTCCCGAGACTACGGCCATGGCAGCCGTTACTCGCAACAATGATCCGTGAGGCCCCGCCGCGATGCCGCTGCCCCCATTTACGTGCCAGGTGAATCGCTGCATCACAGGCTTCCCTGCCACTGTTAAGCAGGTACGCCTGATCACTGCCGGTGCTAGCGCAGAGCCGCTCGGCAAGGTTGAGCATGCCGCGGTTGTGCAGGGCAAAACCCGGATTGATCAGTAACTGAGCCTGTTCCGAGATCGCGTTGACCAGCACCGAAGGGCTGTGGCCGAGGCTATTGGCGCCGCCACCCTGCGAGAAATCCAGATAAGCGCGGTCATCGCTGTCCCACAACCATGAGCCTTGGCCGCGGACGAAAATCTGTTTCGGCCGCTCGACACTGGGCATCAGGCACTTGCTGGAAAGGGTGTCGCGTCTGGAAGACTGGAAAGTGTCCACGACCAAGTCATCGAGACTCGGGGGATTGCGACGCAAGCTAAATAAATTCATTGGTTCAAACCTCGCTTGAGGTTTTTTGCCTTACCTATGTAAACACCATCGACGTAAACGGTATTCATCGTGCGTTCCGGCCCTGTAAGCCTTGTGAATACGGTTAGACTAGGCTCAGGCACGGCGTTGAGCCATTTCGATTTCCCAGCATTTTCGATAAGCGCACCTTATGGATTTCAAGCAACTGCGTTATTTCGTCGCGGTCTACGAGGAAGGCCACGTGGGCCGGGCGGCCGAGCGACTGTCAATCTCCCAACCGGCACTGTCGCAACAGATCCGCCAGCTCGAACAGAACCTCGATGTGAGCCTGTTCGAACGCAGCAGCAAGCGCCTGCTGCCTACCCTCGCCGCCCACACTTTGTACAACCATGCCGTGCCATTGCTTGATGGGCTGCAACGGGCGCGCGAAGCCTTGGGCAACTTCAAGGGCCAGGCGTTACGCACTTTGGCTATCGGCGTGTTGCAGACGGTTCACACCAGCCTGGTGCCGCAGATGCTCGAACGCGTGCGCAAGGCGCAGCCGCATCTGGTGGTGCAGATCTATGAGCTGACGGGGCTGGAAATCGAACGGCGGCTGCTCAATGGTTCGCTCGACATCGGCATCAGCTACCTGCCACCCCGTCAGCCGGGTTTACATGGCGTCATGCTGTACGAAGATGAACTGACCCTGGTCATCCCGGCGGACCACCCCCTGCGCGAATTCAAGAAAGTCTCGATGAGCCAGGCCGCCGAGTTACCCATGCTGTTGCTGGGAGAAGAGTTCCAGGTACGGCAGATCTGGCAGACACAACTGGCCAATCTGGGACGACGCCCGCAGGTGCAGGCAGAACTGAACAACATGGCGGGGATTCTCGACAGTCTGCCCCACACCCGCCTGGCCACCGTCCTGCCCGGGCGCTCGCAAAAGGCGCTCGGCAATAACGAACTGCTGTGGAAACCGCTGACCGAACCGCGAGTGCCGCTAAAAGTCGGATTGGTGTGTCGGGATGTGCAGCGGCAACAAGCCTCGCTGGCCTTGTTACGCACGCTGTTGGAGGAAGTGATGAACCGGCCGGACGACCGCTTGAACAGCCCGACTGCGCCCCACGGGCTGAGCTGAATACTTTTCTCGAGGCAAAAGAAAACCCCGCCGAAGCGGGGCTTTGCAGACTGTTTCCCTGACATCCATTTCACTCCGCCGTCCTGGCAGAATCCTACGTGTCCGTGTTGTTGCTTTGCGCTTCCTGCGCGACGTCCATGTGAAGTAGATTAGCTCTGGATCCAATTTTCGCCTATGGGAGAACAGCAGCACGTCATGTAAGAGAATGCTTACATGACGCTATCGGGTCAGAACTGTGCAGCGTCCAGCAGAAACAGCGACTCGCTCCCCGCCTTCACCGACGCGCTCAACGAATGAATACGCGGCAACAGACGGGCGAAATAGAACCGCGCCGTGCCCAACTTGCTCGCGTAGAAATCGTCCTGCGCTTCTTTGCCCAGGGCTGCCTTGGCCATGAGCGCCCACATGTAGGCGTACGCCACGTAACCGAAAGTTTGCAAGTACTCGACCGACGCCGCGCCGATTTCGTTCGGGTTGTTTTTTGCCCGGTCCAGCAACCACGAGGTCAGTTCATCGAGGGTGGTCACGGCATCGTTGAGAGGCTTGGTGAACTCTGCCAAGTCAGCGCTGGCACTGGCGGTGAAGTGACGGATTTCGTCCGCAAACAGGTTGTAGAACGCTCCGCCGGTGCCGACGATCTTGCGCCCTACCAGGTCCAGCGCCTGAATACCGTTGGTGCCTTCGTAGATCTGGGTGATGCGCACATCACGAACCAGTTGCTCCTGGCCCCACTCACGGATGTAACCGTGGCCGCCGAACACTTGCTGGCCGTGAACGGTGGTCTCCAGACCGAGGTCGGTGAGGAACGCCTTGGCCACCGGGGTCAGCAAAGCGACCAGATCTTCCGCACGCTTGCGGGTGGTCGCGTCTTCGCTGAACTTGGCGGTGTCCAGTTGCATGGCCACGTAAGTGGAGAAGGCACGACCGCCTTCGTTTGAGGCTTTCATGGTCAGCAGCATGCGACGCACGTCTGGGTGGACGATGATCGGGTCAGCGACCTTGTCCTTGTTCTGCGCGCCGGTCGGCGAACGGCTTTGCAGACGGTCGCGGGCGTATTCGACGGCGTTCTGGTACGAGCGCTCGCCGGTGGCCAGGCCCTGAATACCGACACCCAAACGCTCGTAGTTCATCATGGTGAACATCGCCGCCAGGCCTTTGTTCGGCTCGCCGACCAGGTAACCCACGGCTTCGTCGAAGTTCATCACGCAGGTCGCGGAGGCCTGGATGCCCATCTTGTGTTCGATCGAACCGCAGTTCGCCGGGTTGCGCGCGCCCAGGCTGCCATCGGCATTGACCATGAACTTCGGCACAAGGAACAGCGAAATACCTTTTGGCCCCGCCGGTGCGTCCGGCAGTTTGGCCAGCACCAGGTGGATGATGTTTTCGGTCAGGTCGTGTTCGCCACCGGTGATGAAGATCTTGGTGCCGCTGACTTTGTAGGAACCGTCGGCCTGAGGCTCGGCCTTGGTGCGGATGATCCCCAGGTCCGTACCGGCGTGCGGCTCGGTCAGGCACATGGAGCCGGCCCAGACCCCGGCGTACATGTTTGGCAGGTACGCGGCTTTCAGCTCTTCGCTGGCGTGGGCGTTGATCGACAGGCAGGCGCCCGCGGTCAGCATCGGGTACAGACCGAAGGACAGGCTGGCGGAGTTGACCATTTCTTCGACTTGCGCGGAAACCGCCTTGGGCATGCCCATGCCGCCGTAGGTCGGATCGCCACCGACACCGACCCAGCCGCCTTCGGCATACGTCTGATAAGCCTGTGGGAAACCGGCCGGAGTGGTGACGGCACCGTCCGCCCAATGGCAACCTTCTTCGTCAGCCGCACGGCTCAGGGGCGCGATGCTTTTGCTTGTGACCTTGCCGGCCTCTTCGAGAATGGCTTCGACGGTTTCCGCATCGACGGTCTCGGCCAGCGCCGGCAACTCGGCCCAGAGTTTGGCGACCTCGAAGACTTCATTGAGGACGAAGCGCATATCGCGCAGGGGCGCTTTGTAGTCAGCCATGGCAAACCTCGCAAGATCTAAACAGGTGATTCGTGGGAATGGTGTTTTCGTTGGGTCCGAGTGTAACCCAACAACTTTTGCGACACATAGGGTCAGCCAGTGACCGTTTTGTAATGTTTAGTCACTGACCATTCAGTCATGAAAAAGCCCGCAAACGAGGCGGGCTTCTTTGTGTCTGGTTTTACAAAGACTAAAGCGCAAACAACTCCGCCGGCAGCTTCATCAGGCAATCGCTGCCCGCTTCGATGGCCGCCCGATGAGCGGCGGTGCGGGGCAGCAAACGCTTGAAGTAAAACTCGCTGGTGGCCAGTTTGCCCCGGCAGTAGTCGGCATCGCCGATGCCCGCGTCAAGTTGTGCCTGAGCCACCAGCGCCATGCGCAGCCACAAATAGCCGAGGATGATGTAACCGCTGTACATCAGGTAATCCACCGACGCAGCACCGACTTCGTCCGGATTCTTCATCGCGGCCATGCCGACCTGGGTGGTCAACTCGCCCCATTGCTGATTCAGGCCATTGAGTTGCGCCACATAGCTGGCCAGTTGTGGATGCTCGGCATTCGCCGCGCAGAACTTATGGACGATTTTGGTGAAGCCACGCAGGAGTTTGCCCTGGCTGCCCAGCACTTTGCGCCCGAGCAGATCCAGCGCCTGAATGCCGTTGGTGCCTTCGTAGATCGGCGCGATCCGGCAGTCACGAACCAGCTGCTCCATACCCCATTCACGGATGAACCCATGGCCGCCAAACACTTGCATGCCGTGGTTGGTCACTTCCAGCCCGGTGTCGGTCATGAAGGCTTTGCAGATCGGCGTGAGAAATGCCAACAGGTCTTCGGCGTCCTGGCGCGCCGTTTCATCCGGGCTCAGATGCGCCGCGTCCAGCAACTGCGCGGTGAAATAGGTCAGGGCGCGGTTGCCTTCGTTGAAGGCCTTCATGGTCAGCAACATCCGGCGCACGTCGGGATGAACGATGATCGGATCGGCGGCTTTTTCCGGTGCTTTGGGACCGGTGAGCGAGCGCATTTGCAGGCGATCGTTGGCGTACTTGATAGCACCCTGAAAGCTCGCCTCACCCAGACACAGACCCTGCATGCCGGTGCCGAGCCGCGCGTGGTTCATCATGGTGAACATGCAGTTCAAGCCCTTGTTCGGCTCGCCGATCAGGAAGCCCTTGGCCTCGTCGAAGTTCAGCACGCAGGTGGCCGAGGCCTTGATGCCCATTTTGTGTTCGATCGAGCCGCAGGAAACGCCGTTGCGCTCGCCGGCTTCACCCTCGGCATTGGGTAGGAATTTGGGAACGATGAACAGGGAAATGCCCTTGGTGCCTGCCGGTGCGTCCGGCAGTTTCGCCAACACCAGATGAATGATGTTGTCGCTCATGTCGTGTTCGCCGGCCGAGATAAAGATCTTGCTGCCGGAAACCGCGTAGCTGCCGTCGGCGGAAGGGACGGCGCGGGTTTTGATGATGCCCAGGTCAGTACCGCAATGGGCCTCGGTCAGGCACATGGTGCCGGTCCATTGGCCGGCCGTCAGTTTGCTCAGGTAGGTGTTTTTCTGCTCGTCGGTGCCGTGGGCATGGATGGCCGACATTGCACCGTGGGTCAGGCCGGGGTACATACCCCAGGAGGTATTGCTGGAGCCAACCATTTCACTAATGACCAGGCCCAGGGAGCTTGGCAAACCCTGGCCGCCATACGCCGGATCAGCCGCCAGACCATGCCAGCCGCCTTCCACGTATTGTGCGAAAGCCTGCTTGAAACCTGTAGGCGTTGTCACCACGCCATTGTCGAAATGGCAGCCTTCTTCGTCGCCGCTGCGGTTCAACGGCGCCAGAACGTTCTCGCAGAACTTCGCGCCTTCTTCGAGGATCGCATTGACCATATCCGGGCTGGCGTCGGTGGCACCCAGCGCGGCGTAGTTGGTGTGGAAGTCGAAGACGTGGTCGATCAGAAAGCGCATGTCGCGCAGGGGAGCTTTGTATTCGGGCATGGTCATTTCTCCGTCAGCAGATCCCTCAAACCTACTGCCGCCCACCTTGCCTCACAATCACAGTCCAGACGCTGAATGCGCCATCATCACTCAACCCGCAGCGGCGTCCATGCGCACCGCGCCACGGCGAGTCTGACCGAAGGCCACCACACAATTCCGCCCGGCGCCCTTGGCGCTGTAAAGCGCTTCGTCAGCGGACTTGAGCACTTTTTCGGGGGTTCGTTGCTCCACGCGTTCGGCGACACCGATGCTGACGGTGACCGACACACTTGAAGCGCCGGAGCCCGCGCGACGCTGACGCCCCTGTTGGTCGTCCTGCGGGCGGGCGTCTTGGTTGCGCAGTTGAATGTTGTAAGTGGCGATGGACTCGCGGATGACTTCCAGGTGCGGCATGCACTCTTCGAGGGTCTTGCCAGCGAACACCAGAGCAAATTCCTCTCCGCCGTAGCGATACGCCCTACCGCCTCCGCCGATTTTCGACAGTTTGCTGGCGACCAGTCGCAGCACTTGGTCGCCGACATCGTGACCGTGGGTGTCGTTGAATTTCTTGAAGTGATCGACGTCGCTCATGGCCAGCACGTAATTGCGCCCCAACCGCTGCATCCGTTCGTTCAAGGCGCGACGACCCGGCAGGCCGGTGAGCTCGTCGCGGAAGGCCATTTGATACGCCTCGTGAGCGACCGCTGCGGCAATCATCAACATCACCTGGCTGCACATGATGTTCAGGGTGAACGGCAGGATGAAGGTTTTCGGCAGCGCCCAGAACAACCCGAGCAAACCCACCAGCTGTGCGGCGTGCAAAGGTCTCGGGTTACGCCAGTATTGCCAGCTCAGCAGCAGGAACGAGGCGATGAATACGGGATAGGACAGCTGAATCAGGCTCATCCAGGCGCCGTGCAGCGCTGGCCAGCGGATTTCCGAAAGCCACATCAGCAAGGCCTGGGGATAACTTTGCTCCAGCCCGAGCGCGACACTGCCGACGGCCAGCAACACTGCGAAACGCGCCACCATGTCCTGAAACAGATGAGTGCGTTCCTGCCAGGCTGCGAACACGCCGAACAACAGCGGCAGCAACAGGCAACACAGATGGAAAATCACTGCTGCGTCATCACGAACCTTGCCGTGGTCGCGGTAATAGTCGGTCTGGGTATCGAGCAGGAAGTAGGCGATGTACACCGTGACCATCAGAAACAGCTCACGCTGCCTTCGGTAAACCGCGCAGTACGCACCGCCGAGCAACAGCACCAGGGTTGGCAGCACGTTGAACAGCGAAGTGAAGAAGACGTTGAGATCCTTGATGTAAGCGGCCGCAAGCCCCGCAAGTAAAAGCAGTATCGACGGTAGGAAATGGCTGAGACGTACAGCGGAAGAACGCGGCAAGGGTAAAGCTCCGACCGTCATGACAATAGATGGCATTGTGCCCACCTACTGTAACGGCAGAAATGCTGACTTACTGAGTCAATTGTCAGGTTTTTTTAGCGGGTGCATCAGTGGCCGTAGACCGGGTGGGCAGTGCCTAGATCCCATCAACAATCGCGGGCGACTGCTTTTACTTTTCCCAAGAACAAAAAAGCCGCTACCCCCGAAGGGATAGCGGCTTTGTGAAGAACAGCGTTAAGGCTTAGTAGCCCAGCGCGAAGTCCTCTTCTCTCATGTCCATCAAGTTGTTGGCACCCGACAGCATGGTTGCAACGTGAGTGCGGGTACGCGGCAGGATGCGCTGGAAGTAGAAGCGCGCAGTCTGCAGCTTGGCGGTGTAGAACGCCTCTTCGGAAGTGCCGGCAGCCAGCTTCTCGGCAGCCAGACGCGCCATGTCAGCCCAGAAGTAGGCCAGGCAGGCGTAACCGGAGTACATCAGGTAGTCCACCGAGGCCGCGCCGACTTCTTCGCGATCTTTCATGGCGGCCATACCGACCTTCATGGTCAGCTCACCCCACTCTTTGTTCAGCGCAGCCAATGGCTCGACGAACTCTTTGACCGCTTCGTTGCCTTCGTTGGTCTGGCAGAACTTGTGGACGATCTTGGTGAAGCCTTTCAGGGCCTCGCCTTGAGTCATCAGCACTTTACGGCCCAGCAGGTCGAGTGCCTGAATACCGGTGGTGCCTTCGTACAGCATCGAAATGCGGCTGTCGCGAACGTTCTGCTCCATGCCCCACTCGGCGATGAAGCCGTGGCCGCCGTAGATTTGCACGCCGTGGTTGGCGGATTCGAAGCCGACTTCAGTCATGAAGGCTTTGGCGATTGGAGTCATGAAGGCCAGCAGTGCGTCGGCTTTCTTCTTCTCTTCTTCGTCTACGCCGTATTTGACGATGTCGACTTGCTTGGCGGTGAAGTAAACCATTGCGCGGTTGCCTTCGGCGAACGCTTTCATGGTCAACAGCATGCGACGCACGTCAGGGTGAACGATGATCGGGTCAGCGGCTTTTTCCGGCGCTTTCGGGCCAGTCAGCGAACGCATTTGCAGGCGATCGCGAGCGTATTTCAGGCCGCCCTGGAAGCCGATCTCGGCGTGGGCCAGACCTTGCAGCGCAGTACCCAGACGTGCGGTGTTCATGAAGGTGAACATGCAGTTCAGGCCTTTGTTCGCCGGGCCGATCAGGTAACCGGTGGCCGCATCGAAGTTCATCACGCAGGTGGCGTTACCGTGGATGCCCATTTTGTGTTCCAGGGAACCACAGGTCACGGCGTTGCGAGCGCCGATCGAACCGTCAGCGTTCGGCATGAACTTCGGCACGATGAACAGCGAAATGCCTTTGGTGCCAGCCGGTGCATCCGGCAGACGTGCCAGCACGATGTGGACGATGTTGTCGGCCATGTCGTGTTCGCCGGCCGAGATGAAGATCTTGGTACCGGAAACTTTGTAGGAACCGTCGGCCTGAGGCTCGGCCTTGGTGCGCAGCATGCCCAGGTCGGTGCCGCAGTGCGGTTCGGTCAGGCACATGGTGCCGGTCCATTCGCCGGACACCAATTTGGTCAGGTAAGCCTCTTGCTGCTCAGGCGTACCGTGCTCGGAAATGGTGTTCATCGCGCCGTGCGACAAGCCTGGGTACATGCCCCACGACCAGTTGGCTTCGCCAACCATTTCGCTGACCGCCAGACCCAGAGACTCCGGCAGGCCTTGGCCGCCGTGCTCTACGTCGTGGGCCAGGCTTGGCCAGCCGCCTTCAACGAATTGCTTGTAGGCTTCTTTGAAGCCGGTCGGGGTTTTAACGCCGGACTCGCTCCAGGTGCAGCCTTCGGTGTCACCCACGCGGTTCAGCGGAGCCAGTACCTGCTCACAAAACTTGGCGCCTTCTTCGAGAATGGCGCTAACCATGTCAGGAGTTGCGTCTGCACAAGCCGGAAGGCTCTGATAGTGCGCTTCGTAGCCGAGCAGTTCGTCACGAACGAAGCGAATATCACGCAAGGGGGCCTTGTAGTCAGGCATAGCGATAAACCTCTGCTGATGTAACCGGGAATGAACGACCGTGTTGATTTGTTGTGACGGTCAAACAGTTGTTTGAAACATACGTTTACGACCAAATCTTGTCAAGCGCCGATCTTTTGCCGTTCGTCATCACGCCACGCAAATGCCGGACACGCGGCCGCGCTGCCGCCGTTGACAACGCAACAGGCCTTGCAGGAAAGATTAGTTGAGGGAGAAGGACTTACGCACAAAAATGCCGCGAATAATCGCGGCGTTTTAGTGATGCGGATTCAGCGAGGGATCAAGCGAAGGTATCGATCAACGTGCCAAGCACTTCATCGGAAGCCTTGGCGACTTTGGCGCCGGCTTCAACCTGAAACTTGCCCTGGGCCATCTCGACCATGCTGCTGGCCAGGTCCGACTGCTGACTGCGGTCTACCGAACGCAGGCGATCAACCTGGACTGCGGAAGACTGGCTGGTCACCGAGCGCTCGATGGTGCTGCTGGCGATCTGGCCGGAAGCCTGATCGACACGGTTCTGCCCTGTCTGAATAGTGCTCAGACCGGCATAAAAAGCGGTGTTTCCTGAGATTTCCATGGGAGAACTCGTCCTAAAAAGGAACAACAGTGGCCATTGAAACAGACCTGATGGCAAAAGGCCCGACAAAAACACTAATGGCACAGTGCCTTGTCATAGGCAAAATCTCAATCCAGCAGATCCAGTTGCAGATGTTCCGCCACCGCTTCTGCAGTCACCAATTTGAGTTTCGGCACTCGTCCAAGGCAAGGCGCGGGAATCCGCTCGGCAAGAGTCGCGAGGTTCTCTTCCAGACGCGAGGTCTTCGGATCAATGATATTGGCCACCCAACCCGCCAGCTGCAAACCATCCTGCGCGATCGCCTCGGCGGTCAGCAGCGCATGATTGATACAGCCCAGGCGCACCCCGACCACCAGAATCACCGGCAGGCCCAGCGCCATCGCCAGATCCGACAGATTGTCCTGATCCGCCAATGGCACGCGCCAGCCGCCGGCGCCTTCGATCAAGGTGAAATCCGCCTGCATGTCGAGAATGTCGAGCATCGGCGTCAACAGTGATTGCACCGTCAGCGCCACGCCCGCCTCCCGCGCGGCCAGGTGCGGAGCGATCGGTGGTTCGAACGCCACCGGGTTGACCTGTGCATAAGTCAAAGGCAACGAGCACTCGGCCAACAGCGCCAGCGCATCGGAATTACGCAATCCCTTGGGCGTCACATCACAGCCGGAAGCGACCGGTTTGCCCGCCGCCGTGCTCATGCCCGCCGACCGCGCAGCATGCAACAAGCCTGCTGCAATGGTGGTCTTGCCGACATCAGTGTCCGTGCCGGTGATGAAATAGGCTGCGCTCATACGGGTTTCTCCAACACGGCGTAGACCACCTGATAAGTCGCTGGCAATCCTTCGGCCTGACGAAACTGCTCATAAGCCTCGATCAAGCCGAGGATCCGCGCGCGACCGGTCAAACCACCCGGCCGACCAGGGTTCAAGTTGTGCGCGCCCAGTGCCTTGAGTTCATGCGTCAGGCTGCGCACATCCGGGTAATGCAACACATGCGCACGGGTTTGCAGGCCGACGACCTTCAAGCCACTGGACGCGCACAAATGTTGATAAACCCCCAACTCGCGGAAGCGATTGACGTGCACCATGCCATCCACCTGCCGCCAGCTGTCACGCAACTCAAACAACGTTCCTACGCAAAGACTAGCAAACGCGAAAATCCCACCCGGCTTCAGGGCCCGATACGCCTCACTGAGCACCGATTCGAAATCCGCACACCACTGCACCGCCAGGCTCGAGAAGATCAGATCACAGGTCGAATCCTGCAGCGGCAAGTGCTCGGCATCACCGGCGATGAAATGCGTGGCGCCGCCCAGTGGCCGGGCGTGGTTGAGCATGCCTTCGGCGATGTCCATTGCCAGTCCGTGACCGGCAGGAAAGCGCTCGCCCAATGCCCGGCTGAAATGCCCGGTGCCGCATCCCAGATCCAGCCAGACGCCCGGTACAAAATCATCCGGCAAACGGCTCAACAACTGGCTGCCGACATCGCGCTGCAGTTCAGCCACGCTGTCGTAGCTCGCCGCCGCGCGGGAAAAGGAGGCCGCTACCTGACGCTTGTCGGGCAAGCCGCCGGGCAGATTGGGGAGAGATAAATCAGTCATCACCGGACTCGTGCAAAAAGGCCTGGATCGCCCCCGCCACACCGTGGGGATCTTCCAGAAGAAACGCATGGCTGGCCTGTTCAATCAGACCGATTTCGACGTCCGGCAGCAAGGCCAACAAATCACCCGCCGCTTCCGCCGGAACCAGACCGTCGAGGCCGGCGAACAAATGCAGTTGTGGACCGCGAAATGCCTGCAACGCTTGACGGGTATCCAGTTGGGCGAGCACTTCCAGTCCGCTCATCAGCACCGCTTCTGAGGTATGCGGCGCCCCACCGAGCAACAACCGCGACAGCCCGCGAGGATCTTCCGAGCCTTGGGCGCAAAGGAGTGAAAAGCGCTTCAACGTCATCCGCGGGTCGGCTTTGCAACCGGCGAGAAACGCATCGAAGGTTTCGCCAGGCATCGCACTCGGCCACTGCTCATGGGCGACAAAAGAAGGATTGCTCGCCAGGGTCAGCAAGCCGCAGCAACGATCACCCCGACGCGCCGCCAGCTCAGACGCAAGCATGCCGCCGAGGGACCAGCCACCGAGCCAGGCGTCTTGCGGGATCGTCGAATCCAGCTCATCGAGCCACTCTTCAAGCTCGCTCGATTCCAGTTCCGGCAACGGCTCGATCTCGACCCGCAGATGCTCATCCAGCCCCTGCAACGCGGCTGCCAACGGCTCCAGCGGTGAAACTCCGAGGCCCCATCCGGGCAGCAGAATCAGTCGATCACGCATGGCTTGGCTCCGGTCCAAGTTGTTGGAAACAATCGGCCAGTCCATTCAACAATAGCTGCACCTGTGCCTCGCTGTGGGCCGCGGTCAGGGTCACGCGCAGACGCGCGCTGCCGGCGGGCACGGTGGGCGGACGAATCGCCGTGACCATCAGCCCGCGCTCGCGCAGCATCTGCGACAGTCGAACCGCACGCCCGGCATCGCCGATCATGATCGGCTGGATCGGCGTGAAGCTGTCCATCAACTCAAGGCCGATCTGCTCGGCGCCGTGCCGGAACTGGCGGATCAACACTTTCAGATGCTCGCGACGCCAATGTTCAGTGCGCAGCAGCTCGAGGCTTTTGAGCGTCGCACAGGCCAAGGCCGGCGGTTGGCTGGTGGTGTAGATATAGGGGCGGGCAAACTGGATCAGGCTTTCGATCAGCTCTTCGCTGCCAGCCACAAAGGCACCCGCAGTGCCGAATGCCTTGCCGAGGGTGCCGACCAGCACCGGCACGTCTTCCTGGCTCAGGCCGAAATGCTCGACGATCCCGCCGCCGTTGGCGCCCAGCGGACCGAAGCCATGCGCGTCATCAACCATCAGCCACGCACCTTTAGCCTTGGCTTCCCGGGCCAGCGCCGGCAAGTCGGCGATATCGCCGTCCATGCTGAACACGCCGTCGGTGACCACCAGCGTATTGCCGGTCGCCTTCTCCAGACGCTTGGCCAGACTGGCCGCGTCGTTGTGCAGATAGCGATTGAAACGCGCGCCGGACAACAAACCGGCATCCAGCAACGAGGCATGATTGAGGCGGTCTTCCAGCACCGTATCACCCTGCCCGATCAACGCGGTGACCGCGCCGAGGTTGGCCATGTAACCGGTGGTGAACAGCAGCGCACGCGGGCGACCGGTCAGGTCGGCCAACGCTTCCTCCAGCTCATGATGCGGCGTGCTGTGGCCAATGACCAAATGCGACGCCCCGCCACCGACACCCCAACGAGCAGCACCGGCGCGCCAGGCTTCGATCACTTGCGGATGATTGGCCAGGCCCAGGTAATCGTTGTTGCAGAACGCCAGCAATGGCTGACCGTCGACCACCACTTCCGGGCCTTGAGGGCTTTCGAGCAGGGGGCGTTGGCGGTAGAGGTTTTCGGCACGACGGGCAGCAAGGCGTGCGGCGAGATCGAAAGACATGCAGGCCTCACGGGGCAGAATTCAGAAGCGACGACGCAATACCCTGTGGGAGCGGGCTTGCCCGCGATGACGGCGTCACATTCAACATAGAAGTCGACTGATAAATCGCTATCGCGGGCAAGCCCGCTCCCACAGTGTCTTGTATTCCTTCAGAGGAGGGCGTTAAACAGCCGCGTTATAGAACTGCTCGCTGCTCTTCTGCTCAACCAGCGCTTGTTCGATCGCGGCCTGATGCACTTCGTCCGCGTGCTCTTCGCGCGCTTCCGGCAGGATCCCCAGGCGCGAGAACAGTTGCATGTCCTTGTCGGCCTGCGGGTTGGCGGTGGTCAGCAGTTTTTCGCCGTAGAAAATCGAGTTGGCACCGGCGAAGAACGCCAGGGCCTGCATCTGCTCGTTCATCGCTTCGCGGCCAGCGGACAGGCGCACGTGGGATTGCGGCATCAGGATGCGCGCGACGGCGAGCATGCGGATGAAGTCGAACGGGTCGATGTCCTCGGCGTTTTCCAGCGGCGTACCGGCGACTTTCACCAGCATGTTGATTGGCACCGACTCTGGATGCTCGGGCAGGTTGGCCAGCTGGATCAGCAGATTGGCGCGGTCATCGAGGGACTCGCCCATGCCGAGGATGCCGCCGGAGCAGATCTTCATCCCCGATTCACGCACGTAAGCCAGGGTTTGCAGGCGCTCGCTGTAAGTGCGGGTGGTGATGATGCTGCCGTAGAACTCCGGCGAGGTGTCGAGGTTGTGGTTGTAGTAATCGAGGCCGGCGTCGGCCAGCGCAACGGTCTGGTCCTGATCCAGGCGACCCAGGGTCATGCAGGTTTCCAGGCCCATGGCTTTCACGCCTTTGACCATTTCCAGCACGTAAGGCATGTCTTTGGCCGACGGGTGTTTCCACGCCGCGCCCATGCAGAAACGGGTCGAACCGATGGCCTTGGCGCGAGCGGCCTCTTCGAGGACCTTCTGCACTTCCATCAGCTTTTCTTTTTCCAGGCCGGTGTTGTAGTGACCGGACTGCGGACAATATTTGCAATCTTCCGGGCAGGCGCCGGTCTTGATCGACAGCAGGGTGGAAACCTGGACGCGGTTGGCGTCGAAATGCGCGCGGTGCACCGTTTGCGCCTGGAACAACAGGTCGTTGAATGGCTGAACGAAGAGTGCTTTGACTTCGGCCAAAGACCAGTCATGACGCAGGGTTGCAGAGGTGCTGGCGCTCATGGGCGTTTCCTTTGTTTTATGCTTGGCAAGCGGTCGGGGGATGGAATACCCACAGACGCGACACGGATGTTCGGCATATTTAAGGAAGAGCGATGCGCTGTCAACCACCATACGTAGGACAGGTTTACATCTGGTTAAACAATGATCAACACTGCTTACTCTGCAGCGAGGCCACCGAAGAAGTCAGGCCCATCTGCATGGCCTGCGAAACGGACCTGCCCTGGTTGGGGGATCACTGCCAGACCTGCGCCCTGCCATTGCCTGCGGCCGGCCTGACGTGTGGCCCATGTTTAAAACTGCCGCCGGCTTTCGAGCGGGTCGCTGCGCCCTGGACTTACAGTTTTCCGGTGGACACGTTGATCACGCGCTTCAAGCACAGCGCCAAGTGGCCGTTTGGCCGCCTGCTCGGCGAACTTCTCGCGCAATACCTGCAACACCGCTTCGATGAGGACCTTGATAGGCCCGACGCTCTGGTCCCTGTTCCGCTTGCTGCTAAACGCCTGCGTCAACGGGGTTTCAACCAGGCCGCGATGCTCGCCCGCTGGCTCGGTGACAGCCTCAACATCCCTTGCGATGAAAAACTGCTGCTGAGGATTCAGGACACCAGCGCGCAACAAGACCTGAATGCCGATGCGCGCAAGAAGAACCTGCGCAATGCTTTTGCGCTGGTGCCCGAAGCATCCATCAAGGGCCGGCACCTGGCGATCGTGGACGACGTGCTGACTACTGGCGCCACCGCACAGGCCCTGGCCCGCCTGTTGATGGACGCTGGCGCGGCACGGGTCGATGTTTACTGCCTGGCCCGCACGCCCAAACCCGGCGAAGCGGTTTAACCCAGGGGCGCAAAACCTGGGGGAGCGGGCTTGCTCGCGAAGGCGGCTTGGCATTCAACATCGATGTCGACTGAACCGACGCCTTCGCGAGCAAGCCCGCTCCCACAGGGTTTGTGGTCTGACTTGACTCCAGCAGTCCAAGCCGCCAACGTCCTCCCCATCGCCACAACCCAAAGCCTCTCTCCATGTCCTTGCCCACCTTGTTGTCTCAGCACATTGTCCGTCGCCCGCAGCGCATCGCGTTGCTGCAGCACATCGCCGAACAGGGCTCGATCACCCGCGCCGCGAAAAGCGCGGGGCTGAGCTACAAGGCGGCCTGGGATGCCATCGATGAGCTGAACAACCTCGCGCAAAAACCGCTGGTGGAACGCAGCGTCGGCGGCAAGGGCGGCGGTGGCGCCAAGCTCTCCAGCGAAGGTGAGCGCGTGCTGCGCCTGTATCAAAAGCTGCAAGCATTGCAGGCCCAGGTGCTGGAAGCCGCGGAAGATGCCAGCGACCTGGACCTGCTCGGTCGGCTGATGCTCAGAACCAGCGCGCGCAATCAATTGCACGGAAAGATCGTGGCGATCGGCAGCCAGGGGCACAACGATCGAGTCCGTCTTGAACTGGCCGAAGGCTTGACCCTCGATGCGCAGATCACTCACGACAGCACCCTGCGCATGGAGCTGGAGACCGGCACCGAAGTCGTGGCCCTGATCAAGGCCGGTTGGCTGGAGTTGCTGGGCATCGATCAACAAACAACACCCGGCAACAATTGCCTCACGGGCATGATCGAAACCATTCTCGATGCCAAAGACGGCCCCAGCGAAGTGCGAATCGGCCTTCCCAACGGCCAGACCCTCTGCGCACTGGCCGAGCCGCTGCACTTGCGAACGCTAGGTCTTGCCGCAGACAAACCGGTGCGGGTGCAGTTCGCGCCGTCCAATGTTTTGCTCGGCACTCCACTCTGAAACAAAAGCTTCATCGACGCTCTTTAAGGTGGCTGCAAAAACCAACAGGGAGCCTGATGTGAGCCTATTAGAAGAAAACCAGTCCACCGACCTCGAGAAAATGGTCGGTCTCAGCCGCCGTGGTTTCATCAGCGCCGGCGCCCTCTGCGGTGCGGCCATGTTCCTCGGCGGCAACCTTCTGAGCCGCAGCGTGCTGGCCGCGAGTGTCAGTGCAGCCTCCAGCAAACTGTTGGGTTTTGACAGCATTCCCGCCACCACCAGCGACGCCATTACCTTGCCGCCGGGTTACAAGTCCTCGGTGTTGATCAGTTGGGGCCAGCCTTTACAGAAAAACGGTCCGGCGTTCGACCCGAGTGGCAACGGCACCGCCGAGCAGCAGGAAGTCCAGTTCGGCGACAACAACGACGGCATGAGCCTGTTCGAGTTTCCGGGCGAGAAAGACCGGGCGCTGATGGCGATCAACAATGAATACACCAACTACCGCTACCTCTACCCGCACGGCGGCATGCCGCAATCGGCGCAAGAGGTGCACAAGGCGCTTGCCTGCGAAGGCGTGTCGGTGATCGAAGTGCAGCGCAAGAACGGCCAATGGCAATTCGTCCAGGGCTCGCGCTACAACCGTCGTATCCACGGCAACGCGCCGATCAACCTGAGCGGTCCGGCCGCCGGTCATGCCTTGGTGAAAACCAGCGCCGACCCGCAGGGCAAGCATGTCCTCGGCACTTTCCAGAACTGCGCCAACGGCAAGACGCCGTGGGGCACCTATCTGACCTGTGAAGAAAACTTCACCGATTGCTTCGGCAGCAGCAATGCCGAGCAGAAATTCGATCCCGCGCAAAAACGCTACGGTGTAGTGGCAACCAGTAAAGAGATCAACTGGCATCAACACGATGAGCGGTTCGACCTGGCGAAGAATCCGAACGAGCTCAACCGCCACGGCTGGGTCGTGGAAATCGACCCGTTCGATCCGCAATCGACGCCGGTCAAGCGCACCGCCCTGGGCCGCTTCAAACATGAAAACGCCGCCCTGGCTGAAACCAATGACGGTCACGCCGTGGTTTACATGGGCGACGATGAGCGCGGCGAGTTCATCTACAAATTCGTCAGCCGCGACAAGATCAACCACAAAAACCCCAAGGCCAACCGCGACCTGCTGGACCACGGCACGTTGTACGTGGCACGTTTCGATGCGGGCGACAGCAACGCCGATCACCCCAAAGGCCAGGGCGAGTGGATCGAACTGACCCACGGTAAAAACGGCATCGACGCCAGCAGTGGTTTTGCCGATCAGGCCGAAGTACTGATTCACGCGCGCCTCGCGGCCAGCGTGGTGAAAGCCACACGCATGGACCGTCCGGAATGGATCGTCGTCAGCCCGAAAGATGGCCAGGTTTACTGCACGCTGACCAACAACGCCAAACGCGGCGAAGACGGCCAGCCCGTGGGCGGACCGAACCCGCGCGAGAAGAACATCTACGGGCAGATCCTGCGCTGGCGCACCGACCGCGACGACCACGGCTCGAAAAGTTTTGCCTGGGACCTGTTTGTGGTCGCCGGCAACCCGGGCGTCCACGCTGGCACGCCGAAGGGCGGTTCGTCGAACATCACGCCGCAGAACATGTTCAACAGCCCGGATGGCCTGGGCTTCGACAACGCCGGACGGTTGTGGATTCTCACGGATGGCGATTCGAGCAATGCCGGGGATTTTGCCGGTATGGGTAACAACCAGATGCTGTGTGCCGACCCGGTGACCGGGGAGATTCGTCGGTTCATGGTGGGGCCGGTGGGTTGCGAGGTGACGGGGATCAGCTTTTCACCGGATCAGAAGACGCTGTTTGTCGGGATTCAGCATCCGGGGGAGAACGGGGGATCGACGTTCCCTGAGCATCTGCCGAATGGCAAGCCGCGGTCATCGGTGATGGCTATCACGCGTGAAGATGGCGGGATCGTCGGCGCCTGATAGGGACTCTTCGCGGGCAAGCCCGCTCCCACACTGGATCTGCGACACACCGCAAATCCCCTGTGGGAGCTAGCCTGCTAGCGATGGCAACACCACTCATCTCAAGCCTTAACACTAAAGACGGCCCGTCTGCGCTACCATGCTTGGCCGGACGCGGCAGCCTGCTGCGCGCAGGAGTCAGCATGGCCCACCCGTTTGCAACCCTCACCCCAGACCTCGTGCTCGATGCCGTCGAAAGCATCGGCTTTCTCAGCGACGCGCGCATTCTGGCGCTCAACAGCTACGAGAACCGCGTCTACCAAGTCGGCATCGAAGACTCCGAGCCGCTGATCGCCAAATTTTACCGTCCGCAGCGCTGGACCAACGAAGCGATTCTCGAAGAGCACCAGTTCACCTTCGAACTCGCCGAATGCGACGTGCCGGTGGTCGCGCCGATGATTCACAACGGCGCCAGCCTGCACGAACATGCCGGGTTCCGTTTCACCCTGTTCCCCCGCCGTGGCGGCCGTGCGCCGGAGCCGGGCAATCTCGATCAGCTGTATCGCCTGGGCCAACTGCTCGGCAGGCTGCACGCCGTCGGTGCGACCAAGCCGTTTGAACACCGTGAAGCGCTGGGTGTAAAGAACTTCGGTCACGATTCGCTGACCACATTGCTCGAAGGCAACTTCGTGCCCAAAAGCCTGCTGCCAGCCTACGAGTCCGTGGCCCGCGACCTGCTCAAGCGCGTGGAAGAGGTCTACAAGGCGACGCCACACCAGAACATCCGAATGCACGGCGATTGCCACCCCGGCAACATGATGTGTCGCGACGAAATGTTCCACATCGTCGACCTCGACGACTGTCGCATGGGCCCGGCCGTTCAGGACATCTGGATGATGCTGGCCGGTGATCGCCAGGAATGTCTCGGTCAGTTGTCAGAATTAATGGACGGTTACAACGAATTCCACGACTTCGACCCGCGGGAACTGGCGCTGATCGAACCGTTGCGCGCCTTGCGCCTGATGCACTACAGCGCTTGGCTCGCCCGCCGCTGGGACGACCCGGCGTTCCCCCATAGTTTTCCGTGGTTTGGAAGTGAGCGGTATTGGGGAGATCAGGTGTTGGCGTTGCGTGAGCAATTGGCTGCGCTGAACGAAGAACCGCTGAAACTCTTCTAACAACTACAAATTCCCAGTGGGAGCGGGCTTGCTCGCGAAGACGGACTGGCATTCACCGATGATGTCGCCTGTACTGACGCCTTCGCGAGCAAGCCCGCTCCCACATTGGTCCGCGACCATTCCTGCAAATCTCCTTACAATCCCCTCTTTGTTAGCTGCCTAAGCAAGGATTCTGCATGCAAGCTGCCAACCCGCGTCGCGGGTACATCCTGGGTCTGAGTGCCTACATCATTTGGGGCCTGTTCCCTATCTACTTCAAAGCCATCGCCAACGTGCCCTCCGTGGAGATCATCATCCACCGCGTGCTGTGGTCAGCGCTGTTCGGTGCCTTGCTGCTGATGGTGTGGAAGCATCCGGGCTGGTGGCGTGAGTTGCGTGACAACCCGAAACGACTGGCGATTCTGGCCCTGAGCGGCACGCTGATTGCGGCCAACTGGTTGACTTACGTCTGGTCGGTGAACAACGGGCGCATGCTCGAGGCCAGCCTCGGTTACTACATCAACCCCTTGGTCAACGTGCTGCTGGGGATGTTGATCCTCGGCGAACGGCTGCGGCGCATGCAGTGGATCGCCGTGGGACTGGCGGCGGTCGGCGTGGCGCAACAGGTGTGGCAGGTCGGCAGTCTGCCGTGGGTGTCGCTGGTGCTGGCGTTGACGTTCGGTTTCTACGGCCTGATCCGCAAGCAAGCACCGGTCAAAGCGCTGCCCGGTCTTGTTGTGGAAACCTGGATGCTGGTGCCGATTGCCATTGCCTGGCTGCTGTTCAATCAGACGGCCATGAGTGCTCAGCCCGAGTTCTGGACCACCTCCGAAGCCTGGTGGCTGGTGGCGGCTGGGCCGGTGACGTTGGTGCCGCTGGTGTGTTTCAACGCCGCCGCACGGCATTTGCCCTACACCACACTGGGATTTCTCCAGTACCTGGCGCCGACGCTGGTGCTGTTGCAAGCCGTGCTGCTGTTTGGCGAGCACTTGTCTTCCAGCACGCTGGTCGCGTTTATTTTTATCTGGGCCGGCTTGGCGATTTACAGCGTCGATGCGGTAATCAGTATGCGCCGCCGCAGCTGATCAAAAAACACACAAACCTCTACAGGCCACGCCCTTCGTGGCCTGTATTGATCCTTCCCAAGGTTATCCACAGCGTGATCCCCGCCGTTTGTGCGCAACTTGTTGAAACTGCTGGTTTTTTGATCAGATCCTGAAGAAGCCCGGCCGGCGTGGGCTGGCGGGCTGTCTCTACAGGTTATCCACAGGCAGGTGCACGTATAACTTGGATAACCCTGTCAGGGTTCGCTGCGCAGCACCAACTCCACCATCAGATCGTCGGCCAAGGTTTCCAGCCGTGACTGCAATACATCCAGAGATAAGGTGAGCGGCACCGCCAGAATCGCTTCGGCGTGAAACAGCGGCTCGCTGCTCATCGGCGCCGGACGCACTTCGGTCACCAGTCGCTCCAGGTTCACCCCTTGTTCACTCAGCAAGCGGGTAATGTCGCGGACAATCCCGGGGCGGTCATTACCCAACAATTCCATGGCAATAGGCTTCCAGGTGCAGGATTGCTCGATGCCGCTTTCGGCGATCAGCACGCGAATACCGTGGGCGGACAACGCCTTCAGAGCATCGACCAGCTCATCGTAGGCTTCGGCCGGCACACCCACCCGGAGAATCCCGGCAAACTGCCCGGCCATACGCGACATGCGGCTCTCCAGCCAGTTGCCGCCATGCTCGGCAATGCATTGGGCAATGCGCTCGACCTGCCCTGGCTTGTCCGGAGCGAAAACAGTGAGTACGAGGTGGTCCATGGCGCAGCCCTCTAGTCATGACTTTTGTTATAGAAAAGCAAGTATAGGCAAGGGCCGTTTCTGCGCTGGTCCTGCGCTGAATCGCCTGACGCCTTCGCGAGCAAGCCCGCTCCCACAAGGATTGCGCAGGACCTGTGGGAGCGGGCTTGCTCGCGAAGGCAAGCGCCGCCTATACCGCTAAAAAAAACAAATCGTGTACAACTTTATATATTTAACTGGAACAATCTAATACTTTTTTGAGAACATCCCCATCCCCGACGTGACCGCAATGCGTCATGGGGTCGCAGAACGACGTAATTAGTCTAATTTTCACAAGCGCAATTCATCATGTAGTATGCCGCAGCGCGCACTACATAACGTTGGATCGATGTCTGCCACCGGCACAGTCGCAGCCCTGAAAGCCCTATCAGCAAGGCCTCAACGCCGTTGATCGGTTCCATCCCAGCCGCCCGAAATGGCATGTACTGGTGGAAGGGGTTTGTGGTTTAAATAGCCAGAGGCTTCATTGTTAATTTGAAGAGCTGAAAAGCGAAATAGCTGAGCAGAGTGAGGCAAGCAATGACTGAACACGTTCAAGTCGGTGGCCTGCAGGTCGCCAAAGTCCTGTTCGACTTCGTGAACAACGAAGCCATTCCCGGTACCGGCCTCACCGCCGATAAGTTCTGGGCCGGTGCCGACAAGGTCATTCATGACCTGGCGCCGAAGAACAAAGCCCTACTCGCCAAACGCGATGATTTCCAGGCTCGTATCGATGGCTGGCACCAATCCCGTGCCGGTCAATCACACGACGCTGTGGCCTATAAAGCCTTCTTGCAAGACATCGGTTATCTGCTGCCAGAAGCGGCTGATTTCCAGGCAACGACGCAAAACGTCGATGACGAAATCGCCCGCATGGCCGGTCCACAGCTCGTGGTGCCGGTAATGAATGCCCGTTTCGCGCTCAATGCCTCGAACGCCCGCTGGGGTTCGTTGTACGACGCGCTCTACGGCACCGACGCCATCAGCGAAGCCGACGGCGCGGAAAAAGGCAAAGGCTACAACAAGGTTCGCGGCGACAAGGTCATTGCCTTCGCCCGCGCCTTCCTCGACGAAGCCGCGCCCTTGGCGGCCGGCACTCACGTCGATTCCACCGGCTACAAGATCGTTGACGGCAAACTGGTGGTCGCCCTCAAAGGCGGCAGCAACTCCGGCCTGCGTAACGACGCTCAGTTGATCGGCTTCCACGGCGATGCGGCTGCACCGACCGCGATCCTGCTGAAAAACAATGGCCTGCATTTCGAAATCCAGGTGGACGCCAGCACCCCGGTCGGCCAGACCGACGCTGCCGGCATCAAAGACATCCTGATGGAAGCCGCGTTGACCACTATCATGGACTGCGAAGACTCCGTCGCCGCTGTCGATGCCGATGACAAAGTGGTGATCTACCGCAACTGGCTCGGCCTGATGAAGGGCGACCTGTCAGAAGAAGTCTCCAAGGGCGGTCAGACTTTTACCCGCACCATGAACGCCGATCGCACCTACACCGGTGTCGACGGTAAAGAATTGAGCCTGCACGGTCGTTCGCTGTTGTTCGTGCGTAACGTCGGTCACCTGATGACCATCGATGCAATCCTCGACAAAGATGGCAACGAAGTGCCGGAAGGCATTCTTGACGGCCTGATCACCAGCCTGGCGGCGATCCACAGCCTAAATGGCAACAGCTCGCGCAAGAACAGCCGCACCGGTTCGGTCTACATTGTGAAACCGAAAATGCACGGCCCGGAAGAAGCCGCGTTCACCAACGAGCTGTTCGGTCGCATCGAAGAAGTCCTCGGTCTGCCGCGCAACACGCTGAAAGTCGGGATCATGGACGAGGAGCGCCGGACCACGGTCAACCTCAAGGCCTGCATCAAGGCCGCCAGCGAGCGCGTAGTGTTCATCAACACTGGTTTCCTCGACCGCACCGGCGACGAAATCCACACCTCCATGGAAGCCGGCCCGATGGTGCGCAAGGCCGACATGAAGGCCGAGAAGTGGATCGGCGCCTACGAGAACTGGAACGTCGATATCGGTTTGAGCACCGGCCTGCAAGGTCGCGCCCAGATCGGTAAAGGCATGTGGGCGATGCCCGACCTGATGGCGGCGATGCTCGAACAGAAAATCGCTCACCCGCTGGCCGGCGCCAACACCGCCTGGGTTCCATCGCCGACCGCCGCCGCGCTGCACGCGCTGCATTACCACAAGGTCGACGTGTTCGCCCGTCAGGCCGAACTGGCCAAACGTGCGCGCGCTTCGGTGGACGACATCCTGAGCATCCCGCTGGCCGTGAACCCGAGCTGGACCGCGGAACAGATCAAGAACGAACTGGACAACAACGCCCAGGGCATTCTCGGTTACGTGGTGCGCTGGATCGATCAGGGCGTGGGTTGCTCGAAGGTGCCGGACATCAATGACATCGGCCTGATGGAAGACCGTGCGACGCTGCGTATTTCCAGCCAGCACATCGCCAACTGGTTGCGTCACGGCATCGTCACCGAAGAGCAAGTGATGGAAAGCCTCAAGCGCATGGCGCCAGTGGTTGACCGTCAGAACGCCAACGACGCGCTGTATCGCCCGCTGGCACCGAACTTCGACAGCAACATCGCCTTCCAGGCGGCGGTCGAACTGGTGGTTGAAGGCACCAAGCAGCCGAACGGCTACACCGAGCCGGTCCTGCACCGTCGCCGTCGCGAGTTCAAGGCTGCCAATGGCCTGTAACTAAAGCGCTGACGCCGGACAAAAAAGGCCCTGATCGAAAGATCAGGGCCTTTTTGTTTCAAATCGGGGTTTGCTCATCCATTATTCCCAACTCATGTTTGACCAGCTCCAACAGCTTGCCGGTATCGACAGGTTTGAGCAGGAAGTCGACCACGCTTAAATGCATGGCGGCAATCGCGTCTTGCACGTCGGCGTCGCCGGAAACAATGATGATCGGCATTGCCGCCCTTACCGACTCGCGAACTTCCCGGATCAGGTCCAGACCACCGATGTGCCCCATGCGCAGATCAGTAATCACCAGGCCAATCGAGGGTTTCTCGCTCAACATCTTGAGTGCGGTTTCGCCACTGGCAGCCGTCATGCAACGAATACCGTCCAACGCAAGAATCTCCGACAACAGTTCCCGCGCGTCTTTATCGTCATCGACGATCAGCACCCGCTGGGGTGGCAAGTCAGGTTCCAGCATGACGGCATTCAGCGCCTCGCGCTCGGCGTCACTCAAAATATCGTGGTCGGACATGGCTTTCTCTACGTTTTCAATTCAATCCCCTAGCACTTCCGTCAGACATCGCTAAGCAGACCTACAATGTGCACTTCGTCGGAAACTTTTCCTATAGCCAATGTAGGAGGTTTTTCCTGCATTTGCGTCAGACATTTCCTAACTTCCGACGCCTGCAACGCCCGACCTAGACTTACGTCCAATGGGCACCCTGCGCATAGAGGCCGACCATGGCTGAGTCATCCGACAACAACAATTCAAAAAGACTGCGGTCATGGTTATGAGTAAAGCGGACGCCTTCACCCAGGCAGGGAAAACCGCGGTGTTGCAGAACATCCAGGGCACTTTGCAATTCCTTCAGCGCTTCCCGCCCTTCAATCAGATGGAACACGCGCACCTGGCGTACCTGGTTGAACAATGCCAGATGCGTTTCTACGCCCCTGGCGAGAGCATCATCAAACCTGCCGATGGGCCGGTTGAGCATTTCTATATCGTCAAGCAAGGTCGGGTCGTGGGTGAACGCCCGCATACGGCCAAGGGCGGCACTGAAACCACCTTTGAAATCACCACCGGCGAGTGTTTCCCCCTCGCCGCGCTACTGGGTGAGCGCGCAACCCGTACCGAACACCTGGCGGCCGAAGACACCTTCTGCCTACAGCTGAACAAGCTGGCGTTCATCAAGCTGTTCGCACTTTCCACCACGTTTCGTGACTTTGCCCTACGTGGTGTCAGCAGCCTGCTGGATCAGGTCAATCAGCAAGTCCAGCAAAAAGCCGTGGAAACCCTCGGCACTCAATATTCACTGAACACGCGGCTGGGCGAATTGGCCATGCGTCATCCGGTGACCTGCAGCCCCGCCACGCCATTGCGTGAAGCCGTGACCCTGATGCATGAGCAACAGGTCGGCAGCATCGTGATCGTCGACGAGCACAAAGCCCCGCTGGGCATTTTCACCCTGCGAGACCTGCGCCATGTGGTGGCCGACGGCACGGACGACTTCAATGAAGCCATCGAACAGCACATGACCCGGGCGCCGTTTTTCCTGTCGCCGGACCACAGCGCTTTCGATGCGGCGATCGCCATGACCGAGCGCCACATCGCCCACGTCTGCCTGGTGAAAGACCATCGTCTGTGTGGCGTGGTGTCCGAGCGGGATCTGTTTTCACTGCAACGGGTCGACCTGGTGCACCTGGCGCGGACCATTCGCAGCGCCCAGAAACTGGAAAACCTGGTGGCGATTCGCGGCGAGATCGGTCAACTGGTCGAACGCATGCTGGCGCACGGTGCCTCCTCGACCCAGATCACCCACATCATCACCCTGCTCAACGATCACACGGTGTGCCGGGTGATCGAACTGACCCTCGCCGAGAAAGGAGACCCAGGCATTCCGTTCAGCTGGCTGTGTTTCGGTAGCGAAGGTCGCCGCGAACAGACGCTGCATACCGATCAGGACAACGGCATTCTGTTCGAAGCCCGGGACGCGGCCCATGCCGCCGAAATCCGCGGTCAATTGCTGCCGATTGCCCAGCACATCAACCAGAGCCTGGCGCTCTGCGGCTTCACGCTGTGCAAGGGCAACATCATGGCCGGCAACCCCGAACTGTGTTTGTCCCGGGCCGAATGGGCGCGACGCTTTGCGGCGTTTATTCGCGAGGCGACGCCAGAGAACCTGCTGGGTTCGAGCATTTATTTTGACCTGCGCGTGGTCTGGGGCGACGAGCAGGGCTGCGATCAGCTGCGTCAGGGCATTCTCGATCAGGTGAACGACAATCGGCTGTTCCAGCGGATGATGGCCGAGAACGCCTTGCGCAACCGTCCGCCCGTAGGACGTTTCCGGGAGTTCGTGCTGGCGCGCAAGAATGGCGAGAAAGCCACGCTGGATCTCAAGGTTCAAGGCCTGACGCCTTTCGTCGACGGCGCTCGATTGCTGGCCCTGGCCCATGGCATCGAGTCCAACAACACCCTGGAGCGCTTTCGCGAATTGGTGGCCAAAGAGGTCATTGAACGGCTGGACGGTGCTGCGTATGAAGAGGCGTATCACTTCATCCAGCAAACCCGCATGCAGCAACATCAGCTACAGACCCGGGAGAACTTGCCTTACTCCAACCGGGTCGATCCGGAAAGCCTCAATCACCTGGACCGACGGATCCTGCGCGAATCCCTGCGCCAGGCTCAACGCCTGCAAAGCAGCCTGGCCCTGCGGTATCAGCTATGAGCCTGTTTTCGTGGCTGCGCCCGGCAGGCCCAAGCCTGACCGGCGAACTCCAGCAGCGTCTGCAACGCTTGCCCTCGGCGGCAGAGCTGAGCGAGTGCAGCCTGCGCGAGCAGCGTTGGGTGGTGCTCGACCTGGAAACCACTGGCCTGAACTTGAACAAGGACCGGGTGTTGTCGATCGGCGCGGTGGTGATCGAGGACGGCGCAATCGATTTCAGCCAGCAATTCGAACGCACGCTGCAATGCGCCGATATGAAGCTGGGGCCCAGCGTATTGATTCATGGCCTGGGGCCGAGTGAGATTGCCGCCGGTAGCGATCCGGGACTGGCGCTGCTCGACTTCATGGAGTTCGTCGGTGACAGTCCGGTGCTGGCGTTTCATGCGCCGTTCGATCAACACATGCTTGGGCGTTCGTTGAAGGACCATTTGGGCTACAAATTGCAGCATCCGTTTCTGGATGTGGCGGACATCGCACCGCTGCTGTGTCCGCAGGCGCACATTCGCGATGCCGGGCTGGATGAGTGGATCGACTGGTTCAAGCTGGAAGTCTTCGAACGGCATAACGCCAGCGCCGATGCGTTGGCCACGGCGGAACTGGCGTTGATTTTGTTCAGCCGGGCGCGGCAGCAGCAGATTCATAGCCCGCTGAATTTGCAGCAGCGAGTGAGCCAATGGAAACGCCGGCAGCGGGTGCCGTCCTTTTAAGACAAGCAAATCTTCTGTGGCGACGGAGCTTGCTCCCGCTCGGCTGCGCAGCCGTCGTCAATCAGCGATACGGGTCTGCCTGGATAAATGCAAGGGGCCGCTTCGCGCCCCAGCGGGAGCAAGCTCCCGCGCCACAGGTTACTTTGCACAATGCCCTGGAAACTCACCTGACCAGTGGCCAATTGCTTACCTCCCCCGCCTCTGCCACAATCGCGAACAATTCTCGTTAGTTAACACTTCCCAATCGGTGATGCTGCGTGTCGTCAGTCCAAAGCCCCCAAAGTGAGCTCGTTGGTGCGTTGTATCGCGACCATCGCGGTTGGCTATTGGCTTGGCTGCGACGCAATGTGGCCTGTCCGCAACGGGCCGAAGACCTGAGTCAGGACACTTTCGTGCGCTTGCTGGGCCGCGATGAACTGAAGGAGCCTCGCGAACCGCGGGCGTTTCTGGTGGCGATCGCCAAGGGCTTGCTGTTCGACTATTTCCGTCGCGCAGCGCTGGAACAGGCCTACCTCACCGAATTGATGCTGATCCCCGAAGGCGAACAACCGTCGGTGGAAGAACAGCAGCTGATCCTCGAAGACCTGAAAAACATCGACCGCCTGCTCGGCAAGCTTTCAAGCAAGGCCCGGGCGGCGTTTCTCTATAACCGTATCGACGGCCTCGGACACACGGAAATCGCCGAGCGTCTGGGCGTGTCGGTGCCCCGGGTTCGTCAGTACCTGGCACAAGGCATTCGTCAGTGCTACATCGCGCTGTACGGTGAGCCAATATGAGCCCGGCCAGTTCCAAACCGGTATCAGCCCACGTGCTGGATGCCGCGATTGCCTGGCAATTGTCCCTGGATTCCGGCAACCCGGTGGAGCGCGAAGAGTTCGTCAAATGGCATGCCGCCCACGAGGAACACGCTCGGGCGTGGCGCCAGTTGGGCATGCTCGACCAGCGTTTCAGCGTCGCCAGCGGCCCGGCTCGCACGGCGTTACTGCAATCGCGCGAAAGCATTCGCCGGCGGGTACGCAAACTCGGCAGTGGCCTGGCCAGCATCATCGCCGTGATCGGAATGGCGCTGTTCGCCGGTGATCGTTATCTGCCCATCGACTATTGGCTGGCCGACCAGCGCACCGCCACCGGCGAGCAGCGCACCCTGCGCCTGACCGACGGCACGCTGATCAACCTCAACACCCACAGCGCCGTGGACGTGCGCTTCGATGAGAAGCAGCGGCTGATCATCCTTCAGGAAGGTGAGATTCTCGTCGAAACCGGTCACGGCGATGCCCGGCCGTTTATCGTCGAAACCCGCGAAGGCAGCCTGCGAGCGCTGGGCACGCGGTTCCTGGTCAAGCGCGAGGACGACGGCACGCGGCTGAGCGTGTTGCAGTCCGCAGTGGCGGCCCATCCGGAATCGAGTCCTGAGGAGCAGATCCTGCGTGAAGGCCAGCAAGTGCTGATGCGCAGCAATGGCCTGGGCCCAATCGTCGCGCTGAACCTCGGCGCCGATGCCTGGACCCGCGGCATGCTGGTGGTGGACAACGCACGACTGGAAGACCTGGTGCACGAACTCGGTCGCTATCGACGCGGGCATTTGGGCGTTGCGCCGGAGGTTGCTGACTTGCGGATCACCGGCAGCTTCCCTCTGCACGACACCGACAAGGCCTTGAGTGCGCTGCTGCCGACCCTGCCCGTGCAGATTGAACAGCACACGCCGTGGTGGGTGACGGTGGCGAAGGCTGAAGCCAAGCCCTGAGAGGTGTTGCGCCTGCTAGGCCGCCTTCGCGGGCAAGCCCGCTCCCACAGGTTTTGGTGTCATTCACAGATTTCCTGCTCGACACAAAACCTGTGGGAGCGTGGCTTGCCCGCGATGGGGTCATCAGCCTCACCGCAATTGATGAATCGAAATTATTTTCATCCAGCCCTATCACTTTTGGATTCTCGTTCGGCACCTAGGCAATTGAGAAATATTTCCATTCAGGAGCCGCTGTATGTCCCGCTCGCTAGACACCTTGTTGCGCCCCAGCTTGCTGGCAGTTGCCATTGCCCTTTGCGCCCCGCTGGCCAGCAGTCAGCTGATTGCCGCCGAACAGGCGTCCAGCGTTCACGCCTACAACCTGCCGGCCGCGCCGCTGGCCAGCACCCTGAATCAGATCGCCAGCCAGGCGGGCCTCGCGCTGTCGTTGAATCCATCGCTGGCCGCGGGAAAGACTTCCGCGCCGGTCAAGGGCCAGTTCGACGCCGCTACCGCCCTGCGTGAAGCCCTGCGCGGCACCGGTTTGCAATTGGAACAAAGCAGCGCCGGCACCTACAGCCTGGTCGCCATTCCCGAGGGCACGCTGGCCCTGCCGGAAACCGCCGTCATCGGCGTCGAAAATACTGAAAGCGCCTGGGGCCCGGTCGAAGGCTACGTGGCCACGCGCACCGCCGCCGGCACCAAGACCGATACCGCGCTGGTCGAAGCGCCGCGCTCGATTTCGGTCGCGACCCGCCAGCAAATGGAAGATCGCAATGTGCAGAACCTCGACGACGCCGTGCGCTACATGCCCGGTATCGTCGCCAGCAGCTACGGCAGCGACACCCGCGCCGACTGGCTACGGGTACGCGGTTTCGAACCGACCCAGTTCCTTGACGGCCTGCCGCTGCCAAAAGGCGTCTACGCCAACCCGAAACAGGAAACCTGGAACCTCGATCGCCTCGCCCTGCTGCGCGGCCCGGCGTCGTCGGTTTACGGCCAGACCCCGCCGGGCGGCCTGCTCGACATGGTCAGCCGCCGTCCAACCGCTGAAGACAGCCACGAGATCCAGCTGCAATACGGCAGCGACAACCAGCGCCAGATCAACTTCGCCAGCACCGGCAAGATCGATGATGAAGGTCAGTTCCTCTACAGCCTGAGCGGCGTGGTGCGCGACAGCGGCACGCAGATCGACCATGTCGACAACAAGCGCTACAACATCGCGCCGAGCCTGACCTGGAACATCGACGACGACACCAGGTTCACCCTGCTCACGCAATTCACCCGCGACGATACCGGCATCACCAGCCAGTTCCTGCCGGTGCAAGGCACCAAGATCGACATGCCGTTCGGCAAGGTTTCACATCACAAAAACCTCGGCGATCCGGACTGGGAATACTACGACCGCACCTACTACGCGCTGGGCTATGCGTTCGAACATCGTTTGAACGATGTCTGGCAGTTCAAGCAGAACCTGCGTTACACCAAATCCGATCTGTCGTTCCAGGGGCTCACCGTCGGCTCCTACCCGTTCACCCAGGTGGATAGCGACGGCAACGTCGGGCGCACCAGCACCATCGTCGATGAAGACATCAGCCAGTTCGCCGTGGACAACAATTTCCAGGCCGACTTCGCCACCGGCGATGTCCGTCACACGCTGCTGCTGGGTCTCGACCACCAGCGCAGCAACACCAATTACACCTCGATTTTTGGCGACGGACTGACCACCAACGTCAATAACCCGATCTATGGCCAGCCGATCGTTCGTCCACCGCGCTCTACCGCGTTCTACGACTACAACCAGAAGACCTACCAGACCGGCCTGTACGTGCAGGATCAAATGGCCCTCGACCAATGGCGCCTGACTGTCGGCGGACGTGAGGATTGGGTCCACACCAGCACCGAGTTCTTCAACAAGGGCGATGCCACCAACACCCAGCGCGACAAGGCTTTCAGCGGCAACGCGGCGATCAGCTATGTATTTGACTCGGGCTTTGTGCCGTACCTGTCGTATGCCGAATCCTTCCAGCCCACTACCGGCGCGTCAGCTTCGAGCACCGAATCGTTCAAGCCGACCGAAGGCAAGCAGTGGGAACTGGGCATCAAGTACCAGCCACCAGGCAGCAACACCCTGCTCAGCGCGGCGGTGTATGACCTGACCCAGAAAAACGTCTCGGTCACCACCACCGTCGGCGCCACACCGATCACCAGCCAGACCGGCGAAGTGAAAGTGAAGGGCCTGGAGCTGGAAGCAGTGTCCGACGTCACCGAAAACCTGAAAATCATCGCCGCCTACACCTTGGCCAAATCCGAAGTGCAAAAAGGCGACAACAAGGGCAACCGTCTGCAATTGATGCCTAACCAACAGGCTTCGCTGTGGGCCGATTACACCTGGCACGCCGGCGTGCTGGACGGCTTCGGCATTGGTGCCGGCGCTCGCTACACCGGCAATACCTACGGCGATCAGGGCAACACCTGGCTGGGCAAGGCCGATGCCTACACCGTGTTCGACGCGGCGGTCCATTACGACCTCGGCCGTCTGGACAACAGCCTGAAAGGCGCGTCGCTGGCACTGAACGCCACCAACCTGCTGGACAAGGACTACATCTCCACCTGTGACAGTTTCTACTGCTACTACGGCGACCAGCGCAGCGTCGTCGCCAGTGCGACTTACAAGTGGTAATTGCCTGATCTGAACGCTCCAAGACCAAGCCGTCCCTCGAGGACGGCTTTGGTATTTCTGAAGGCCATCAAATGAAGAGCAAAACGATTCGCCGCTGGTCATGTATTCACACCTGGACCAGCCTGATCTGCACGGTGTTTCTGCTGATGCTGGCGCTGACCGGCTTGCCGTTGATCTTTCACCACGAGATCGACCATCTGCTGGGCGATGCCGCCGAGTTGAAGCACATGCCGGCGGACACCCCGCAACTGAATTTGCAGCAGTTGGTGCAGGCGGCGGAAAAACATCGCCCCGGTGAAGTCATGCAGTATTTCGGCTTCGACGAGGAAGAACCCAACGCCGCGATCGCCATCATGGCCGCCACCGCCGGCACCGAACCCAATTCGTCGCACACCTTCATGCTCGACGCCCGCACCGGTGAAGCGCTGGAGATGCCGTCGGCCAACGGCGGTTTCATGATGGTGATGCTGCGTCTGCACGTGGACATGTTCGCCGGTCTGCCGGGCAAGTTGCTGCTGGCGTTCATGGGACTGATGTTTGTCGTGGCGATTGTTTCCGGGACGGTGCTGTACCTGCCGTTCATGCGCCGCTTGAAATTCGCCACCGTGCGCCAGGACAAATCCACTCGCCTGCGCTGGCTCGACCTGCACAACTTGATCGGGGTGGTCACCCTGACCTGGGCGCTGGTGGTCGGGGTTACCGGCGTGATCAGTGCTTGCGCCGACCTGCTGATCGCCGCGTGGCGTAACGACGCCTTGAGCACGATGATCGCACCGTATCGCGATGCGCCACCGCTGACGCAATTGGCGCCAGCGACTCGTTTGCTCGACATCGCCAAGGAAGTCGCGCCAGGCATGCAACCCGATTTCATCGCCTTCCCCGGCACACGGTTTTCCAGCGAACACCATTACGCTGTGTTCATGAAAGGCAGCACCCACCTGACGTCGCACCTGCTGACCCCGGTGTTGATCGATGCCAGTACCCTGCAAGTTACGGCGGTGGCCGAACGACCGTGGTACATGGACGCCATGGGCATGTCGCAACCGCTGCACTTTGGTGATTACGGCGGCATGCCGATGAAAATCCTCTGGGCGACCCTGGATGTGCTGACCATCGTCGTGCTGGGCAGTGGGGTTTATCTGTGGGTGGTGCGGCGCAGGGCGGCGAAAAAACCGGTGCTCGAACAGGCGGAGGCTCAAGCATGAGGCCACGACAGTCGAACTTCTGGAAGGTCTTCGCCACGCCCACCGTAATTGCGCTGCTCAGCGCCGCGGGGCTGTTCGCCGCGCTGCTGGGCGATGGCGTTTGGGATGCCTTGAGCTGGGTTGGCTTGGGCGTCCCCGCTGTGCTTGCCCTGCGCGGCCTGCTGCAACGCCGCTGATCCTTGTGGGAGCGAGCCTGCTCGCGATGGCGGCCTGACATTCAACAGGGGTGCTGAATGTAAACGACCTCTTCGCGAGCAGGCTCGCCCCCACGATCTTGAGCAATCTCTTGAACGCGCTATGCTGCCCAGCACTGCCCAACTCCGAGACGCTGCCATGTCCGCCCCCAGCATGACCCTGTTCCACAATTCGTTATCGCCCTTCGTTCGCAAAGTCATGGTGCTGTTGCACGAAACCGGTCAGACCGACCGCGTGGCGTTGCAAGACTGCGTGCTCACACCGGTTAGCCCGGATCAGGCGCTCAACGAAGACAACCCCCTGGGCAAGATCCCGGCCCTGCGCCTGGCCGACGGCAACGTCATCCATGACAGCCGGGTGATCCTCGATTACCTCGACCATCAACACGTCGGCAATCCGCTGATCCCCCGCGAAGGCTCGGCCCGCTGGCGCCGTTTGACCCTGGCCTCCCTGGCCGACGGGATCATGGACGCTTCGGTGATGGTTCGGTATGAAATGGTCCTGCGAGCCCCCGAGAAGCATTGGGACGAATGGCTCGATGGCCAGCGCGACAAGATTCGTCGCGCATTGGCGCTGTTGGAGAAGGATGCGATTGCCGAGCTGACCAGCCATTTTGATGTGGCGGCGATCAGCGTGGCGTGTGCGTTGGGTTACCTCGACTTGCGGCATCCGGATCTGGAATGGCGCGAGGCGAATCCACAATTGGCGGCCTGGTATTTCGAGGTGAGTCAGCGGCCTTCGATGGTGGCGACGATGCCGAAGCTCTAGATCTTCGCCGACTGTACCGGCCTCATCGCGGGCAAGCCCGCTCCCACAGGCTCCTTGGCGTGCGCGAAATTCGTGTTCGCAGAAGATCCCTTGTGGGAGCGGGCTTGCCCGCGATGGCACCACACCGGATCAACAGGAAACAACACCGCAATCAGCGTCGCCAACACCTCCCCTTCCCGCTGATCCTCACGCAACCCCAGCGACCGGCTCATTCCACCGCTCCAATATCAAACGCCAGCGGCTTGGCCGGCTTCGGCCCGATTCCGTACCAATCCAGCTTGCGGGTCAGCACCATGAACACACCGAGCAAGCCGAAAAGCAACAGCGAGCCCATCAGCAGCGCGTAATCCTCGGCACTCAACAAGCCGTAGAGCAAGCCATACAGCGCCGCCAACCCCGCCGAAAAGCTCAAGCCGTGACGCACGCTACGCAGCACATGGCAGACATAAAAGCCGATCAACAACACGCAGCCACCCGCCGACAACAGATAAGCCAGGGCAAAACCGATGTGCTCCGACAGCGACAGCAGCAACAGGTAAAAGAACGCCAGCGCCACGCCCACCAATGCGTATTGCACCGGGTGCACCGCCAGGCTTTTCAGCACTTCGAAGAGGAAGAATCCGGCGAAGGTCAGCACGATGAACAGCAGTGCATATTTGATCGCCCGATCGCTCTTCAGGTACTGGTCCACCGGATCGATGAAGCTCACGCCGAAGCTGCGGCCGTTGTATGCCTCGCAACCACCGCCAGACACGCAGCTGCTTAGCGCTTCCTGCAGATTGGTGGAGAAAAACGAGGTCTGCCAGTTGGCGGTAAAGCCTTGATCGGTGACTTCACGCTGGGCCGGCAGGTAATTGCCTATGAAGCTTGGGTGCGGCCAGTTGGCGCTCAGCGACACTTTGCTGGTCTTGCCCACTGGAAGGATCTGCAACTGACCGGTGCCTTGCAGCCGCAGGTCGAAACCGAAGGTCAACTCCGTGGCTTGCTTCGCATCCAGCGCCGGCAACGTCACGTGAACACCTTCGCCTAACCAGCCCACCTGAGTGCCTGGAACAAAGTCCAGGCGCTGGTCATTGAGTTCGAGTTTCAGGGCGTTTTCGATGCCGCGAATGTCGCTGATGCCGACGGCCAGAAACGGCTGGTCGAACTGGTAATCAGCGAAGTCCTCCTTGATGCCCAGTTGCGCCGGGACCGAGAAATGCCCGCTGATACGGTTGTCGGCGTGGAACAGCCGCGCCTCGTAAATGCCTCGGGAACGCAGTTCGGTCTGCACCTGGCCGTCGAGCTCGAAGCGCTCCGGGAGGAAATAAAGACGACCGCGTTCTTCACCGACTTCCTGATAGCGCTCGTTGGTTTTCTCGTTGAGTTTCCAGGTGCGCACCACTTTGCGATACGGCACCACCATCAACGGTCCGCTCAGTTGCTGGCTGTAGCTGGAACTGCGGGCAATGTCTTCAAGCACGCCGTCGCGCAATTGCTGGCGGTCCTGGATGACGCCGTTAATCATCAGCAACGGAATGAGCAATAACAGAATCAGAAGGGCAATGGCCCCGAGTTTTATGGTCAGGCTGCGGTTCATGGGACTCTCCCTGTTTGGATGGGGAGAGTCTGGGAGGGGTGTGTGGGGGTTTTGTGGGGGGAATGTGGAGACTTTGTGGAGAGTGTTTCAGCGGAAGATCCACCCCTCACCCCAACCCTCTCCCCAGAGGGGAGAGGGGGAAAGGGAGCCGATCTTCAAGTCTTTCAAATGATGAGTCCCACTCGATATCTCAAGTCGCCAATTTTCTACATAACACATCGGTTAGTCCCCTCGCCCACTGGGAGAGGGTTAGGGTGAGGGGTGATTCTAAGCTGGCATACACAATTTGACTTCAACACCGCCGTCAATATTGCCGATGCTCAATGTCCCGCCATGCAACTTGACCACTTCTTCCACAAAGTTAAGCCCCAACCCGGTGCTCTTGCGCCCACTGTCCGGTCGCGGCAAGGAATAGAAGCGCTCACTCAAACGCGGTAACGCATAGTCAGGAATCGCCTCAGCCTGGTTGAACAGCCTGAACTCGATCTGTTCACCGACCCTCTCGGCGCTGAATCGCAGCACGCCCTGAGGCGTAGTGAAATCCAAAGCATTTTCCAGCAGATTCCCCAACGCCTGACGCAGCAGAAACGGCTCGCCATGCAGGTTCATGTCCGGGGCAATCCGCTGTTCCACACGCAACTTCTTGCCTTCGATTCGCGCGGCCTGTGCATTGAGCAACTCATCCAACAGCCCCGCCAATGGCACCGCCACCCGCTCTTCCAGCCCTTGGCGCTGCTCAACCTGGGCCAGGTTCAGCAACCGTTCAATCAACTGCTGCATGCGCACACTTTCGCTGTCGATGTTGCTGACAAAACGCTGCCGCTGATTCAACGGCATTTCCCCTTGCAGTAACTCCGCCGCACCGCGAATCGCCGCCAACGGGCTCTTCAATTCATGGGTCAACGTGTGCACATAACGCTCGACGTAGGCTTTGCCTTCCAGCTGCGTTCGCATCTGTTCCACCGCCGTCGCCAGTTGCTCCAGCTCACCGCCGCGATAATGCGGCACTTCGACGCGCCGGCCTTCACTCACCGCCTGCGCATAAGCCGTCAAGCGCCGCAGCGCCGCGCTCAACCACCACGACAACAGCGCGCCGAACAGCAGGCCCAGGCCGATCAGTCCGGCGCCATAGGCGAGTAATCGACGCTCGGTGCGATCCACATAAGGCTGCAACGAACTGTTGGGCTTGGCCACGGTGACCACGCCGATGATCCGGCCGTTGTCGCGAATCGGGGCGCCGACGTGCATCACCGAGGAGGTCGCATCGTTGGGATCGCTGCGAGTGGAACGCGCACCGTATTCACCGCGCAACGTCAGGTAGACGTCGTTCCAGCGCGAATAATCCTGGCCCACCGCTACGCCGCTGGAATCCAGCACTACGGTGCCTTTGGCGTCGGTGACGTAGATGCGGTGGTTGACCTGGTTCTTCGGCAAACCCCAGATGCTTGCCTTCGGCTGCCGTTCGCCATAGGCCTTGAGCAGTTCGGGCCAGCGGTTCTGATTGAGGGTGCCGGCCTTGAAGTCGTCGCGCAGGATCTCGGCCATCAGGTTTGCCGTATCCACCAGCGTTTCTTCGGTGGATTGACGCACCCCGGGGCGGATTTCTTCCATCACCGTGTTGAGCACGAAATAACCGGTCAGGCCGATAAACAGCACGTAGACCAGGAAAATCCGGATCCCCAGTGGCATCAGCTATGCCCCGGGCTGTAGCTGTAGCCGAGGCCGCGATGGGTCTGGATCGGTTCGGCGTCAGCCTTCACCAGACGCAGTTTGGCGCGCACGCTTTTGATGTGGCTGTCGATGCTGCGCTCGTAACCGGCATCGGCGGCGACCCCCAGCGCATCGAGCAACTGCTCGCGACTGAAGACGCGTTCGGGTTGTTCCACCAAGCATTGCAGCAAACGGAATTCGTGCCGCGTGAGGATCAATGGCTGATTGCGATAGCTGATCTGCACGCGTTCGCTGTCGATCCGAAACAGCGTCGACGAAACCTCGGCCACCGGGCGCGGCGCCATACGCTTGAGAATCGCCCGGACCCGCGCGGCAACTTCCCGGGGGCTGAACGGTTTGACCACGTAATCGTCGGCGCCGATTTCCAGGCCCACCACGCGATCGATTTCCGCATCACGGGCACTGAGAAAGATCACCGGCACTTCGCTGAAACGCCGCAATTGCTTGCAGGTTTCAAAGCCGCTGATGTCCGGCAGGCCAATGTCGAGAATGATCAGGTCGGCCGGCGTCTGGCGCTGATGCTCCAGCGCCGCCACGCCGAGGCTCAACCAGGTCGTGGTAAACCCCTCGCCCTGCAACGCGAATATCAGGGTGTCGGCAATCGCCGCTTCGTCTTCAACAATCAGGATATGAGGCATGGCGTCCGAGCCCGGCAGTTAAGTGGGCGAACGGTGCCCCAAGCCTCACATTCCGTCAATCAGCAGTCGGGTTTGTCGGCGGTGAAACGTCGCGCCGGGTTTACCGCTGCGCCGAATTCACGCAAGGCCTTGGCACCGATCAGCAACGGGTAGTTGAAGCTGCTGCGGTCGGTGAGGTTGACCTCGACGGTACGCTTGACGTTGCCCAGGCACAGCTCCAGATCGACCACCGGACGCTTGGTTGGCTCGATGGCTTCCTTGTCATCATCGTCTTCTTCGGAGCGGGTCTTGATCTTGCTGATCCGCGCGACCTTGTGTTCGTAGACCTTGTTGCTCGCGTCTTTGGTGGCGAGGCGGAAACGTACCCACTCGTCGCCGTCGCGGGTGAAGGTTTCGATGTCCTTGGCCGACAGCGACGCCGTCAGGGCGCCGGTGTCCATTTTGGCCTTGAGGACTTCGCCGCCGATTTCCGGCAGCGCAATGTATTCGTAACGCCCGTACAGCGTCGGCTCGGCAGCCAGGACCGGCAGGGCCACGAGGGAAAGCAGTGCAAGGAGGGATTTCACGTAATGGGCATCCTTTGGGAATGGGGGCGCAGTGGCCGAATTCTAGACCGCAAACAACAACGATAGTTGGACGAGCACATACCTTTGTGGCGAGGGAGCTTGCTCCCGCTGGGCTGCGAAGCGGCCCCAAAGCTATGTGAATTGACTTGTCAGGAACACCGAGTTGAATGGATTTACGGCGGCTTCGCCGCCGAACGGGAGCAAGCTCCCTCGCCACAGGGATCTCATCAGGCTGCAAGCATAACGATGTAAAGGTGAAACATTCGTCACCGCCGATTTGGCCTGTCGCCCGAAGCTGCTTATCATGGCGCGCCCAAAGGCTTTCAAGAGTTACTTATGCGCCGCCTGCTCACCGGCTGTTTCGTTACCCTGCTGCTGTTGCTCAACACCCTGGTCCTGTTCGGGCCGCTGATGGTGTTTGCCCTGCTCAAACTGATCCTGCCCGGGCGCTTTCGCGACTACGCCTCATGGGCCGTCATGTGGATCGCCGAGACCTGGGCCGAAATCGACAAGCTGATTTTCCGCCTGTGCATCCCCACCCAATGGGACATCCGCGGCGGCGATGACCTGCGCCGCGACACCTCGTACCTGGTGATCAGCAACCATCAATCCTGGGTCGATATCCCGGCGCTGATCCAGACGCTGAATCGCCGCACGCCATTCTTCAAGTTCTTCCTCAAGAAAGAACTGATCTGGGTGCCGTTCCTGGGGCTGGCGTGGTGGGCGCTGGATTACCCGTTCATGAAACGCTACACCAAGGCATTCCTGGCGAAGAATCCGGAACTGGCCGGCAAGGATCTCGAAATCACCAAAGCGGCGTGCGAGTTGTACAAGCGTCAGCCGGTCACCGTGGTCAATTACCTGGAAGGCACCCGATACACCGCGGCAAAAAGCGCTCAGCAGCAATCACCGTTCACCCACCTGCTCAAGCCCAAGGCCGGCGGCGTGGCGTTCGTATTGGCGGCGATGGGCGAACAGCTGGACGCCGTTCTCGATGTGACGGTGGTGTATCCGCAGCAGCAGATTCCGGGGTTTTGGGACTTGATCAGCGGCAACGTGCCGAGGGTCATCATCGACATCAAGACCCGCGAACTCGACCCGGCCCTGTGGCAAGGCGATTACGAGAACGACCCGGTGTTTCGCGAAACGATCCAGAACTGGGTCAACCAGCTCTGGATCGAAAAGGATCAACGCATCGACGCCTTGCGCGCCGAACGCCGCTGAATCAACTACCGGTGCCGGCGCCCCAGATCCCGCCCAGGCTTTCCAGCAGCGAACCGCCGACGCCCTGCTGACCCAGGAATTGTAAAAGCACCGGGGCAAACTGACCGATCATGCCGCTGTCCATGCCCAACGCGCTGAAAGCGTTGTTCAGGTCATTGGTGTTTTTCACGCTGCCCAAGGCGTTTTCCAGACCGGCCGATTTACCGGACGATCCGAGCAATCCAGCGAGGGCGCCAAGCTCACCGCCGCCGGACAGCTTGTCGATACCCGGTACGCTTTTCGCCAATTCCGAATAGTCGGTCGAGCTCAGCTGATTCTTGGCCAGCCCCAACATCGCCGCGGTGCCGCCGACGGCTTGCTCGGGTTTGACGTTCAACTGCGAAGTCAGCGCGCCCAGCAACCCGGCGGTTTCCTGCGTCGGCGCGGCGGCAGTGGCGGCGTTACCGCCCTGCATGCTCGCGGCCGCGTTGGTCACATCTTCCAGGCTGAAACCGGCGAAGACCGGGCTGGCCGCGATTGTCATCAGCGAGGCCAGTGCAATACCGCGTGAAATCTTCATCCAGACATCCTCTTGCGCCATGAAAACCGCCCGTGTGTGAGCGGGAAAACTGCCGGTTTGACAGGGGTTTGCTGGGCAATGTTCCTTGCTGCCGCATTTTTACCCCGTTCACACACCTGTGGAGAGGGAGCTTGCTCCCGTTTGGCGGCTAAGCTGTCGCGAAACTGTCAGACACGTTGTGTCTTACAGATAGAAATCACAGCGTTTCGAGCCGCTTCGCAGCTCAACGGGAGCAAGCTCCCCCGCCACAGGGTTGATGTAAAACATCAACAAAAACGGCGACCCTCGGGTCGCCGTTTTGCATCGCGTGAAGGCTTACGCCGCGCTGAACAGTTTGTGCGGATCAATCACAAACTTCTTCGGCACGCCCGCATCGAACTCGCCATAGCCTTGTGGTGCCTGATCCAGGCTGATCACCTGAACACCCACCACTTCGGCGATGTTGATGCGGTCCCACATGATCGCCTGCATCAGCTGGCGGTTGTACTTCATCACTGGGGTCTGGCCGGTGTGGAAGCTGTGGGATTTTGCCCAGCCCAGGCCGAAGCGGATGCTCAGGCTGCCCATTTTTGCGGCGGCATCTACTGCCCCTGGATCTTCGGTCACGTACAGGCCTGGGATACCGATTTTGCCGGCAACCCGCACAACGCCCATCAGCGAGTTGAGCACGGTGGCCGGGGCCTCGTGTTTCACGCCGTCATGGCCGTGGCCGCGCGCTTCGAAGCCTACGGCGTCGACGGCGCAATCCACTTCTGGTTCGCCCAGCAGTGCAGCGATTTGTTCATGCAGCGGGGTGTCCAGGGACAGGTCGGCGATTTCGAAACCCTGGGCCTTGGCGTGTGCCAGGCGGACGGTGTTGACGTCGCCGATGATCACTACCGCAGCGCCCAACAGGCGAGCGGAAGCGGCGGCGGCCAGACCGACCGGGCCGGCGCCTGCGATGTATACGGTGCTGCCCGGGCCAACGCCGGCAGTGACTGCTCCGTGGTAACCGGTGGGCAGGATGTCGGAAAGGCAGGTCAGGTCGCGGATTTTTTCCATCGCGCGATCGCGATCAGGCAGTTTCAGCAGGTTGAAGTCAGCGTACGGCACCATCGCGTATTCAGCCTGGCCGCCGGTCCAGTCGCCCATGTCGACATAACCGTAGGCGCCGCCCGGACGCGCCGGGTTAACGCTGAGGCAGACACCGGTGTGCATCTCTTTGCAGGAACGGCAGCGCCCGCAAGCGACGTTGAACGGTACGGACACCAGGTCGCCGATCTGCAGGTTCTCGACGTCGCTGCCCTTCTCGATCACTTCACCGGTGATTTCGTGGCCCAGCACCAGGCCGGTTTGAGCGGTGGTACGACCGCGCACCATGTGCTGATCGGAACCACAGATGTTGGTGGAAACCACACGAAGGATGACGGCGTGGTTAATCTTCCTGCCACGCGGGTCCTGCATTTTCGGATATTCGATATTCTGTACTTCGACCTTGCCAGCGCCGAGATACACCACACCACGATTGCCAGACATGCTTTCACCTCGCTGTTGTTTTTATGTAGCGGTCGCGTCGCCATGGATCGGCGGCGCGTTGATTGCTCGGGTACAGATGCTGTTTATGTGTTGCTTGTAATGGCCTCATCGCTAGCAGGCTAGCTCCCACAGTTGATCTTTGGTGTGACCGAGATCTGTGGGCAGACACAAATCCCCTGTGGGAGCTGGCCTGCCAGCGATGGCGATCTAAAGAACGACGGTTCTGTTCGCGTTGAGAAACACTCTTCGCTCGATGTGATAACCAACGGCCCGGGCCAAGGTCAGCCCTTCGATATCCCGGCCTTTGGCGATCAGGTCTTCCGGGTAATGACTGTGGTCCACGGCCTCCACGCCCTGGGCGATGATCGGGCCTTCGTCCAGGTCGTTGTTGATGTAGTGCGCCGTGGCGCCGACCAGTTTCACGCCCTTGTTGTAGGCCTGGTGATAAGGCTTGGCGCCCTTGAAACCCGGCAGCAGGGAGTGATGAATGTTGATCGCCTTGCCGTCGAGTTTGCGGCACAGCTCTGGCGACAGGACTTGCATGTAACGGGCAAGGATCACCAGTTCGGCGCCGGACTCTTCGATCACCTGCCAGACCTGACGCTCCTGCGACGGCTTGTCGTTCGGGTCCAGCGGGAAGTGGTAGTACGGAATCTGGTGCCAGTCGGCCAACGGCTTGAGGTCCGGGTGGTTGGAAACCACGGCGGCCACGTCCATCGACAACTGGCCGATGCGCTGGCGGTAGAGCAAATCGTTGAGGCAGTGATCGGCCTTGGAAACCATGATCACCACTTTTGGCCGGTAGTTCGGCTCGGTCAGCTCGAAGACCATGCCGAAGGCTTGACCACGTTCCGCCAAACCTGCGCGGAAGGCTTGTTCGTCGAAGCCGTCAGGCTGGCGGAATTCCACGCGAATGAAGAAACGGCCCGAAAGCCGGTCATCGAAGGAATGGTGCTCGGTGACGTAGCAGCCCTGCTCGAACAGAAAGCGGGTCACCGCGTCCACGGTGCCGAGAACGCTTGGGCAGTCGGCGGTCAGAATCCATGTGTCTGGGGCGCGGCTCATAGTGCGGTGACTCCTGCTGCTACATCTGTGATCAGAGAGAACTCTGTGGCGAGGGAGCTTGCTCCCGTTCGGCTGCGAAGCAGTCGTAAATCCAGCAAACGCGGTGTGTCAGTCAGACCGAGCAATCAGGATTTAGGGCCGCTGCGCGACCCAACGGGGGCAAGCCCCCTCGCCACAAAAGCTCCCTCGCCACGATTACGCCTGGACGCTCAGGCCGTATTCGGCCGCCGCATCCTGCAACCACAACCACCAGTAATCCGAGAAGCTGCGGCGGATCAGCAGTTCCCAGGTGTCTTCGGCGGTGTGGCGGATCACCAGTTGCGACTTGGCGAACACGGTGCCGACTGCCTTGCCCACCGGGAAGCTGTTGGGGTGCACGTCGTAGCTGGTGGATTTCATCAGCACCTGGCGCACATTCGGGCCGCTCAGTTCGAGGATCTGCTGGCCGCCGCTGACGTTGGTGATCGCAATATGCAGATCGCCCAGCGCTTCACGCAGTTTTTGCTCGGCGGCGAATTCTTCACCGGTCGGCACGATCAGCAGCCATTCATCCGGCCCCATCCATTGCAGGCTGGTTTCGCCTTTGACCACGACGGTCAGCGCACCTGGCAGCTCGATGCCGAGGCCCTTGTGCACGCCTGCGGCGAAGGCAGCATCGTGGCCATCGCCACGAATGGTCAGGTGGCCGAGGAGTTTTTTCTCACGCACGATCACGCCGGCGCTTTTGCGGCCCTTGCCCACCAGGCTGGCGAGGTCGGCATGATGCAGCGACGACTCGGCCTTGGCCCCAGTGGTTGGGCGTTGTTGGTAAACATTGGCTGCGGTCATAAAGCACCTTTCCTGAATTCGTGTGCCCTGTGGGAGCGGGCTTGCCCGCGATGGGAGCGACGCGTTCTGCCTGAAGCACCGCGTTATCGTTCATCGCGGGCAAGCCACGCTCCCACAGGTACTGTGGTGTTACACGTTCTGGCGATCGCCTTTCGGATCGAAGAACACCGAAGAAACGATTTCCGCCTCGATCACGCTGCCATCCGCCAGCGGTGCGAACACCCGCTCACCGATGCGCTTCAAACCGCCCTTCACCACGCCCATGGCAAACGAATAGCCCAGGGAGTTGTGCAGGTAGCTGGAGGTGACGTGACCGACCATCGTCATCGGAATCGTCTGTTTGGTGTTGAACACCAGTTGCGCCCCTTCCGGCAGCCATTTGGTCGGATCGATCGGCTTCAGGCCCACCAGCTGTTTGCGCTGGTCACGCACGCAGTCTTCGCGGTTCATGCCACGCTGGCCGATCCACGAGAACGGTTTGGTGCGACCGACACACCAGCCCATGTTCAGGTCGTCCGGGGTCATCGAGCCGTCGGTGTCTTGACCGACGATGATGAAGCCTTTCTCGGCCCGCAGAATGTGCATGGTTTCAGTGCCATACGGGGTCAGGTTGTACTGCTTGCCGGCCTCGACGATTTTCTCGAGAACGCCCATCGCATAGTCGGCTTGCACGTTGACTTCGTACGACAGCTCACCGGTAAACGAAATCCGGAAAATCCGCGCCGGCACACCGCCGACCAGCGCTTCTTTCCAGGTCATGAACGGGAAGGCTTCGTTGCTCAGATCGGCGTCGGTCACTTCGCTGAGCAGCTTGCGGCTGTTCGGCCCGGACAGGGTCATGGTTGCCCAGTGATCCGTCACGGACGTGAAGTACACCTTCAGGTCTGGCCATTCGGTCTGATGGTAGATTTCCAGCCATTGCAGCACGCGTGCAGCGCCGCCGGTGGTGGTGGTCATCACGAAATGGTTGTCGGCCAGGCATGCAGTCACGCCGTCGTCGAACACCATGCCGTCTTCTTTACACATCAGGCCGTAACGCGCCTTGCCCACATCGAGCTTGGTCCAGGCGTTGGTGTAGATGCGGTTGAGGAACTCGCGGGTGTCCGGGCCCTGGATGTCGATCTTGCCCAGGGTCGAAGCGTCCAGCAGGCCGACGCTGTCGCGCACGGCTTTGCATTCGCGTTTTACGGCAGCGTGAATGTCTTCACCGTTTTTCGGGAAGTACCAAGGACGCTTCCACTGACCGACGTCTTCAAACTCGGCGCCATTCTTCACGTGCCAGTGATGCAGCGCGGTGTGACGCACAGGTTCGAAGATGTGCCCACAGTGACGGCCGGCCACGGCGCCGAAGGTTACCGGCGTGTAGTTCGGGCGGAACATGGTGGTGCCCATTTGCGGGATGGTCACGTTCAGCGAACGGGCGGCGATGGCCAGGCCGTTGACGTTGCCGAGTTTGCCCTGGTCGGTACCGAAGCCCAGTGCGGTGTAGCGTTTGACGTGCTCGACCGACTCGAAGCCTTCGCGGGTCGCCAGTTCGATGGCGGCGGAAGTGACGTCGTTTTGCAGGTCGACGAATTGCTTGGGCCCGCGCGCGGTGCCTTTTTCATGCGGCACCTGGAACAGCGCCAGGGTGGGCTCTTCGAGACGGCTCAGGGCTTTCGGCAACGTGCCTTCGACCACGCTGAAACCGGCTTCGCTGGCTGCGCGAGCGCCGCCTTCAAAACCATCGGCCAACGAATCACCGAGGCCATAGACGCCGTTGATGCCACCGACGCACACGCGTTTCTGCGGTGCTTCGCCCGGTACGAAACCGAGGATGTCTTCACGCCAGGTCGGCTTGCCGCCCAAGTGCGAAGCCAAGTGAACCACCGGGCTGTAACCACCGGAGCTGGCGATCAAATCGCAATCGAGCCACTCGCCAGGACTGGTCACAGCGTGTGCTTTGACATCGATCGCGGCGACGCGAGCGGCGGTCACGTGTTTGCTGCCACGGGCCTCGATCACGGCGCTGCCGGTCAGGATGCGAATGCCTTTGGCGCGTGCTTCTTCAACCAGCGCTCCACGCGGATTGCTGCGGGCGTCGGCGATAGCCACGACTTGCAGGCTGGCGTCGAGCCAATCCAGCGCTACGCGGTAGGCGTGATCGTTGTTGGTCGACAGCACCAGTTTTTTGCCCGGTGCCACGCCGTAACGGCGCACGTAAGTCGACACAGCGCCGGCGAGCATGTTGCCCGGCACGTCGTTGTTGCCGTAAACCAATGGACGCTCGCAAGCACCAGTCGCCAGCACCACACGTTTGGCGCGAACCCGGTGGATGCGCTGACGCACCTGGCCAATCGGGGCGCGGTCGCCGAGGTGATCGGTCAGGCGCTCGTGAATGGTCAGGAAGTTATGGTCGTGGTAACCGTTGACCGTGGCGCGCGGCAACAGCAGCACGTCCGGGGTGTCTTTCAGCTCGGCGATGACGCTGGCGACCCACTCGGCCGCTGGTTTGCCGTCGAGGCTTTCGCGGGAATCGAGCAGGCTGCCGCCGAACTCTTCCTGCTCATCGGCGAGAATGACACGAGCACCGCTGCGCGCAGCTGCCAATGCAGCGGCCAGGCCAGCGGGGCCACCGCCGACGATCAGCACGTCGCAGTGCTGGTTCATGTAGTCGTAGGTGTCCGGATCGTTTTCGGTCGGCGAGCGGCCAAGACCGGCGGCCTTACGAATGTACTTTTCGTAAGTCATCCAGAACGATTGCGGGTACATGAAGGTTTTGTAGTAGAAGCCCGGCGGCATCAGCTTGCCGCCGACCTTGCCGAGAATCCCCATCATGTCGTTGTTCACGCTCGGCCAGCCGTTGGTGCTGGTGGCGACCAGACCTTGGTACAGCGCTTGTTGCGTGGCGCGTACGTTCGGGATCTGCGTAGCTTCGGTCGCGCCGATCTGCAGCACGGCGTTGGGCTCTTCGGCGCCGGCAGCGAAGATGCCGCGCGGACGGGAATACTTGAAGCTGCGACCGATGATGTCGACACCGTTGGCCAACAGGGCAGCGGCCAGCGAATCGCCTTCAAAGCCTTTGTAGACCTGGCCGTTGAAGGTGAAGCTCAACACTTTGTTGCGGTCGATCCGTCCACCGTTGGACAGGCGATTGATCTGGCTCATACCTTCTCTCCCAGAGCCGTCGTGGCCGCTTTCGGGCTATCGGTCTTGTCGGTGAACTGCGGCTTGGCGCCGATCTTGTAGGTCTCGAGAATCTCGTAGGTCACGGTGTCGCGGGTGGCGTTGAAATACTGACGGCAACCGGCGACGTGATCCCACAGCTCGTGGTGCAGACCGCGAGGGTTATCGCGGAAGAACATGTAGTCGCCCCACTCCTCGTCGGTGCAGTTGGTCGGATCCAGTGGGCGCGGGATATGCGCCTGGCCGGATGCGTGGAATTCCTCTTCGGAGCGCAGTTCGCCGCAGTGAGGACAGAAGATATGCAACATGGGGATTTCTCCTGTTAGTGGGCAACCGCAGCAGCGCCGTGTTCATCGATCAACGCACCGTTGTGGAAACGGTCGATGGAGAAAGGTGCAGCCAATGGGTGCATTTCACCCTTGGCCAGGCTCGCGGCAAACACGTTGCCCGAGCCAGGTGTTGCCTTGAAGCCACCGGTGCCCCAACCGCAGTTGAAGAACATGTTCGGGACCGGGGTTTTCGAAATGATCGGGCATGCATCCGGCGTGGTGTCGACGATGCCGCCCCACTGACGGTTCATGCGTACGCGCGACAGCACCGGGAACATCTCGACGATGGCCTGGATGGTGTGCTCGATCACCGGGTACGAACCACGCTGGCCGTAGCCGTTGTAGCCGTCGATACCGGCACCGATCACCAGGTCGCCCTTGTCGGACTGGCTGATGTAACCGTGTACGGCGTTGGACATGATCACGCTGTCGATAATCGGCTTGATCGGCTCGGACACCAGCGCTTGCAGCGGATGGGATTCGATCGGCAGACGGAAACCGGCGAGTTTGGCCATGTGCCCGGAGTTACCGGCGGTCACCACACCGACGCGCTTGGCGCCGATGAAGCCCTTGTTGGTTTCAACACCGATGCACACGCCGTTTTCCTTGCGGAAGCCGATCACTTCGGTCTGTTGAATCAAGTCCACGCCCAAGGCGTCAGCGGCACGGGCAAAGCCCCACGCCACGGCATCGTGACGGGCCACGCCGCCGCGACGCTGGACGGTTGCGCCCATCACCGGGTAGCGGGTGTTCTTGGAGCAGTCGAGGTACGGAATCTCGTCGGCCACTTGCTTGGCATCGAGCAGTTCGCCGTCCACACCGTTGAGGCGGTTGGCGCTGACCCGACGCTCGGAATCACGGATGTCTTGCAGGGTGTGGCACAGGTTGTAAACGCCGCGCTGGGAGAACATCACGTTGTAGTTCAGGTCCTGGGACAGGCCTTCCCACAGTTTCATCGCGTGTTCGTACAGGTGCGCCGACTCGTCCCACAGGTAGTTGGAGCGAACGATGGTGGTGTTGCGCGCGGTGTTACCGCCGCCCAGCCAGCCTTTTTCGACCACGGCCACGTTGGTGATGCCGTGTTCCTTGGCCAGGTAGTAAGCGGTCGCCAGACCATGCCCGCCACCGCCGACGATGACCACGTCATAGACCTTTTTAGGGGTCGGCGTGCGCCACATCTTCTGCCAGTTTTCGTGATGGCTGAGGGAGTGTTTGAAGAGGCCGAAGCCCGAGTAGCGTTGCATAGTCATTTACTCCAAAACCGCGCTCAGCGATAAACCGGGAAGTCCGCGCACAGGGCCGACACTTGCTGGGCAACATTGGCCTCTACATCGGCGTCGCCGAGGTTGTCGAGGATGTCGCAGATCCAGCCGGCCAGCGTGACGCACTGGGTCACCTTGAAGCCGCGCGTGGTCACCGCCGGGGTGCCGATGCGCAGGCCGGAGGTGACGAACGGCGACTGTGGATCGTTCGGGACAGCGTTCTTGTTCACAGTGATGTGGGCGCGACCGAGTGCTGCGTCCGCCTCTTTGCCGGTGAGGCCCTGACGGATCAGGCTGACCAGGAACAGGTGGTTATCGGTGCCGCCGGACACTACATCGTAGCCGCGTTTGATAAACACGCCGGCCATGGCCTGGGCGTTGTCGATCACTTGTTGCTGGTAGGCCTTGAAACCAGGTTCCAACGCTTCCTTGAAGCACACCGCTTTACCCGCGATCACGTGCATCAGCGGGCCGCCCTGGGCACCCGGGAACACAGCCGCGTTGAGCTTCTTCTCGATTTCTTCGTTAGCCTTGCACAGGATCAGGCCGCCACGTGGACCGCGCAGGGTCTTGTGGGTAGTGGTGGTGACCACATCGGCGTACGGCAGCGGGTTCGGGTACAGGCCGGCAGCGACCAGACCGGCGACGTGGGCCATGTCGACGAACAGCAGCGCACCGACCTTGTCGGCGATCTGACGGAAACGCGGGAAGTCGAGGGTCTTGGAGTAAGCCGAGAAGCCGGCAACGATCATCTTCGGCTTGCATTCGACGGCCAGGCGCTCGACTTCGTCGTAGTCAATCAGCCCGGTCTTGGTGTCGATGCCGTACTGCACGGCGTTGTACAGCTTGCCTGAGGACGACACTTTGGCGCCGTGGGTCAGGTGACCACCGTGGGCCAGGCTCATGCCCAGGATGGTGTCGCCCGCCTGGATTAGTGCCAGATAAACGGCGCTGTTGGCCGAGGAACCGGAGTGCGGCTGGACGTTGGCGTAATCGGCGCCGAACAGTTGCTTGGCGCGTTCGATGGCCAGGGCTTCAACCTTGTCGACGTGCTCGCAGCCACCGTAGTAGCGCTTGCCCGGATAACCTTCGGCGTATTTGTTGGTCAGGCCACTGCCTTGCGCTTCCATGACGCGTTTGCTGGTGTAGTTCTCTGACGCGATCAGCTCGATGTGATCTTCCTGGCGTTGCTCCTCGGCATTCATCGCCGCCAGCAGTGCATCGTCGTAACCCTGGATCTGGTCTTGCTTGCTGAACATCGCGTCTCTCCCAGCGGCATCTATGCGCCATTCGTCTCGGTAAGGCACCGGTGTTTCGACAGTGCCCTTTGATGCGATGGTATGACCGGCGCAGACAGGCCAAATGCCTACGGACGCCACGCAAAGGTGCGTTTACGACATGGGCTGAAATGGCTGACCGGACACAGTCTTCAATTCAGCCAGGATCCCCTGTGGGAGCGAGCCTGCTCGCGATAGCGGTGGGTCAGGCAACATCAATGCTGGCTGTGACGACCTCATCGCTAGCAGGCTAGCTCCCACAGGGTTATGCGGCGATATTGCGGACGAGTAACAGAAGCAAAAAATGCAGCGGATATAAGGCATACGCCCAACGTCGCATCGGCGGTGGCTGGAGATGTTTGGCATGTCGCAACAAGACCAGCCCCAGCAATGGCGCAATCAGACAAGTGGCGATGCCAAGGATGGCGGCACCATTACCGAAACGCGCGGAGTAAAACAGCACCTCCCATTGATTGGCCACCAGGCACACCAGCCCCGGCAACAGGCTGAAATACCAGGGCCGCTTGATCACCAGCAAGATCGCCAGCGGCAGCAGAACCCCGAAGAAACCAAACATCAGCCACTGCGGAAACAGCGCTGCCAGCACCAGGGCGCCGGCCGCGAGCAATCGCGATTGCAGCGTCCTGTCCTGCCAGCCACGCGCCACCAACAACCCCAGCGCCAACGTAGGCATCACGTTCAACGTGTCGGGATCAGGTATGAACAGCCGATACGGAATTTCACTGATGGCGCTGAACAGCAGCAACCAACCCAGATATCGCCACTGGCCGCCGGTTGTCACTGTGCGGCTCCGCGCCAGGTTGGCCGCCATCGCCAGACAAAACCACGGAAACGCCATCCGTCCCGGCACATACAGCAGATCGACGGAATAACCGATATATCGCAGGTGATCGAGCACCATGCTCAATAGCGCCAGCCACTTGAGCAGATCCAGTGCCCCATCCCTTTGCGTCATGTGCATAATTGCCCGTCGTCTTTGTATTGTTCTGTCAGACGCATCCCGTGTGCTCCCCGGATGATCTTCGGTAAAGTGCGCACCATCATTGACCACGAGACGCTTCACCATAAGCGTCTCGACCACGGAAAGCAGGGCCATGACCGATAAGAGCCAACAATTCGCCAGCGACAACTATTCCGGTATCTGCCCTGAAGCCTGGGCTGCCATGGAACAGGCCAACCACGGCCACCAACGCGCTTACGGCGACGATGAATGGACCGCTCGCGCGTCCGATGATTTCCGCAAACTGTTCGAAACCGACTGCGAAGTGTTCTTCGCCTTCAACGGCACCGCGGCCAACTCGCTGGCTCTGTCGTCGCTGTGCCAGAGTTACCACAGCGTGATCTGCTCGGAAACCGCCCACGTCGAAACCGACGAGTGCGGCGCGCCGGAATTCTTCTCCAACGGTTCCAAGCTGCTGATTGCCCGCACAGAAAACGGCAAGCTGACCCCGGAATCGATCCGCGAAGTCGCCCTCAAGCGCCAGGACATCCACTACCCGAAACCCCGCGTCGTGACCCTGACCCAGGCCACCGAAGTTGGCAGCGTCTACACCCCTGAAGAAATCCGCGCCATCAGCGCCACCTGCAAAGAGCTGGGCCTGAACCTGCACATGGACGGCGCGCGCTTCTCCAACGCCTGCGCATTCCTCGGTTGCTCGCCAGCGGACCTGACCTGGAAAGCCGGCGTCGACGTACTGTGCTTCGGCGGCACGAAAAACGGCATGGCGGTCGGTGAGGCGATCCTGTTCTTCAACCACAAACTGGCCGAAGACTTCGACTACCGCTGCAAACAGGCCGGGCAACTGGCCTCGAAGATGCGTTTCCTCTCTGCGCCGTGGGTCGGGATCCTGGAAAACGACGCCTGGCTCAAATACGCCAAACACGCCAACCATTGCGCGCAACTGCTGGCGGAACTGGTCAGCGACATCCCCGGCGTGGAACTGATGTTCCCGGTGCAGGCCAACGGCGTGTTCCTGCAACTCTCGGAACCGGCCATCGCCGCGCTGACGGCCAAGGGCTGGCGCTTCTACACCTTCATCGGCAACGGCGGCGCACGCTTCATGTGCTCGTGGGACACCGAAGAAGAACGCGTCCGTGAACTCGCGACGGATATCCGCGAAGTCATGTCCCACTGATTCCTTCAAACAGCAACCCGATCCCCTGTGGCGAGGGAGCTTGCTCCCGCTCGGCGGCGCAGCCGTCGTAGAACCAGCCAATGCGGTCTGCCAGACAGACCGCATTCTCAGTATTCGGGGCCGCTTCGCAGCCCAGCGGGAGCAAGCTCCCTCGCCACAAAACCCCTTTCCCCCTCCCCTGATCACTCACCCTGAAACTCTTGGTCTACATTGATTGGCGAGCCGCTTCTATCCGCTCAGACAACAATAATCAGGAGCGTACGCATGTCATTACAAGGCAAGACCCTGTTCATCACCGGCGCCAGCCGTGGCATTGGTCGCGAGATCGCACTGCGGGCCGCGCAGGACGGGGCCAATATTGTGATTGCCGCCAAAAGCGCCGAGCCCCACCCCAAATTGCCGGGGACGATTTTCAGCGTGGCGCAGGAAGTTGAAGCGGCGGGCGGCAAGGCGTTGGCTTTGCAGGTGGACGTGCGCGATGAGGTCGCGGTGCGTGACGCACTGGCCCAGGCCAACGAGCATTTCGGCGCTATCGATGCACTGATCAACAACGCCGGCGCGATCAAGTTGACTGGCGTCCAACACATCGAGCTCAAACGCTTCGACCTGATGCACCAGATCAACACCCGCGCCGTTCTCCTGTGCAGCCAGGCTGCTTTGCCCTATCTGAAAAAATCCAGCGGCCACATCCTCAACCTGTCGCCGCCGCTGAATCTGGCGAGCAAATGGTTCGCCCAGTACAGCCCCTACACCGTGACCAAATACGGCATGAGCATGCTGACGGTGGGCATGAGCGAGGAATTTGCCAGTTACGGCATCAGCGTCAACTCGCTGTGGCCGCAGACCATGATCGCCACGGCGGCGATCGAGTTTCAGCTGGGTTCACGGGAGTCGTTCAAACATGCGCGCACGCCCGCGATCATGGCGGATGCAGCCCATGTCATTCTGGACAGCAGCGGTCGCAGCATCACCGGGCGGTTGCTGATTGATGAGGAAATTCTGGGTGAGAACGGGGTGACGGATTTTGAAAGGTATCGGTTTGCGCCTGACACCACCGAGCCGCTGATGCCGGACCTGTTTGTTGGTTGAGTGATTTAGGGTGTCAGTTAAATCCGCCCCTAACCCTAACCCTCTCCCCAAAGGGGCGAGGGGACTGACCGAGGCGTTCTTGGAGCTACATCGACCTGAAATATCGGAGTCGAACTCAGGCTCTGAAACCAACGCAGATCTACTCCCTTTCCCCTCTCCCCACTGGGGAGAGGGCTGGGGTGAGGGGGTGGATCTTGAAGTTAATTAACCTTCCAGCCTCAAATCAAAACTCGATGCGCACATCACCCTTCGGCACGCTGCAGCACGACAGGATGTAGCCCTCGGCTTCGTCTTCCTCGGTAATCCCGCCGTTGTGGTCCATTTCGACCTCGCCCCCCAGCTTCAGCACCTTGCACGTTCCGCAGATGCCCATCCCGCAGGCCTTCGGGATCAGCAGGCCGAGCTTGGCCGCCGCCGCATGCACGGTTTCACCCGGGGCCACGCGAATGCTCTTGCCGGACGAGATAAATTCGACTTGATGCAGGTCCGCCAGATCGACTTCCGGCGCGTCCGCAGCAATTTCGGCCTGTTCCACCGCATCCGCACGGGCTTCCGGCGGCGTGGCACCGAACGATTCCTCGTGATAACGCGACATGTCGAAGCCGACTGCTTCGAGCATGCGCTTGACCGCGTTCATGTACGGCGTCGGGCCGCAGCAGAACACTTCGCGCTCCATGAAGTCCGGGGACATCAGTTCGAGCATCTTGTGGTTCAGGTAACCACGATAACCGGCCCACGGTTCGCCCAGACCATGCTTCTCGCAGATCAGGTGCAGGCTGAAGTTATCGATCCGCGACGCCATGTGTTCCAGTTCGCGGTGGTAAATGATGTCTTTGGGCGAACGGGCGCTGTGGATAAACACCATGTCGACGTTGCCGTTGGTGTCGTAGAACCAGCGCGCCATGGACATGACCGGCGTGATGCCGACGCCGCCGCTGAGGTACAAAACCTTCGGCGCAGTGAAGTCCATGGCGTTGAACAGCCCGACCGGCCCGTGCACCGCCAGCTCCTGGCCTTCGTGCAAGGTGTCGTGCAGCCAGTTCGAGACCTTGCCGCCCGGCACGCGCTTGATCGTCACCGAAAAGCTGTACGGCACCGACGGCGAGCTGGAAATGGTGTAGGAGCGCATGATCGGCACGCCTTCGATTTCCAGCTCCAGGGTGACGAATTGCCCCGGCTTGAAGAAGAACAGGATCGGCTGGTCAGCCATAAAGCAGAAGGTGCGCACATCCCAGGTTTCCTGGATGACTTTGACGCAACGGACGATGTGTCGACCGTTGGCCCAGGTCTGGGTGGTTACCGGATTCAGGAAGCTGTTGGACATGCTGTTCTCCACCGCCGATGGTCGGCCTTATGTTGGCGATTCTGCGTATAGCGCAGAACACCCATTTACCTATCTGCGACATTCACATACTTATCGCGACCAGCCCGCATCTACCGGGGGTTGCGCGTCGGGAACAGATTGGGCCATGTCGCCCATGGATAAGGTTCTGCCCAGCGCCGGCCCCACACTCGCTCCATACCAAGACACAATCTTTACACCTTGCGTAGCAAACCTGATTAGCCACTTTCGCCGGCCACACAGAATGGCCTTGAGGATCAAATCGATGGACGTCACCGCAAAAATCAGCCTGGGCGATCCGCTGGAACCCGCACGCAAGGCCACCGCACAGATGCTGCAAGAGCGCGAGCGCACTTTCTCGCTGCCGCAGCCGTTTTACTCTGACGAGCGGCTGTTTGATATCGATATGCAGGAGATCTTCCAGAAAGAGTGGTTGATCGCCGGCATGGCCTGCGAAATCCCGACCAAGGGCAACTACCTGACCCTGCAAGTCGGCAAGAACCCGATCATCGTGATTCGCGGCGCCGAAGGCGTGATCCATGCGTTCCACAACGTCTGCCGTCACCGCGGTTCGCGGCTGTGCACCAGTGAAAAAGGCAAGGTCGCCAAGCTGGTCTGCCATTACCACCAGTGGACGTATGAACTGGACGGTCGCCTGTTGTTCGCCGGCACCGAGATGGGCGCCGACTTCGACATGAAGCAGTACGGCCTCAAGCCGGTGAACGTGAAGACGGCCGGCGGCTACATCTTCATCAGCCTGTCGGAAAATCCGCCAGCCATTGATGACTTCCTGTCGACGCTGAACCATTACATGGAACCGTACGACATGGAGAACACCAAGGTGGCGATTACCACCACCTTGATGGAAAAGGCTAACTGGAAACTGGTGCTGGAAAACAACCGCGAGTGCTACCACTGCAACGCGTCGCACCCGGAGCTGCTGAAAACCCTGCTGGAATGGGATGACGTTACCGACCCGCGTGCCGACCAGGCCTTCAAGGACCACGTCGCCGCCTCCGCCGCTGCCTGGGAAGCCGAGAAGATTCCTTACGCCCACGCCAGCTTCGGCCTGCGTAACCGCATCGTGCGCATGCCGCTGCTCAAGGGCACCGTGTCGATGACCCTGGACGGCAAACAGGGCTGCGCCAAACTCATGGGCCGCATCAAGAACCCGGACCTGGGCTCGATGCGCATCCTGCACCTGCCGCACTCGTGGAACCACTGCATGGGCGACCACATCATCGTGTTCACGGTGTGGCCGATCAGCGCTCAGGAAACCATGGTCACCACCAAGTGGATCGTGCACAAGGATGCGGTTGAAGGTGTGGACTACGACGTGGATCGCATGCGTCAGGTCTGGGATGCGACCAACGACCAGGACCGTCGTCTGGCTGAAGAGAACCAGCGCGGGATCAACTCCACGGCGTACCAGCCAGGGCCTTACTCCAAGACCTATGAGTTTGGCGTGGTGAACTTTGTGGACTGGTACAGCGAGCGTCTGCTGAACAACCTCGGGGCCGAGCCTGCGCCTTACCTCAAAGGCGTTCCGGTTCAAGGCTGACCGATCCGCTGAGACAAAAAACCGCGAACATGTTTCGCGGTTTTTTTATTGTTCAAATTTCGACCAATCGCTTTAGAGCTGCCACTGGCATGGGGCTGTAGAGGTTCGCAAACAAGTTATCCACACCTCCACCCACAGCTAATGGGGACAAGTATGGATTTGCTCGAAACTTTCTCTTCATAAAGTGAATAAAAACCGTGACTTATCCAGAAGCAGGGTTTTGAACAGCGATTGGTTGTTTTTTGATCTATCACTTGCAGGGCACGTTGTACGTGGCTTGCAGTGGTTGGCGAACACGTTATCCACAGAAGCGCCAACAGACTTTGGGGGCAACTTTCACCGAACTGTGGAAAACCCGCGCAAAGCGCGGTAAATCAAGGTTTACGGCTGGTTTGCTCCGCTAAAACGGTGATTTGATCGTTTTTTGATCACCAGCCGGATAAGCCCGTTTTATATAGCCTGTAGCGGACAGCGAACATCTTATCCACAGATGCGCTAACAGAGATTGGGGGCAAGTATTAACGCTTGTGCAAAGTTATCCTCTGGAAAAAGCGTGGAAAAACCGCAAGTTAGCCTGGTTGTTTTTTGTACGAAGGCTTGCAGGGCTTGTTTTGTATGGGGTGCAGCGAAGGGCGAACACGTTATCCACAGAAGCGCTAACAGGGATTGTGGGTAAAACCGTTCAGCGCCTGTTGAAACACGACAAGCCAGCGTCGATGTCCAGATTGAGCTCATAGTCATCGAATGCCCGCCACCCGAACAAAATCGAAGGCACGTAGCGCCCCGCCAGTAACGACGGCGGGATCGTGAAGCTCGGGTAGTGTTTATAAGTGACCGGCGCGGTATGACCCGACAGATTCAACTCGCCCTGAAAGGTTTGGTAGTTGGGCCTCGCGGCGACGTGAACGGGAGAGCTGCCCGGCGCGGCGGACGTCAGGTAATCCACATTGCCGGTGTCGATAATCCCCAGGGTCGCCCGACGATCCAGCCGTGCGGCAATGGTTAATCGTTGATTGATGTCCATGCGCGTATAGGTGATCGGTGAATCACATCCGGTGGGAGGTCGGGCGTTGAGCTCCAGGGTTTTCTTCGTGACTTTCAGGCGTCCCAACTTGCCGATCAGGTCCAGACCCAGCAGGTTGTCCCGGTCACTGACAAACACCAGCACATTCCTGAACTCGCTTGCGCCGATCTTCAACGACTTGAGGATCCCGAGTTTGGCCGACAGGTCGCGCTCACCGTAAAAGGTGCTGTAGCCATAGTGAGAGTCGGTTAGCAGCTTGATCCCCATCTGCTTCGCGGTGACAGTGTTAACCCGTGTTTGCGGGGCGCCGGTGTCCAGGATGAAGCGTGACGTGAAGCCGTTCGCCGCGGTGACATCGATATAGGGCAGCACTTCGTCAGACACGTAATCGTCAGTGGGGGACGGGTAAATCGCGAGGACTTCGCGGCGCTGGGTTCTTTCCACGGAAAAATCGGCGACCGTGCGCAAGGTCACGATCGACTGGCTGCCAAACATGGAAAACAACACCTTGAGTTCCGGGTCGGTGCCGATAGCCCGGGCATGACGACGCTTGATTGCCAAGTAGTAATCGGGAAGCTGATTGGCGGCTTTGTCCTCGAAGATTCGGGCCAGAACGGTCACGGAGCAATTGAGGTTTTCATCAGCCGCCAACACCTTGTCGCACTGCTGCTTCATCTGCGCCAGAGAGGCTTTTCGTCCCGGTTCCGACGCCAGCCATTGGTAAAAATCAGGCTCTTTGCTGGTGTCGGCCGTCGAATACGGGGACACCACCAGAAGCACCATCACGGCACAGATCAGACATGTCTCACGTCGACTGACCGCGTTCATGGTCAACCCATTGTTGAAAACGCGTTGTATGAATTAGCGCTGCTGCCGGATCGGGCCGCTCATAAAGAAATGTAGCTCACTAGGGCCGATACATCAGGTAGGCCTCCCCCGTGACCCGGATCATCGGATGGGGCGTGATCTGGCAGGTGTCAACGATGCGGAAGCCATGACGCTCATAGAACCGACGAGCGCCAGTGTTGGCGGCGTAGTCGATCAGGCTCAAGCCGTTGAGCCCGAGCCGGTTGGCACGGTCGTAGGCGTAGGCGAGGAATTGCTTGCCCAGGCCCAGGTTCCGCCAGCCTTCATGCAGCGCGAGGCTGGAAATGTAGAGCGTGTCGGGGATTTCCATCTTCGCGTAAGGCGCCAGGACCGGATCGGTGGTCGGCTCTGCCAGCGGATCGTGGCGCATCACGTAGCTGTGCAGCATGCCGATGACGTTGCCATCGGCCTCGGCAATCAGGCAGTTCTGCCAAGAGAAATCCACGTCGTCACGGGCGTAACGAGTGGCGCCGACCTCCAGCAGATCCTGACCGGGCTGGGCCAGTTGGCTCCAGATGTAATCGGCAGCCCCCTCCGATGTTATTTGAAAGAGACGCGCAATCTCACGCGCATCGGCGCGCACTGCCGAACGGAATTCAACGGCCATTGTTTCCCCATAAATGTCGGTGACACGAACACCCTGTGGGAGCGAGCTTGCTCGCGAAGGCGGCGTGTCAGGCAATTCAAATGTCACTGACACACTGCATTCGCGAGCAAGCCCGCTCCCACAGTGGATAGTGGTGAAATTGAGTTAGCGGACCACGCCTTCTTCGATCAGTAACTTGAGAATGGCTTCGGCACCGGCCTGCGCCGTCACGCCTTTGAGCACTTGTCCACCGCCGCCACTGGCCTTGGCCGTCGCGGCTTTCATCCGGTCCGCGCCGCTCTTGGCCTTGATCACCTTCAAGCGTTTTGGCCGTGGCTTGGCCGGTTGCAGGGTAGCGACGGCCAGCAGTTCATCGTCGATGACTTCAACCTCGTCCGCCTGCAACACCCCGCGCCGCGCTGGGCCATAAGCGCTCTGCCGAGGCTTCGGTGCGGCGTTATCCACAGTCGCCAGAAACGGCAACCGAACCTTCAACCGACGGCGCTGACCACGAGGCAAAGCTTGTAGCACCAGCGCCGAACTGCCATCGATGGACTCCACCTGAGCCAGCCCGACCACCAGCGGCCAGCCAAGGCTTTCCGCCAGCAGGAACGGCAACATCCCCGAGCCTTCACCGGTTTCCGCCTGGCTGCCGGTCAGCACCACTTGCGCCCCAGCGTCACGCAGGTACGCGGTCAATGCCGGCAAGGCATCGGCGCCTTCCGGTTGTTCGAGCACATGCAGTTGTTCCAGGCCCATGCCCAGATAAGCGCGCAGCGCCGGCTCCGCAACATCGCCGGCATGCAGCACTTGCAGGTTATCCCCAGCCAGTTGCAGGCCCAGTTCCACCGCCCGCGCATCCTGCTCCGCGCGACGTGGCCGGCCGGAGGTCGGGTGGGCGCCGATGGACACCAGGCTGATGATTTTCGTGCTCATAACCCTTTCCTTTCCTTAAGCCGCATCGCGCTTGGCTTCGTTGCGGTAAGCCTCTACCGCCGCGATCAAGGCTTGAAGAATCTCGGCACTCTCGCCGATCACCGACAGGTCGGCCCGTTTGATCATGTCGCAGCCCGGATCGAGGTTGATCGCCACCACCTTGTCGCAGGCGCGGATGCCTTGCAGGTGCTGGATCGCCCCGGAAATCCCCACCGCCACGTATACCCGTGCCGTGACCCAAGTGCCGGACGCACCGACCTGACGGTCGCGGGCCATGAAGCCATCGTCCACCGCCACACGCGAAGCACCTTCGGTCGCGCCCAACGCTTCGGCCGTCCTGTGGAAAAGTCCCCAGTCCTTGACCCCGTTGCCGCCGGAGAAGATGAACTCGGCCTCGGCCATCGGAATCGCCGCCGGGTCCACCGCCACCGCGCCCAGATCTTCGATGCGCGACAAACTGCGCGCCACGGCTGTGGATAACTCCACCGGCAAGGCTTCGTGACGGGTTTCGCTGACCGGCTCGGCGCATTCGACGGCGGCCAGAATCAAGCGTGCAACCGGGCGCGCAAGGTCTTGTAAGCCAGCGCCGGCGCGGCCGATGCATTCCTGATCCTTGACCTGCCAGACCCGCGTGGCCGGGCGTTCGCCCAGTGCGGCGGCAAAGCGTCGACCGAGTTCACCGCCACCGCTGCGGCTATCGGGCAGCAGCCAATGGCGCGGGCTGAACTGGTTATCCACAGCCCGCAGACCCTGAACCCGTTGTTCCGGTGCATAACCGCTGAATTCGTCGCCTTCGAGTACCAGCAAGCGATCGACGCCCGCAGTGGCGAAGGCGTTTTCCTTGTGTTCGCCGAAGACCACGGCCAATACCGCGCCGTCCTTGCCGGCCAATTGATGCGCAAGGCCGAGCAAATCACGGTCGTGGCTGCTCAAGCGGCCGCCGACCATGTCCGGCACCACGCTGATGTAAAACGCAGGTGCAGGCACTTGATGCAGTGGCAATTGCACTTCAACCGCGGCCGAACGTTTGGTCGCCCCGCCCTGTTGAGCGCCGCTGCGGTCAATGCGCTTGATGCCGTTGGGGCCGATAAACCCGATGCCATGCAGATTTTTGCGGATGACACCGTTAGGGCCCATCCAGCTGTGTTGCGCCGGTTGCATGGCCGCGTGCAGCGGGTGCAGACGGTTACGGGCGATCCATTCGGCGCGGGGGTCGCGGCGGATAATGTCGCTCATCAGTGGGCCTCCGCAGGTTCACGTTGGGCCGGCGTGGTCGGCTTGCTTGGCGCGGCATCTTCGAGCAATGCGTCGGCCACCAGTTCGGCGATGTCCTTGATCAGCGGACGCGGTTCGACCACGCCTTCAAGCATCGCGGTGCACTGTGGACAACCCACGGCCACCAGTTCGGCGCCGGTTTCGCGGATGTCTTCCATGCGCATGTCGGGGATCCGTTGCTTGCCCGGAATGTCGGTGATCGGCGCACCGCCACCGCCGCCGCAGCAGCGCGAACGGAAACCGGAACGCTCCATTTCTTTGACTTCAATCCCGAGGGCGCGCAGCACTTCACGCGGCGCCTCGTATTCGCCGTTGTAGCGGCCGAGGTAGCACGGGTCGTGATAGGTCACGCTGCTGCCTTTGTGCTGGCCGAGATTGAGGGCGCCAGCACCGATGATTTCCGCCATGTAGGTGCTGTGGTGCTGCACGAGGTAGTTGCCGTCGAAGGCGCCGTACTCGTTTTTCAGCACGTGGAAACTGTGTGGGTCGCAGGTGACGATGCGGTTGAAGCTGTACTTGGCCAGGGTCTGGATATTGCGTTTGGCCAACAGTTGGAAGGTGGCTTCGTCGCCCAGGCGTCGGGCCACGTCACCGCTGTCGCGCTCTTCAAGACCCAGCACCGCGAAGTCGACCTTGGCCGCTTTCAGCACTTTGACGAACGCGCGCAAGGTGCGCTGGTTACGCATGTCGAAGGCACCGTCGCCGACCCAGAACAACACGTCGACCGACTTCTTCTCGCTCATCAGGGTGAGGTTCAAATCCGCCGCCCAGTTCATCCGCCCGCCCGGGGCGAAGCCGCCCGGGTTGTCGGTGGCGATCAGGTTTTCCAGGACTTCGGCGCCCTTGTTCGGGGTCGCGCCTTTTTCCAGGGTCAGATGGCGGCGCATGTCGACGATGGCATCGACGTGCTCAATCATCATCGGGCACTCCTCGACGCAGGCACGGCAAGTGGTGCAGGACCACAGCGTTTCGGCGTCTACCAGACCGTTAACGATCGGTTGATGCGGATTGCCGGCGTGTTCACCGATGGCTTTGCCCGGATACGGACTACCGGCGAACTTGGCGTCTGTGCCACCGGCCAGGCCGACGACCATGTCCTGAATCAGTTTTTTCGGGTTCAGCGGCTGGCCGGCGGCGAATGCCGGGCACGCGGCTTCACATTTACCGCACTGCACACAGGCGTCGAAACCGAGCAGTTGGTTCCAGGTGAAATCCTTGGGTTTTTCCACGCCCAGTGGCGCGTTCGGGTCATTCAGATCCAGTGGCTTCAAACCGGTGGAACGACCACCGCCAAAGCGTTCGGCGCGACGGTGCCAGGCCAGGTGCAGCGCCCCGGCGAAGGCGTGTTTCATCGGACCGCCCCAGGTCATGCCGAAGAACAGTTCCGACACGCCCCACAGCACGCCGACGCCGAGGATCGCTGCTACTACCCAACCACCGAAGTTTTCCGGAAGGATGCCAGCGACCGGCAGGGTCAACAGGAAGAAACTCGCCGAGAACGCCAACAGGCTTTTCGGCAGGCGCATCCACGGCCCTTTGGACAGGCGCGCCGGTGGGTTGCGACGACGCAGATACACAAAGATCGCACCGACGAACATCACCACCGTCATCAACAACAGCGCGTAGCCGAGGATGCGGTTATGCAGGCCGAAACCGTGCACCAGAATCGCCAGCACGATGGACGCCACCGCACCACCGGCCGTGGCGACGTGGGTGTTGGCGATGTATTTGTCCCGCGCCACGACATGGTGCAAGTCGACCATGTAGCGCTTGGGCATGGCGAACAGGCCGCCGATCAGGTCGACTTTCGAAGCCCGGCCCCGGCGCCACATAGCCACCCGCCGCAACGCGCCGAGGACAGCGAGGCCCAGGGCAGCGAACAACAGGATTGGAAGAAGGGTGTTCAACATGGTGGAGCTCCCAAAGACCTCGGGGTCTTGCACGGGTTCATGTGCGTGCCGATGAAGGCCTGACACCTACTGTGGCGAGGGGGCTTGCCCCCGTTCGGCTGCGAAGCAGTCGTAAACCGGCCAATGCGTTTGTCCTGACAGACCGCATTGGTTGATTTTGGGGCCGCTTCGCAGCCCAACGGGGGCAAGCCCCCTCGCCACAGGGATGGTGGTGATGCCGTTAGAAATCCTTACAGAGCCGCAACGCGTCATAGATCGCCGCGTGGGTGTTGCGCTGTGCCACGCAGTCGCCGATGCGGAACAGCAAGTAGCCGTCGCCCGCCTGGCTCAACGAAGGTTGCGGCTTGATCGCGAACAGGGCTTCGATGTCCATCTGGCCTTTGTTGCGCGAGCCTTCCTTCATGGCGTAGTAGATTTCTTCGTCCGGACGCACGCCGTTTTCGACGACGACCTGGTCCACCACCCGCTCCTCTTTGGCGCCGGTATATTCGTTTTCCAGCACCGCCACCAGCTTGTCGCCTTCGCGGTAGACCTTCTCCAGCATCATGTCCCCGGTCATGATTACTTCTTTGGGGTACATGCTGCGGTAGTAAGTCGGGAACGACGTACCGCCAATCGCCACGCCCGGCTTGATGTCGTCAGTGACAATCTCGACCTGGCTGCCCTTGTCGGCGAGGAAGTCCGCAGTGGACATCCCGGTGAACTCGCAAATGGTGTCGTAGACCAGCACGTTCTTGCCCGGTGCGACCTTGCCATCGAGGATGTCCCAGCTGCTGACCACCAGGCCTTCAGCCGCGCCCCAGTGTTCGTTCTGCTCCAGGAATGGATGGCCGCCGACGGCGAGCACTACCACGTCCGGACGCAGGTCGAGAATGGTTGCCGCATCGGCGGCCACACCCAAGCGCAAATCAACCTTCAGACGTGCCAGTTCCAGTTGGAACCAGCGGGTGATACCGGCGATCTGGTCGCGTTGCGGAGCTTTCGAGGCGGTGGTGATCTGCCCGCCGATGAATTCTTTCTTCTCGAACAAGGTCACGTCGTGGCCACGTTCGGCCGACACGCGAGCCGCTTCCATCCCGGCAGGACCGGCACCGACCACCACGACTTTGCGCTTCACACCGGTCGACTTTTCGATGATGTGCGGCACGCCCATGTATTCACGGGAGGTCGCGGCGTTCTGGATGCACAACACGTCCAGGCCTTGGTACTGACGGTCGATGCAGTAGTTGGCGCCGACACATTGTTTGATCTGGTCGACCTGGCCCATTTTGATCTTGGCGATCAGGTGCGGGTCAGCGATGTGGGCGCGGGTCATGCCGACCATGTCCACGTAGCCGCCTTCCAGAATGCGGGTTGCCTGGTTCGGGTCCTTGATGTTCTGCGCGTGCAGGACAGGAGCCTTCACCACTTCCTTGATACCGGCCGCCAAATGCAGGAATGGCTCCGGTGGATAACTCATGTTCGGGATAACGTTGGCCAGGGTGTTGTGAGTGTCGCAACCCGAACCCACCACACCGATGAAGTCGATCATGCCGGTGTCGTCGTAGTACTTGGCGATCTGCTTCATGTCCTCGTGGGACAAGCCGTCCGGGTGGAATTCATCACCGCACAGACGGATGCCGACGCAGAAATCCGGGCCGACTTCAGCCCGTACAGCCTTGATCACTTCCAGGCCGAAACGCATGCGGTTCTCGAAGCTGCCGCCCCATTCGTCGGTACGTTTGTTGACCCGTGGGCTCCAGAACTGGTCGATCATGTGCTGGTGCACTGCGGACAATTCAACGCCGTCCAGGCCGCCGGCCTTGGCCCGTGCAGCAGCGCTGGCGTAGTTGCCGATCACCCGCCAGATTTCTTCCGGCTCGATGGTTTTGCAGGTCGCACGGTGCACCGGTTCACGGATGCCCGACGGCGACAGCAGGGTTGGCCAATGCTCGCCGTCCCAACGGGAACGACGGCCCATGTGGGTAATCTGGATCATGATCTTGGCGCCATGCTTGTGCATGGCATCGGCCAGGTTCTGGAAGTGCGGAATGATCCGGTCGTCGGCCAGGTTGACCGACTTCCACCAGCCTTGCGGGCTGTCGATGGCCACGCTGGAGGAACCGCCGCAAATCGCCAGGCCGATCCCGCCCTTGGCTTTCTCTTCGTAATACTTGACGTACCGGTCGGTGGTCATGCCGCCGTCGGTCGCGTAGACCTCGGCGTGCGCGGTGCTGAGCACGCGGTTGCGGATGGTCAGTTTGCCGATCTGGATCGGCTGGAACATTGCTTCGAAAGCCATGGCGGGTTCCTCGACTTACAACGGCTTGACGGTGAACAAACCGTCGTCGTGGCCTTCTTCGGAGCCACCGTAGACTTGTTCGGCAACGGTGCGGATCTTGCTGCCGCGGGCCTGCAGAATCTGGTCCATGGCACCGGCAAACCAGCCAGTGAACATGTAATCGACCTTGCGCCCGACCTTGCCGTACACGTAGACGAACGCCGAGTGTTCGAGCTTGACGCTGGCAGTGCCTTTGTCGAGGTCGATGTCCTGGATCTTGAACAGACCCCAGCCGCGCTGCGACAGACGCTTCATGTAATGCTCGAACACCGCGACGCCTTCCAGGCCGTGGCATTCGGCTTCTTTTTCACACCAGTGCCAGGCGGATTTGTAGCCGGCCTTGTAAAGGATCTCGGCGTAGGCGTCGGCGCCCAGCACTTCCTCGATGCCCATGTGGTTGTTGACGAAGAAATGACGCGGTACGTACAGCATCGGCAGGGCGTCGGAGGTCCAGACACCGGTTTCGCTGTCGACTTCGATTGGCAATTGCGGGGCGATCTTGGCCATGGAAACTTAACTCCAGAAAAATTTGGGTGTTGCCCCCGGCGTGGATGGCCGGGGGAAAGGATTCGTCAGGTGCGGCGGCTTATTCGCCCCAAACGTCTTTCAAGACGTTGACCCAGTTCTCGCCCATGATCTTGCGGACCACGCGCTCGGAGTGGCCGCGTTTGAGCAGGGTTTCGGTCAGGTTCGGGAACTCGCCGACGGTGCGGATGCCCAGCGGGTTGATGATCTTGCCGAAGCTGGTCAGGCGGCGGGCGTAGCCCTTGTCATGGGTCAGGTATTCGAAGAAGTCCTGGCCATGGCCCTGGGTGAAGTCGGTGCCGATGCCGATGGCGTCTTCGCCGACGATGTTCATGGTGTATTCGATGGCTTCGGCGTAATCGTCGATGGTCGAATCGATGCCCTTGGCCAGGAACGGCGCGAACATGGTCACACCGACGAAACCGCCGTGATCGGCGATGAACTTCAGTTCTTCATCGGATTTGTTGCGCGGGTGAATTTTCAGACCCGACGGGAGGCAGTGGGAGTAGCACACCGGCTTCTTCGATTCGAGGATGACTTCTTCAGAAGTCTTGGAACCGACGTGGGACAGGTCGCACATGACCCCGACGCGGTTCATCTCGGCAACGATCTCGCGACCGAAACCCGACAGGCCGCCATCGCGCTCGTAGCAACCGGTGCCCACCAGGTTCTGGGTGTTGTAGCACATCTGCACAATACCGACGCCGAGCTGCTTGAACACCTCGACATAGCCGATCTGGTCTTCAAAAGCGTGGGCATTCTGGAAGCCGAAGAGGATGCCGGTCTTGCCCTGCTCCTTGGCCTTGCGGATGTCGGCGGTGGTGCGCACCGGAATCACCAGGTCGCTGTTCTCGCGGATCAGCTTCTGGCTGGCAGCGATGTTGTTGACGGTGGCCTGGAAGCCCTCCCACACCGACACGGTGCAGTTGGCCGCGGTCAGACCGCCCTTGCGCATGTCTTCGAACAGCTCACGGTTCCACTTGGCAATAATCAGCCCGTCGATAACGATGCTGTCGGCGTGCAATTCGGCTGGGCTCATCAGGCTGTCCCCTATTAGCGATTCATGCGCCGAATCGTGTGCCGGCGCTTTGGGGCCAGCATATGCCTGAGGACCGGGGCAGCCGGGTGCAAAAACGACAGGGGGTTTGCCGAAAGCGTCAATCCGCGACAAAGGGTCGTTGATGGACGCAATCGCCCACCTGTTCAAGGGCCGTTGCTTGGGCCAGAATTCGCTGCATTACTGAATTGGCACTGAAAAAATAGGGGCTGCGTCGCAATGAGAACGATCTTCCTGGCTTTGGCACTGATAGCGACCGGCGTACACGCGGCTGAAGAGGCTGACGACAACCCCTGCGACAAGGTCGAAAACGACGTCCAGACCCTGGAGTGCTCCGCCTACAGCAGAACCACCGCCGAAGACCTGCTCAAAGACAACTACCAAAGCCTGAACGAGCGCATGCAGACGGCCTACGGCAAGAACCCGGCGCAACTGACCGACATCACCGCCAAGCTCAAGGCTGCGCAGCAGCAATGGCTGAAGACCCGAGACGCGGATTGCGCGGTAGAAGCGTTTCCGGCGACCAGCGGTAGCAAGGCGTTCACCATTGCGCTGAATGATTGCGTGGCGCGGATGAGTGATGAGCGGTCGGAGTTTTTGGAGTCGATTGGGCAGGAGTGAGGCGTTAGAGCGCCTGCCACATTGACTCAAGAGCGGTCAGCAATTTTTTGCTTGCCGTTTTATCGATCTCCAGCTCGGCGCAACAGATATTCCACTCGGAAAAAGCATCCAGCGTTTGTTCTATGTAGCGTTCGGGCTCGAGGAAACTGAAAGGTTTGCACACCTCAATCAAAGCCTTGCGTGTGGGTGTACCTCTTCCCGCGAATGCTGTGGTGTGCTCGACGCCGCGCCCTGCGGTACTGGAAAAGGTCAGGTCGTAGGCCGGTGCCATTTTCCAGCCATCCTTGCCGCCAAAAAACGAAAAGTTCTTCGCATGATCGTCGTGATTATGAGCGAGCGCGTTAAAGACCATCAACCGAGCCATTTTGTCGACCTCGGCCGCGTCCTTGGTCATTGCCCAGGTCGCTCGTAGCAAATCACTGTAATCAAGGCTTGGCGTGCGGAAGTCGGCGTATAAAATCGCCGCAGCGGTCAGCATGTGGCGCTTGGCACCGTCTTCCCGATCAAAGCGTTTCGTGGCGAAAAATTGCTCTGTCCCCTTGATCGTTTCTACCTGAAACAGTTTCGACTCGGAAATCTCGACCCCGGCCCGGCGAGCCGTCAGAGCATAAGCCTGCTCAATAGCGCCGCTATCTCGATGCTCCTCCTCGCAGCGAAATTTGATCAACCAGTGCTCATATCCCTTGGGCATTTTACCGAATGACGAAATAGCGCGATGCTTGTCCGGCGAAAGGCCAATGACCGCTTTGGGACGGGCACCACCGGGGGAGCCACCCGCCAATCGCAGAGAATTGATGACCTCGTCGGCGCTACCTGCAAGTATTGTTTGTGAAGCCTCGTAGAGCGCAGCCAGATCGAGGTCTTCGTCTGCTTCAACAGTTTCAAACATCGGCACGTATTCAAGCGCGCCCATGCTGCGATTGCCCATATAGGCCAGACGATCCAGAGGGCCGATTGCGTGACGCTCGACGCCCAACTGACTACGAAAGAACCGATCCATCAGCAGCAATCCCCAGCCATCGGGCAACGAATCGCTGAAGGCACCGTGCAGGCCGTTGAACAGCAGCGGATCAGCCGCCTTCTGGGGTTTGACCGAGAAATCCATATGAAACGGCGCAAGGTTGAATCCTTTCGCTAACCAACCCGGATCATAAGAAAAGAACACACCCTGACGAGGGATCGCGACCAGTTCACCGACCCGTGATCCTTGATGCATGACGCTGAGTGCGTTGATGGGTTTCATTGTCGGCCACGAGCCCTTTCGTAGTTTTTCAGTTCTTGAAGCGTCAGCGATTGAGGCGAGGCGAACAAATTCGTCAACGGTTCCTCCGCCCCGAGGCAGATTGCAATCAGCAACAAGCCATCCAAAGAAATCTTGCCCGTCGTTTCAAAGCGCTTGATATTCGACTCCGGGACACCTGATTTTTGCGAGAGCGTACGTCGCGAAAGGTTTTTGCTGAGTCTCAGACGCTTGGCGTTCCCGGCGATCTGTATGGCGATCTCACCGGGGGAGTAGAGGATATGGGTAAGGGCCATGAGTCGACCTCAAGAGGAATGTGAGCAAGTGTAGCAGCGCGATAGATACATATTAGATATAGGACAACATTAAGCCTTATATTCAATTTTATACGCAATAAAAGACAATATTTTGTCCATTAAATTTAATCATTAATTTCAATCTGGACGTTGTGCGCACCCGCTACATTTGTCACTTGAGCTATAAGCACCGCTTCACCTACCGGAAAGGGATCGAAATGAAAATCTGCGGCATAGAAATCAAAGGCAGCGAAGCGATCATCGCCGTGGCCTCGCTGGACGGTCAGACGCTTAGCCATGTCGCCCTGGCCACCAAGAAAATCGCCCTCGACGATGACGACGAAGCCGCGAACGTCAAAGTCTTTGCCGCTCAGGTGGCGTCGTTTGTGCGTGAGAATTCCATCGACCGGATCGCGATCAAGAAGCGCAGCAAGAAAGGTGAGTTTGCCGGTGGGCCGACCACGTTCAAGATCGAGGGCGTTTTTCAGTTGCTGGAGAGTTGCGAGGTGACGTTGCTGTCGCCGCAGACCATTAATGCGCAGAACAAGAAGTTTGACTTTGCGCTGCCGGAGACGCTGAACAAGTATCAGCATGAAGCCTTCAAAGCCGCCTGTTCAATGTTGATGAAAAGCCGGTAGGCAGCGGTGTCCACCTGTAATTTCTGACAGTAGACGGGAACTTCGAATGACGTAAGCATAGGTCTGGTTTCTAGTCAGGTGCTCCAGACCAATGATGAGCGATTCGACGGCCAACATTCATCACAATACCCCCCTGCTCTGGGGGAACGATCCGCGCGGCCTGACCATCAGGACCGTGGCTTATGAGCGTCGTGATTCCGGTCTCGCTCAGGCACGCATCTCTCGCCAGGAGTTCAATGCACACGGACGCTTGAATTCACAATGGGATTCCAGGCTTCTGGAAAACGGGAGGGGGCCGAACCTCTCGACCATTTTCACGTTGTCAGCCCAACCAATACTCACAAGAAGCGTTGATTGCGGCTGGCGCGTGCTGCTTCTGGGCCCCGCCCATCAACTCCTGCGCGCGTGGGATGGTCGTCATAGTCAGCAACAGATCAAGTACGACGGACTGCTGCGCCGAACTGAAGTGACGGAATACCTCCAAAATGAAGCGCCCTCTGTGACCGAGCGACTGATCTATGCCGATAGTCGCCCCGAACATGCTCGACACAATCAATGCGGTCAACTGATCAGCCAATTTGATTCAGCAGGACATCTTGAGATTGCGGAGTTCGACATACAGGGTCGGAGACTGAGCGAAACCAGACGGTTCTTGAGCGACTTGCAGACACCAGACTGGTCATCCAACCCGGATGAAAACACCACAAGGCTCGAAATTGAATCAAACATCACTCGCAAGAAATACAACGCTCTGGGTGCCGTACTGAATCAGACCGATGCGCGAAACAATCAGCAGATAAGGCTCTACGACGTCGCAGGACAACTTCAAAAGGTTCAGCTAAAACGCCCGAATCTACCCGTCAAAACATTGCTTAGCTACATCACTTACAGCGCAACAGGCAAGGTAGAAAAGGAGACGACAGGTAACGGCGTACAGACGACTCGCCTGTATGAACCCGAATCCGACCGATTGATTGATTCAATACACTGTCGCGGGTCCGGATCACGACTTTCAAAATTGTTTCTATCGCTACGACCGAGTCGGCAATATCTGCGAAATCCAGGACCTGGCACAACCGACGCGTTACTTCCGAAACCAGCGGACCGCGGCTGTCAGCACGTTCAAATACGACACCCGCTATCAACTGATCGAAGCCACAGGTCGCGAATCCGTACCCAATGCTCAGGGTCCGGCCCTTCCCGAATTGCATAAACCGACTATCGATCCCACTCGAATGGGCAACTACAAGCAGACATTTACCTACGACCCGGCGGGAAACCTGAAAACCCTTTGCCATGCAGGAAGTCACCCCTACACCGTCGAAATGGCCATTGACCCCGCAAGCAATCGCAGCCTGAAAAAACCTGACGTGGGTGAACCTGATTTCACGGGCAGCTTCGACAGTAATGGCAACCTGCTGATGTTGTCGCCAGGGGCGGAAAAAATGCGATGGGACGCCCGTAATAGACTGACTGAAGTCATTCAAGTCGCCCGTCGACAAGAACAGAACGACACTGAATCCTATTGGTATGACAGCGACGGCCAACGATTACGCAAAGTCATACATACCAAGACCAGCGCCTTGATGCGAACAGCCGAAGTTCGTTTTTTGCCAGGGCTGGATATTCATTACGACCCTGACGGAGAAACCCGTCATGTCGTCAATATCGAAGCGAGCCACAGCCGGGTTCAGTCGCTGCACTGGCTCACTGACCCGCCGGAAGGCATGGCTAACAATCAGATTCGCTACAACCTGGTTGACCACCAAGGTTCCTGCACTCTTGAGGTGGACGAAGAGGCAGGCTTGCTGACGCAAGAAGGCTATTACGCGTTTGGCGGTACGGCGTGGTGGGCTGCCCGCAGTGACGTCGAGTCCAGGCACAAAAGTATTCACTACAGTGGTAAAACACGGGATACCAGCGGGCTGGTCTACTACGGGTATCGGTACTACGCCCCTTGGCTGTTTCGCTGGATTAATCCTGACCCTGCGGGGTCGGTCGACGGTCTGAACCACTTCCGGTTTTGTAGGAACAACCCCGTTACCTACAAAGACTTCACAGGGGCGCAATCGGTCATCAATGGCGATGGACCGGACGATATCAAGTTGCCGAGCGATATGACCCCCGAGCAAATCGAGACTATTCAATTATCCAAAGGCAAAGGGGCGATGTTAACGGGAACAATCGTGCATCAGATCAGCCTGCCCAAACAGTTCAAGCTCGATAACATGAGCCGCGAAACGTTCAAAAACGCCGGTCCTGGAACAGCATTTACGGCGATCGCCAATGTCTACACAGGAGATATTTACTTTTCCCCACTGGAGTCAAACGCTCGTAGCCTGCCGCCCACCAATCGAACCCGAACCGAATCCTTCGTCACCCACACTCGCCTGGGCAAAGTACCTAACCCGCCAATTGCACATCAGGGCGGTGGCGAGAACCCAAGTCATACGCAGCTGGCTCAACGTGTAGGTCTTGATCAAAAAGACGCGGTTGGTTTCGCCTTGAGTAGCGGTCTAAATCGCGGCATCTACAACATGACCTTCATGTCACGGTCCAGCCAAAACACTCCGCTTGTTGATGATGACTCGAATGACCGACTGAGTTATGTCGATCAAAAAGATCTGCAGAAATATAAATTCGTGACGGAAAGCAGCGGAGGAGTCCTTACCCGGACGCATCAAGTCAGCGTGCTGCCACCTAAGTGGGGGAATGCCATTTATGACTACTTGTCGGGTGAGTTGGGGGAAGACAGTCATGACCAGGACCCCAACGTGTTTGCCAGCAAAACGCGCTCCGAACCGACGGCGTTTGCGCCGCCACCGCCGCCTCCAATGTTGATGGCACAGAAACCGAGTCAGTCGTTACGTCCTCGGGTGGTGCATTAGAAAAAATGCCTATCCCGCACGCCTCAGGATTATTGAGGAGCCGCACGCGTGCCGAAGCCTAGGCTTGCGCTGCCGTTCCTCTACGATCCTCCCGCGGACACCGTGCAAACCGCGCCCGATAACTGCGGGTGAAATACGACGGTGATTCAAACCCGCACGCAATACTCACCTCCAGCACGCTCATGTCCGTCTGCCGCAGTAGCTGCCGTGCCTTTTCCAGCCGTAATCTCAGGTAGAAATTGCTCGGCGTGTCGTTCAGGTGCAGCCGAAACAATCGCTCCAGCTGCCGTCGCGTCACCTTGATCGACTCCGCCAATTCCAGCGTGCTCAGCGGCGGTTCGCTGTGCTGCTCCATCTCCCCGATCACATGCACCAGTTTCTTGTTACTGATGCCATACCGCGTGGCGACTTCCATGCGCTGGTGGTCTTTGCGTGGGCGGATGCGGCCGAGCACGAATTGTTCGCTGACCTGAATTGCCAGTTCCGGGCCGTGGGACTGGGCGATGAGGTCGAGCATCAGGTCGATGGACGCAGTACCGCCGGCTGAGGTGATGCGGCGGCGGTCGATCTCGAACAGTTCCTGGGTGACGCTCAGTTGTGGATAGGATTCCTTGAAGGCATCGATGGCTTCCCAGTGCAGGGTCAGGCGATGGCCGTCGAGCAGGCCGGCTTCGGCGAGGACGAAGCTGCCGGTGTCGATGGCGCCGAGGGTCACGCCCTCGTTGTCCAGGCGGCGCAGCCAGTGCTCCAGCGCGGGCGTGGCGAATTTCAGCGGTTCGAAACCGGCGACCACCAACAGGGTTGCACCTTTCTTCAGCGGTTCCAGCGCTGCGTCGGCGTTGACCGACATGCCATTACTGGCTAGAACGGCCCCGCCGTCAGCGCTCAGCACGTGCCAGCGATACAACTCGCCACGAAAGCGATTGGCGACCCGCAACGGCTCGATCGCTGAGATAAACCCGATGGCCGAGAAACCCGGCATCAACATGAAGTAGAAATCCTGGGACATGGAGCGCACTCGGTTGACGGGTAGCGTGTGGACGTTGATACGCCACTTGCGAGTGGCATTCAAGAGGTCAGGTCGCTGCAGTGCAAGAGCTGGTCGCCGTAGTGCGTTTTAACGGGGGCATTGGTGCGTAACTTGGTCATCACCGGCGCACGAAGATGCCGGGCCCCACAATAACGAACTGCCGAGGAAAACTGAGATGAAACGACTGATCAGCAGCTGTGTTCTTGCACTCAGCGGTACCGCCTTCTTGAGCGCCAGCGTCATGGCGGCCGAACCTGCTTCATGCCAGAACGTGCGCATGGGCGTGGTGAACTGGACCGACGTGATCGCCACCAGCGCCATGACCCAAGTCCTGCTCGATGGCCTCGGCTACAACACCAAACAAACCAGCGCCTCCCAGCAAATCATCTTCGCCGGGATCCGCGACCAGCGCCTGGACCTGTTCCTGGGCTACTGGAACCCGTTGATGACTCAGACCATCACGCCTTTCGTCGACGCCAATCAGGTCAAGGTGCTTGAAGCGCCAAGCCTGAAAGACGCCCGCGCCACCCTCGCCGTACCGACGTATCTCGCCGACAAGGGCCTGAAAACCTTCGCCGACATCGCCAAGTTCGAAAAAGAACTGGGCGGCAAGATTTACGGCATCGAGCCAGGCTCGGGCGCCAACACCCAGATCAAGGCGATGATCGCCAAGAACCAGTTTGGCCTCGGCAAGTTCCAGTTGGTCGAGTCCAGCGAGGCCGGCATGCTCGCGGCGGTGGATCGCGCCGTGCGCCGCAAAGAAGCCGTGGTGTTCTTCGGCTGGGCGCCGCACCCGATGAACGTCAACGTGCAGATGACTTACCTCACCGGCAGCGAAGACGCTCTCGGCCCGAACGAAGGCATGGCCACGGTCTGGACCGTCACCGCGCCGAAATACGCCGAACAATGCCCGAACATCGGCAAATTGCTGAGCAACCTGACCTACACCGCCGAAGACGAGAGCCGGATGATGCAACCGCTGCTCGATCACAAAGACGCTTTCGAATCGGCCAAGCAATGGCTGAAAGATCACCCGCAAGACAAGCAACGCTGGCTCGAAGGAGTGACCACCTTCGATGGCAAACCGGCCGCTGAGAATTTGAAACTGACCAGCAAATAAACCCCGATTGAACCACCGCATCGCAGCCCTGCGGGGCTGCGAACGGAATCATCACGCCTGTAAGGAACCCGCCTCATGAACCACGACGTCATCATCACCTGCGCACTCACCGGTGCTGGCGACACGACCAGCAAGAGCCCACACGTGCCGGTCACCCCGAAACAAATCGCCGCTGCCGCCGTGGAAGCCGCCAAGGCTGGCGCCACCGTCGTTCACTGCCACGTTCGCAACCCGGAAACCGGCAAGTTCAGCCGTGATGTGGCGCTGTACCGCGAAGTGATGGAGCGCATCCGCGAAGCCGACGTCGACATCATCGTCAACCTCACCGCCGGCATGGGCGGTGACCTGGAAATCGGCGCGGGCGAGAATCCGATGGAGTTCGGCCCGACCACAGATCTGGTCGGCCCGCTTACCCGTCTGGCCCACGTTGAAGAGCTGCTGCCGGAAATCTGCACCCTCGATTGCGGCACCCTGAACTTCGGCGACGGCGACACTATTTACGTGTCCACTCCAGCCCAGCTGCGCGCTGGCGCCAAACGCATTCAAGAGCTGGGCGTGAAGGCCGAACTGGAAATCTTCGACACCGGTCACTTGTGGTTCGCCAAGCAGTTGATCAAGGAAGGCCTGCTCGACGACCCGCTGTTCCAGCTCTGCCTGGGGATCCCGTGGGGCGCCCCGGCCGACACCACCACCATGAAAGCCATGGTCGACAACCTGCCGGCGAACGCTGTGTGGGCCGGGTTCGGGATTGGTCGCATGCAAATGCCGATGGCGGCGCAAGCAGTGCTGCTCGGCGGCAACGTGCGGGTCGGTCTGGAAGACAACATCTGGCTGGACAAGGGTGTGCTGGCGACCAACGGCCAACTGGTCGAACGCGCCTCGGAAATCCTCAGCCGCCTCGGCGCCCGCGTTCTGACCCCGGCGGAAGGCCGGGCAAAAATGGGCCTGACCAAGCGCGGCTGACCCCACACCACACATTTCACCCGTGGGAGCGGGTGTGGCGAGGGGATTTATCCCCGTTCGACTGCGAAGCAGTCGCAGAACATTGCATGCGGTGTGGCTGACACACCGCGGTTGCAGGTTTTGGGGCCGCTTCGCGACCCAACGGGGATAAATCCCCTCACCACAAAACCCCGCTCCCACAGGGATCACCGAATCTTTTAGGAAGTCGCCATGAGTTTTATCACTGATATCAAAACCTTCGCAGCGTTAGGCAGCGGTGTCATCGGCAGCGGTTGGGTGTCCCGCGCCCTCGCCCACGGCCTCGACGTTGTCGCCTGGGACCCGGCGCCCGGTGCCGAAGCCGCGCTGCGCAAACGCGTCGCCAATGCCTGGGGTGCGCTGGAGAAACAAGGCCTCGCGCCGGGTGCCTCGCAGGATCGGTTGCGCTTTGTCGCGACCATTGAAGAGTGCGTTCGAGACGCAGACTTCATTCAGGAAAGCGCCCCTGAACGCCTCGATCTGAAACTGGAACTGCACAGTAAAATCAGCGCGGCGGCCAAGCCCAACGCCTTGATCGGCTCCAGTACTTCGGGCCTGTTGCCGAGCGAGTTTTACGAGAGCTCGACGCACCCTGAACGTTGCGTGGTCGGACACCCTTTCAACCCGGTTTACCTATTGCCATTGGTGGAAGTGGTCGGCGGCAAAAACACGGCGCCTGAGGCGATTCAAGCGGCAATGAAAGTGTATGAATCCCTGGGCATGCGTCCGCTGCACGTGCGCAAGGAAGTGCCGGGGTTTATCGCCGACCGCTTGCTCGAAGCGCTGTGGCGTGAGGCGCTGCACCTGGTCAACGACGGTGTGGCAACCACTGGCGAGATCGACGATGCGATCCGTTTTGGCGCGGGGTTGCGCTGGTCGTTCATGGGCACATTCCTGACCTACACCCTGGCGGGTGGCGATGCGGGGATGCGCCACTTCATGGCCCAATTCGGTCCGGCGTTGCAGTTACCGTGGACTTACCTGCCAGCGCCGGAGCTGACCGACAAGCTGATCGATGATGTGGTGGACGGGACCAGTGATCAGTTGGGCGATCACAGCATTTCCGCGCTGGAGCGCTATCGTGATGATTGCTTGCTGGCGGTGCTTGAAGCGGTGAAGACCACCAAAGAGAAGCATGGGATGGCGTTTAGCGAATGATTGCACTTGGCTTGAGATCCCCCTCACCCTAACCCTCTCCCCAGAGGGTAGAGGGGACTGACCGAGGTGTTCTTAGAGCGACATCGACCTGAAAGAACTGAGTCGAACTCAGGCTTTGAACAGCATGGAGATCGGCCCCCTTTCCCCCTCTCCCCTATGGGGAGAGGGCTGGGGTGAGGGGTGGATCTTGAATTACAACCAAATCCTCAAGCGGACACTCGTCATGCCCACCCTAACCACCCACCAAACCAAAATCATCCCCGACTGGGTCGACTACAACGGCCACCTGCGCGATGCCTTCTACCTGCTGATTTTCAGCTACGCCACCGACGCGCTGATGGATCGCCTGGGTATGGACAGCAACAACCGCGAAGCCAGCGGCAATTCGTTGTTCACCCTCGAACTGCACCTCAATTACCTGCACGAGGTGAAGCTCGACGCCGACGTCGAAGTGCACACCCAAATCATCGGCCACGACAGCAAACGCCTGCACCTCTATCACAGCCTGCATCTGGTCGGTGACGACAAGGAACTGGCGGGCAACGAGCAAATGCTCCTGCACGTCGACCTCGCCGGGCCGCGATCCGCATCGTTCAGCGAAGACACCTTGAGCAAGCTGCAAGCCATCGTCGCCGAGCAAGCCGACCTGCCTACCCCCGCCTACATTGGCCGAGTGATCGCGTTACCCCCTAAAAAATAACAAGGAGATCGCCATTGAACACCGCCGCTTTTGCCGACTTCCGTACCTACCCGTTGATCAGCGCGTTGACCGCCGTGCATACCTTGGCGGACCGAATTCAAGTGCAGTGGGCTGACGGCCGGGTCAGCCCGTTTCATCATCAATGGCTTCGCGACAACTGCCCGTGCGCGCAATGCGTCTACACCGTGACCCGCGAGCAAGTGCTGGAAATCGTCGACGTCGCAGAGGACCTGACGCCGACAGCGGCACACCTCGATGCCGAAGGTTGCCTCAGCGTCGAATGGCACGACGGCCACCTCAGCCGCTTCGACCCGGGCTGGCTGCGGGCTCACGCCTATGACGACGAGTCCCGCGCCGAGCGCCGGGCTGGCAAGCCAACATCCAGGCTGTGGAAAAGCGACTTGCAGCTGCCGGTGTTCGACTACCAGGCGCTGATGAACGACAACGACGCCCTGCTGCAATGGCTGCTGGCGGTGCGCGATATCGGCCTGACGCAAGTGCGTGGCGTGCCCACCGAAACCGGCTCGCTGAAGCTGATTGCCCAGCGGATTTCCTTCATCCGCGAGAGCAATTTCGGCGTGCTGTTCAACGTGCAATCCAAGGCCGACGCCGACAGCAATGCCTACACCGCTTTCAACCTGCCGCTGCACAGCGATTTGCCGACCCGGGAGTTGCAACCGGGGCTGCAATTTCTGCATTGCCTGGTCAATGACGCGGACGGTGGCGAGAGTATTTTCGTCGACGGATTTGCCATCGCCCACGCACTGCGCGAGGAAGATCCCGAGTCGTTCAAGGCCCTGTGTGAAATCCCCGTGGAGTTTCGCAACAAGGACCGTCACAGCGACTATCGCTGCCTGGCACCGATCATCGCCCTGAATGCGTTGGGGCAGGTTTCGGAGATCCGCATGGCGAACTTTCTGCGGGGGCCATTTGATGCCTCGATTGAGGACATGCCCAAGCTATACCGGGCGTATCGGCGGTTTATTGCGATGACCCGTGAAGCGCGCTTTCGGGTGATGACGCGGCTCAATCCCGGCGAGTTGTGGTGCTTCGACAACCGCCGCACTCTCCACGCCCGCAATGCGTTTGATCCCGCCAGCGGCGCCCGGCATTTCCAGGGATGCTATGTCGATCGTGACGAGTTGTTGTCGCGAATATTGGTGTTACAACGCTAGACCGCGTCATCGTTCATCGCGAGCAGGCTCGCTCCCACAGTTGACCGGGTTCTCACTGAGGAATGCGGTTAAATGTGGGAGCGAGCCTGCTCGCGATGGCGTCTGCACAGGCGACACAAACCCTCTGATTCACAGGCAAAAAAAACCCCGATCAAGCCGTGACAAGATCGGAGTTGAGGAGGGTACTGTTGAGGAGCCGTTGCGCGAGGGTGACCAAACCTTCGTGTTGCCAGCTGAGCCCAGTGTGCCCACTCCCATGATTCACAAGTTAGCCGAAAACGACCTGTTCATAGGTATTGCGGCCATTGCGACAAATCGTCCTTGCCGCCACCCCCTGCCCCTACGAGAATCGATCCACGACACCGTTCCCTGAAGAAGGATTGCGTCATGATGTACGCCGATTTGATAGACCAGGAAGACCTGTTGGGCCAGCTCAAGGCATTGGGATTTGCCGTGCCCCCTGGCGCTAACGCCGAGCAGGCCTGCGAGTGCGCGGTACGAGGTTTGAACAACGAACGGGCAACGGAACTGCGGACCATGGTCAAGCAGATGTACACCAGCAGCGCGACCATCCTGCCGGCCGTGCGCCAGGCCATCGACAAGCAGTTGCTGCCGGCACTGGCGGAGTATCAACAAAGCCGTAGCGCCTGACCTGTGGCGAGGGGCCTTGCCGGATCGCCGCATCGCCCCGTTCGGCTGCGCAGCAGTCGTAAAATCCTGGGGTCGCTGCGCAACCCAACGGGGGCAAGCCCCCTCGCCACAACAGCCAGCCCGGTTTAGAGCCTTACGCTGGCAAACGTCGACTCATTGCGCGCCTGACTCAGCGCCGACAACGGCCCGGACAGCGGCGACAGCACCAACGCCTGCGGCAGCGGCATCATCGCCACCTGTTGTGTGGTGTTGGAGCCTACGCGCTCGTCACGCGGCGGAATGCCGAAGTATTCGCGGTAGCACTTGGAGAAGTGCGGCGTGGACACGAAGCCGCACACCGACGCCACTTCGATGATCGACATCGGCGTTTGCTTGAGCAACTGCCGGGCACGGATCAGGCGCAGTTTCAGGTAATAACGCGACGGCGAGCAGTGCAGGTATTTTTGGAACAGGCGCTCCAGCTGACGACGGGAAACAGCGACATACACCGCCAGTTCGTCGAGGTCGATCGGCTCTTCCAGGTTGGCTTCCATCAGCGCAACGATTTCCTGCAACTTCGGCTGGTTGGTGCCGAGCATGTGCTTGAGCGGCACACGCTGGTGATCCTGCTCGTTGCGGATGCGCTCGTAGACGAACATCTCCGAAATCGCGGCGGACAGTTCACGGCCGTGATCGCGACTGATCAGGTGCAGCATCATGTCCAGCGGCGCCGTGCCGCCAGAGCTGGTGAAACGGTTACGGTCGAGGGTGAACAGGCGTGTGCTCATGGCCACGCGCGGAAACGCTTCCTGCATCGAAGCCAGGCATTCCCAGTGCACGCTGCAATCAAAACCGTCCAGCAGGCCGGCGCAGGCCAGGGCCCAACTGCCAGTGCAGACCGCGCCGAGACGACGGGACTGACGCGCCTGGCTTTGCAGCCACGAGACGTGTTCACGGGTAACGGTGCGCTGAATGCCGATGCCGCCGCAGACAATGATGGTGTCCAGAGGCGGGGCTTTGTGCATGGAGCAATCGGGGGTGATCTGCAGACCGTCACTGGCCCAGACCTGACCGCCGTCGACGGTGAGTGTGGTCCAGCGATACAGCTCGCGACCGGACAATTGGTTGGCCATGCGCAGGGGTTCCACTGCGGAGGCCAGAGAAATAAGCGTGAAATTGTCCAGCAGCAAAAAGCCGATGGATTGAGGCGCACGGTTCTGGGGTTGAGCCCCGGAGTTGAACGTCGTCATCGCGGTATCTCCTCACACAAAGCGGGTGATGGCCTCAGGCGGAGGCTCTTGTTATTGCCATCGTTCTCGCGTGGGAGACGGGCTTTGTAATGACAGAGCAATTGCCATGCCTAAAGTTGAATGGTCATTCAATAACTCCTGAAAACGACGTCGCGGCGTGTCTATATAAGCCGTGCGCTGAGTGGGGGTTATAAGTGCCATTATCGGCGGCAGGCGCTCTGCCCCGTTGGGCTTGAGCAAATCGGTAGCACTTGTGGGAACAGGGCTACGGCGACCTGATGGAGAGTGTCACCGCAAGCACAGGTGACAGGCGGTAATGGCCAATCTGGATCCCGGATCTTGGACAAGTGGCTTATCTGTAAGCGACGCTCTAAAAGGTGGCGCGGTCGGGATTATGTGTTCACTTAGCGCGCAGTTTTGACTGGTCTTCTCTGGCAAATGACCTTTCTGTGGCGAGGGGATTTATCCCCGTTCGGCTGCGCAGCAGTCGTAAAGATTCTGGGGCCGCTTCGCGACCCAACGGGGATAAATCCCCTCGCCACAAAAGCCCCTCGCCACAAGGTCAACTCGGTCTCAGCACTCGACCGCGCTTACCGCCAAACCACCCCGCGATGTCTCTTTATATTTGTCATGCATGTCAGCGCCGGTATCGCGCATGGTGCGGATCACCCGATCCAGCGAGATAAAGTGCTGACCATCCCCGCGCAACGCCATCTGCGCCGCGTTGATGGCTTTCACCGCGGCAATCGCATTGCGCTCGATGCACGGCACTTGAACCAGCCCGCCCACCGGATCGCAGGTCAGGCCCAGGTTGTGTTCCAGACCGATTTCCGCCGCGTTGCACAGTTGCTCCGGCGTGGCGCCAAGGATCTCCGCCAAGCCAGCCGCCGCCATTGCGCAGGCCGAACCAACCTCGCCCTGACAACCGACTTCCGCACCGGAAATCGAAGCATTCTTCTTGCACAGAATCCCCACCGCTGCAGCACTGAGGAAATAGTCGACCACGTTGGCGTCCGTCACCGCTTCACTGAATTTCATGAAGTAGTGCAACACCGCCGGGATGATCCCCGCCGCGCCATTGGTCGGCGCCGTCACCATGCGCCCGCCCGCAGCGTTCTCTTCGTTGACCGCCAGAGCGAACAGGTTGACCCATTCCATGGCGCTCAAGGTCGAGCCGATGACGTTGGGTTTACCCAGCTCTTGCAGGCTGCGATGCAACTTGGCCGCGCGACGGCGCACATTCAGCCCGCCGGGCAAGATGCCTTCGTGTTTCAGGCCTTGATCGACGCAATCCTGCATGGCGCGCCAGAGCTTCATCAGGCCACTGCGGATTTCATCCTCGCTGCGCCAGACTTTCTCGTTGGCCATCATCAATTCGGCGACGCGCAGGTTGTGCTGCTTACAGAGGCTGAGCAGTTCGACAGCGCTGGAGAAGTCGTACGGCAATACGGTGCGATCCAGATCGACCACACCGCTGGAAGCCTGCGCTTCGTCCACGACAAAACCGCCGCCGATGGAATAGTAGGTGTCGCGATGCAGTTCACCGTGATCGCCTTCGGCAACCAGGGTCATGGCGTTGGGGTGGAAAGGCAGGTTTTCGTCGATCAGGCGCATGTCCCGGGCCCAGATAAACGGCACCGACAGGCGACCATCGAGCAACAGTGTGTGGGTCTCGCGCAGGGTGGCGATACGGATGCCGATTTGCGACGGATCAATCGCGTCCGGCCACTCGCCCATCAGGCCCATGATCACCGCGTTGTCGCTGCCGTGACCAATGCCGGTGGCCGACAGTGACCCATAAAGCTGAACTTCGACGCGCCGCACTTGTTCCAAAAGACCCTGCTCACGCAAACCTTGCACGAACAGCGCGGCGGCCCGCATGGGTCCAACGGTGTGCGAACTGGAAGGGCCGATGCCGATTTTGAACAGGTCGAAAACACTGATAGCCATTACTGCCGAACTCCTGGATGTGCCAACTCCAGGCGCAAAAGCGCCCAGTGACGGAGCTGCTACGCTCAAGCTGCAATCCGCCGGGATGGCCGCATCATCAGGCTTTTGCCGTGTCGTTCGACGTCTCACACCGACGCACTCATGCTCAGCAACGCCGCGGGCGTTTTACGCTGCGTTTTCGCCGTTTTTTTGCGGATCAGTGGGGTAAAGGGGGCTGAAAAAAGCTGTAAACGACGTCACCGACACTGGATGCGACCATCCCTGTACTGGTTACGACGCCCCCTGTAGGCGTCAGATTTTCACTGGTACATGATCGTATCGACTCGATTGCAAGGCGCCGTGGTAGAGCTGTCTCCAAAACGCCATCCAACCGCAACCTATAAGTGCGGTGGTCCAGTCGGAACACTGCCAAAAAAAACACCAAGGAGTCCATCCATGAAAGGTTCCCCGTCGTTGTTGTTGGCCGCCATGCTGAGTCTGCCATTACTGGCTCAAGCTGCAGAACCCGCTCAATGCAGCACCGTAAACTTCTCCGATGTCGGCTGGACTGACATTACTGTCACCACCGCCACCACCAGCGTCGTTCTCGATGCCCTGGGCTACAAAACCAAAACCACGATGATTTCCGTCCCGGTGACCTACAAGTCCCTGGCTGACGGCAAGAACATGGATGTGTTCCTGGGTAACTGGATGCCGACCATGGAAAACGACATCAAGGCCTACCGCGATGCCGGCACCGTGGAGACCCTGCGCGCCAACCTCGAAAACGCAAAATACACACTCGCCGTGCCCGAAGAGTTGTATAACAAGGGTCTGAAAGATTTCGCCGACATCGCCAAGTTCAAGAAAGAACTCGACGGCAAAATCTACGGCATCGAACCAGGCAACGACGGCAACCGCCTGATCCAGAGCATGATCGACAAGAACGCCTTCGGCCTGAAAGACGCCGGCTTCAAGGTGGTCGAGTCCAGCGAGGCAGGCATGCTCTCGCAAGTCGATCGCGCCCAGCGCCGCAACACCGCCGTGGTGTTCCTGGGCTGGGAACCGCACCCGATGAACACTCGTTTCAAGATGAAGTACCTGACAGGCGGCGACGACTTTTTCGGCCCGAACTTCGGTCAGGCGACCATCTTCACCAACACCCGCAAGGGCTACGCGCAGGAATGCAGCAACGTCGGACAGTTGCTGAAAAACCTGGTGTTCACCCTCGACATGGAAAGCACGCTGATGGGCAACGTCCTGGACGACAAAATGAAGCCTGACGCGGCCGCCAAGGCCTGGCTGAAAAAGAATCCACAGGTGCTCGATACCTGGCTCGCTGGCGTGACCACCATTGACGGTAAACCAGGCCTGGAGGCCGTGAAAGCCAAGCTCGCGCAGCCTTGAATTAAGAAGCACCGCTTACGCCGGGCGGGTTCGCTCGCCCGGGCTGTTTATTTCCTTGCATGCGGACGTTCACTACCATGCTGATTGATCAGAAAATACCTCTAGGCCAGTACATCGCAGGCTTCGTTGAATGGTTGACGCAACACGGCGCCAACACCTTCGACGCCATCGCCGTGTCACTGGAAACGATGATCCACGGCGTGACTTTCGCGCTGACCTGGTTCAACCCGCTGGCATTGATCGGCCTCATCGCGCTACTGGCACACTTCATTCAACGAAAGTGGGGGCTGACCGTTTTCGTCATCGCTTCCTTCCTGCTGATCCTCAATCTGGGGTACTGGCAGGAAACCATGGAAACCCTCGCCCAGGTGTTGTTCGCGACCCTGGTCTGCGTGGTCATCGGCGTGCCGTTGGGCATCGTCGCCGCGCACAAACCGATGTTCTACACACTGATGCGTCCGGTGCTCGATCTGATGCAGACCGTGCCGACGTTTGTGTACCTCATTCCTACCCTGACCCTCTTCGGTCTGGGTGTGGTCCCGGGCCTGATCTCCACGGTAGTGTTCGCGATTGCCGCGCCTATCCGCCTGACCTACCTGGGTATCCGCGATGTTCCCGCAGAATTGATGGACGCCGGCAAAGCCTTCGGCTGCTCGCGCCGTCAACTGCTCGCACGCATCGAATTGCCCTACGCCATGCCAAGCATCGCGGCCGGCATCACCCAGTGCATCATGCTGTCGCTGTCGATGGTGGTGATCGCGGCACTGGTGGGCGCCGACGGCCTGGGCAAACCCGTGGTCAACGCACTGAACACTGCTGATATCGCCCTGGGCTTCGAAGCCGGCCTGGCGATCGTATTGCTGGCGATCATGCTCGACCGTATCTGCAAACAACCCGACGCTAAAGTAGGGGGTGACGCATGAGCATTATTCGCTTCGAAGACGTCGACGTAATCTTTTCCAAAGACCCGCGCGAGGCGCTCAAGCTTCTCGACCAGGGCATGACCCGCGACCAGATCCTGAAAAAGACCGGGCAGATTGTGGGCGTTGAAAAAGCCAGCCTGGACGTCGAAAAAGGTGAAATCTGCGTATTGATGGGGTTGTCCGGCTCCGGTAAATCCAGCCTGCTTCGCTGCATCAACGGCCTCAACACCGTCAGCCGCGGCAAGCTGTTCGTCGAGCACGAAGGCAGGCAGATCGATATCGCGTCCTGCACCCCGGCAGAGCTGAAAATGATGCGCACCAAGCGCATTGCGATGGTGTTCCAGAAATTCGCCCTGATGCCTTGGCTGACGGTGCGCGAGAACATCAGTTTCGGTCTGGAAATGCAGGGTCGCCCGGAAAAGGAACGGCGCAAGCTGGTGGACGACAAGCTTGAGCTGGTGGGCCTGACCCAGTGGCGCAACAAGAAGCCTGACGAACTCTCCGGCGGTATGCAGCAACGCGTGGGCCTGGCCCGTGCACTGGCGATGGACGCCGACATTCTGCTGATGGACGAACCGTTCTCGGCACTCGACCCGCTGATCCGCCAAGGCCTGCAAGACGAACTGCTGGAACTGCAAAGCAAGTTGAACAAAACCATCGTGTTCGTAAGCCACGACCTCGATGAAGCCCTGAAGCTCGGCAGCCGTATCGCGATCATGAAAGACGGCCGGATCGTGCAGTACAGCAAGCCTGAAGAAATCGTGCTGAACCCGGCAGACGACTACGTGCGGACCTTCGTCGCGCACACCAACCCGCTGAACGTTCTGTGCGGTCGCAGCCTGATGCGCACCCTGGACAACTGCAAACGCATCAACGGTTCGGTGTGTCTCGATCCGGGCGGCGATTCGTGGCTGGACCTGGCCGAAGGCAACACCATCAAGGGCGCCCGCCAGAACGGCGCGAGCCTGGACCTGCAGAACTGGATTCCAGGGCAAGCGGTTGAAGGCCTGGGACGTCGGCCAACGCTGGTGGACTCCAACATCGGCATGCGCGATGCGCTGCAGATTCGTTATCAGACGGGCAACAAGCTGGTGCTGCACGACAACAACAAGGTTGTGGGAATTCTGGGCGACAGCGAGCTGTACCACGCGCTGCTCGGCAAGAACCTGGGGTAAGGCAGCAGACACAAAAACGCCGCGAGAGGATCGCGGCGTTTTTGTTTATGGGATATCGGGTGATGCAGCGTTGCAGTTGCAACCCCCATCGCCAGCAGGCTGGCTCCCACATTGGAATGCATTCTCTTGTGGGAGCCAGCCTGCTGGCGATGAAGCCGACGCGGTGCTTCAGAGCGAAACACCGCGTCCTTGATTACTTAGCTATAGACCCGACCAAGGAGCTGCCGATGGCTTTCAAACTGATCGAGCACGTCACGGGTGATCTGATCCTGAGTGAAGCCCATCAAGTCGTAATCCTGGCTGCCGTTGTGCAGGTAAACCTCGGCGCGGTAGTAGCGCGCACGCGGTTCATCAGCGCTTTCAGCCGAGACCGTATCGCTCGCCGCCGCCAGATAGCCATCCAGGCTCACTTCGTAGACAAAAGGGTTGCCCTCTTCCATCTCGATGCGCACACCCATGCAACGCTTGGATTTACCCAGCAACGTTTGCACTTCCAGGCCTTGACCGCGCAATTGCACCGCCGCCTCTTCCAGCGCCGGGCTGACTTGCTTGTCCATGAAGCGCTGAACGATCGACTGGTTCGGTTGCAGGTCCAGCTGCGTCAGACGCTCGCTGAAACCACGACGACCGCGCGCTGCGAGTTCCGCTTGCTCCTGTTCGATCTGCACGTCCTGGCGCATGGCCTTGTGCAAGCCGAACATGAAGAACACCAGCACCACCGAGAACGGCAGACCGGCCAGCACCACCATGGTTTGCATGGCTTCGAAGTTACCGGCGAACAGCAGGCCGATGGTCACCAGCGTAATCACCGCCGACCAAAAGATCCGCAGCCAGAGCGGGGCGTCTTCGTCAACATTGCCGCCCTTGCAGGAAAGGTTGGCCATCATCACCGCGCCAGAATCCGCCGGGGTCAGGAACAGCACGAAACCGACGAAGATCGACACGCCGATCACAATCTTCGACGCCGGGTAATGCTCAAGCAGCTGATAAATCGCCATCGACGGCTGTTCCAGCGCCGTCTTCCCGAGCTCCACCGCCCCATGGTTCATCACCAGGTCCAGGGCCGAGTTACCGAAGATCGACAGCCACGCCAGAGTGAAACCCAGCGGGATCAGCAGCACGCCGGCCACCAGTTCGCGCACCGTGCGACCACGGGAAATACGCGCGATAAACATGCCGACGAATGGGGCCCAGGAAATCCACCAGGCCCAGTAGAACAAGGTCCACAGGCCCATCCAGCGCTCGCTCTTCTCGCCACTGCCTTCGTACACATAGAGGTCGAAGGTTTTCAGTACGATACCGTTGAGGTAGTCACCGATGTTCTGCACGAAGCCGTTGAGCAGGTGCAACGTCGGGCCGAACAGCAGCACGAAAATCAGCAGGCCGCTGAACAGCACGATGTTCAGGTTGGACAGACGACGAATGCCGTTTTCCACGCCGGACACGGCGGCGATGGTCGCCACGGTGCTCATCACAATGATCACGATCAGCAGGTTGGTGTTGTTGTGTTCCATGCCGAACAGGTTTTCAAGGCCCGACGACACTTGCAGCGATCCAATCCCCAGGTTCGTCACCAGACCCAGCAGGGTCACGAACATGCCGAAACCGTCCACCGCGTGACCGGCCGCGCCTTTGACCCAGCGCTCGCCCACCAGCGGATACAGCGCCGAACGCAACGCCAACGGCTGGTTATGACGGTAGGCAAAATACGCCACCGCCAGGCCGACCAAGGCGTAGATCGCCCAGCCATGCAGGCCCCAATGCAGGAACGTCAGCTGTACAGCCTGACGGGCGGCCATATTGCTGCCGGCCACGCCTTCCGGCGGATTGAAGTAGTGGTCCAGCGGCTCGGAAGCACCGAAGTACAGCAGCGAAATGCCGATACCCGACGAGAACAGCATCCCCGCCCAGGCGCCGTAGCTGAAGTCCGGGGTGTCGTCCTTGCTGCCCAGCTTGAGTTTGCCGTAGGACGAAAACGCCAGGCCGACGACGAATACCAGATAGGCAGCGATCACTACCATGTAGTACCAGCCGAAGCTGCGGGACAACCAGGCCTGGGCGATACCGAGCAATCTGCCGGCCTCTTGCGGGGCGATGATCAGAATGGCGGTCAACAACAGAATCAACGCGGTAGAGGTGTAGAACACCCAACCGTTGACCGTCACCTTCTGGGGTGGGGTCTTTATAAGAGAGGCAGAACTCATGGCACAGATGCTCCAGGCAGTGCGAGAGAAGAACACAAGGCAACGCGTTACCCGACTAATCGGTTAGTTGGCAGCCGACCGACGGGTGATATAAAGAGACCCCGAAAAAAGCCCGAAGCCCGGGAGCGCCAGTGCGCGTGGGTTTCGAGCGTTTTCGGATGTCGTTTTTCCGCCCACTACACGTAGGAAAAACCTGTAGGCAGCGACGATTTGTCGCAGATCTTATTCTTTGTTGATTGAACGTTCAATCAAAACAAAATAGACTGGCCTTCAATCCGATAGACGTTTGACGTCCACCGGAAGGCCTAAGGAGATGTGCAAGATGCCCAAGGTCGGTATGCAACCCATCCGCCGCCAGCAGTTGATCGAAGCCACATTGCAGGCGGTCGATCAGGTCGGAATGGGGGACGCCAGCATTGCGCTGATCGCCCGTTTGGCCGGTGTCTCGAATGGCATCATCAGTCACTATTTTCAGGACAAGAACGGCCTGATTGCTGCCACAGCGCAGTATCTGATGAGTGTCCTCAGCGAGAACGTCACCGCGCGCCGTCAGGCGCTGGAGGACAGCAGCCCGCGGGCGCACCTCCAGGTGATCATCGAAGGCAACTTCGACGCCAGCCAGGTCAATGGCCCGGCAATGAAAACCTGGCTGGCCTTCTGGGCCACCAGCATGCACCACCCGTCTTTGCACAGGTTGCAGCGGATCAACGATCACCGCCTGTATTCCAACCTGTGCTGCCAGTTCCGCCGTGTACTGCCGCTGGATGATGCACGCAGCGCAGCACGAGGCCTGGCAGCCCTCATCGACGGTTTGTGGTTGCGCGGAGCCCTGTCGGGAGATGCTTTCGACACTGAGCAAGCGCACCAGATCGCTTACGAATACATGGATTTCCAACTGGCCAAGCAGGTGAGTTAGAGCACACATAACCGCTCAACCCCTGAACTGCTACTGATCGGTGTTGCCACACCTATATGGCTTCACCGCAGTGGTCAACGCCAACCACTTATGCACTTGCGAGGACTTTATGGCCCGTTTCGAACTGCAAAAACTCTACATCGATGGCGGCTACAGCGACGCCAGCAGCGACGCCACTTTCGAAGCCATCAACCCGGCTAACGGAGAAGTCCTCGCAAAAGTACAGCGTGCGACCAAAGAAGACGTCGAACGCGCTGTGGTCAGCGCCGAAAAGGGCCAGAAAATCTGGGCCGCGATGACCGCCATGGAGCGTTCGCGCATCCTGCGTCGTGCCGTGGACATCCTGCGCGAGCGCAACGATGAACTGGCAGCCCTGGAAACCCTGGACACCGGCAAGTCGTTCTCCGAAACCAAGTATGTCGACATCGTCACCGGTGCTGACGTGCTGGAATACTACGCAGGCCTGGTGCCCGCCATCGAAGGCGAGCAGATCCCGCTGCGTACCACGTCGTTCGTCTACACCCGTCGCGAGCCGCTGGGCGTCGTGGCCGGTATCGGCGCGTGGAACTACCCGATCCAGATCGCCCTGTGGAAATCCGCTCCTGCCTTGGCAGCCGGTAACGCGATGATCTTCAAGCCAAGCGAAGTCACTTCCCTGACCACGCTGAAACTGGCCGAGATCTACACCGAAGCAGGCCTGCCAGCCGGCGTGTTCAACGTCCTGACCGGCAGCGGCCGTGAAGTCGGCACCTGGTTGACCGAGCACCCGCGCATCGAAAAAATCTCCTTCACCGGCGGTACCGACACCGGCAAGAAGGTCATGGCCAGCGCTTCCGCTTCGTCGCTGAAAGACGTGACCATGGAACTGGGCGGCAAATCCCCGCTGATCATCTTCGACGACGCCGACCTCGATCGCGCCGCCGACACCGCGATGATGGCCAACTTCTATAGCTCCGGCCAGGTCTGCACCAACGGCACTCGCGTGTTCGTACCGACTCACCTGAAAGCCGCTTTCGAAGCCAAAATCGCCGAGCGCGTTGCCCGTATCCGCATCGGCAACCCGGAAGACGAAAACACCAACTTCGGCCCGCTGGTCAGCTTCGCCCACATGGAAAGCGTGCTGGGTTACATCGCCAAAGGTAAGGAAGAAGGCGCTCGCGTGCTGTGCGGCGGCGGTCGTCTGACCGAAGGCGAATTCGCCAAAGGCGCGTTCGTGGCACCGACCGTGTTCACCGACTGCACCGACGAGATGACCATCGTTCGCGAAGAAATCTTCGGCCCGGTGATGGCGATCCTGACTTACGACACCGAAGAAGAAGTGATCCGTCGTGCCAACGACACCGACTTCGGCCTGGCTGCCGGTATCGTCACCAAGGACCTGAACCGCGCTCACCGCGTGATTCATCAACTGGAAGCCGGTATCTGCTGGATCAACGCCTGGGGCGAGTCCGACGCCAAGATGCCGGTCGGCGGCTACAAGCAGTCAGGCGTGGGCCGTGAGAACGGCATCAGCTCGCTGAACAACTTCACACGCATCAAATCGGTACAGGTCGAACTGGGCGATTACGCCTCGGTTTTCTGATCTGCGCGAAGTCTGGAGCGAACGCCATTGTGGCGAGGGGATTTATCCCCGTTGTGCCGCGCAGCGGCCCCTATCCAGACACCGCGACTCTTCAGATAGAACCAGTCGCTGAGTTTACGACTGCTGCGCAGCCGGACGGGGATAAATCCCCTCACCACAGGTTGCGCGGCGTCAAGGCGATCTGCGACCTGACCAACTTCAAAGAGGGTGCATTCAATGTCCCAAGAATTCGATTACATCATCATCGGTGCCGGCTCGGCCGGTAACACCCTGGCGACCCGTCTGACTGAAGACGAAGGCGTCACCGTCCTGCTGCTCGAAGCAGGCGGCCCGGACTACCGTCTGGACTTCCGTACGCAAATGCCGGCCGCCCTGGCGTTCCCGCTGCAAGGCCGTCGGTACAACTGGGCCTACGAAACCGATCCAGAGCCACACATGGACGGTCGCCGGATGGAATGCGGTCGCGGCAAGGGCCTCGGCGGTTCTTCGCTGATCAACGGCATGTGCTACATCCGTGGCAACGCGATGGACTACGACAACTGGGCCAAGCTTCCAGGTCTGGAAGACTGGGATTACTTGAACTGCCTGCCGTATTTCCGCAAGGCTGAAACCCGCGACATCGGCCCGAACGACTACCACGGTGGCGACGGTCCGGTCAGCGTGACCACGCCGAAGGCCGGCAACAACCCGTTGTTCCACGCGATGGTTGAAGCAGGCGTGCAAGCCGGTTACCCGCGCACTGAAGACTTGAACGGTTACCAGCAAGAAGGCTTCGGCCCGATGGACCGTACCGTGACGCCGAACGGCCGTCGCGCCAGCACCGCTCGCGGTTACCTGGACGTCGCCAAGAAGCGTTCGACCCTGACCATCGTCACCCACGCGTTGACCGACAAGATCCTGTTCGAAGGCAAGCGTGCCGTTGGCGTGCGTTACCTGATCGGCGCCGCTGAAGAGCGCGTTGAAGCCCGTGCCCGCAAAGAAGTACTGCTGTGCTCCGGCGCCATCGCTTCGCCGCAGATTCTGCAACGCTCCGGCGTCGGCCCGGCCGAACTGCTGAACAAGCTCGACATCCCGGTGGTCCATGACCTGCCAGGCGTCGGCGAAAACCTGCAGGATCACCTCGAGCTGTACCTGCAATACGCCTGCACCCAACCGGTCTCGCTGTACCCGTCGCTGCTCTGGTACAACCAGCCGGCCATCGGTGCCGAATGGCTGTTCAACGGCACCGGCATCGGCGCCAGCAACCAGTTCGAAGCCGGCGGTTTCATCCGTACCCGCGAAGAATTCGATTGGCCGAACATTCAGTACCACTTCCTGCCAGTTGCCATTAACTACAACGGCAGCAACGGCGTGAAAGAGCACGGTTTCCAGGCACACATGGGTTCCATGCGTTCGCCGAGCCGTGGTCGCATCCAGGCCAAGTCCAAGGATCCGCGCGAGTACCCAAGCATCCTGTTCAACTACATGGCCACCGAGCAGGACTGGCAGGAATTCCGCGACGGCATCCGCCTGACCCGTGAAATCATGCAACAGCCTGCACTGGACGCTTTCCGTGGCCGCGAAATCAGCCCGGGCATCAACGTGCAAACCGATGAGCAGCTCGACAAGTTCATCCGCGAACACGCCGAAACCGCGTTCCATCCGTCCTGCTCGTGCAAGATGGGCACCGACGACATGGCCGTGGTCGATGGCGAAGGTCGTGTGCATGGCCTGCAAGCCCTGCGTGTGGTCGATGCCTCGATCATGCCGATCATCACCACCGGCAACCTGAATGCGCCAACGATCATGATCGCCGAGAAAATCGCCGACAAGATCCGTGGTCGCCAGCCATTGCCGCGCAGCAAGGCTGATTACTTCGTTGCCGGCGATGCGCCGGTGCGTGGCAAGCCGCTGCGGGATGTGAGCCTGACTGCCCAGTAAGACCGTTACACCGCGTCACGGCCAATCGCGAGCAGGCTCGCTCCCACAAGGGATCTTCTGTGAACACAGATTCTGTGAACACCCAAGATCAACTGTGGGAGCGAGCCTGCTCGCGATGGGGCCTGACCAAACGCCCCACATTTCCCGGTTATCCCTTCCTACATCGCACCGCCCTTGATCCTACCCCCCGCCCAGGCCTAATCTAGCGCCACGCAAACGTTTCACCCCCCCTTCGCAACACCGCTGCACCGCCACTCCAGACCAAGGAGGTTCCTGAATGTTCGATTTCCACCCCCAGCTCAAGCAGCGCTTCGCTGCCTTGCGCACGGGCGCTGAATTCTTTTCGCTGCGTTATGTGCGCGAGTCCGGCCAGTACCTGTCGGTGCGCAAGAATGTCGCCGAACCTCCAAGCCTGAGCCGTGACGAAGGCGCGATGCTGACCGTGCGCGTCAACGGCGTCGAAGCCTACGCCGCGACCAACGATCTGTCGCAACAAGGCCTGCAAGCCGCGCTGGAACGAGCCGAGCAACAAGCCCGCCGACTCAAGCCCCACGCCCTGCTCGACCTGCGCGAGCAAGCCGTCTCCAGCGACCGCGCCGACTACTTTTCGCCGAACCTCGACCAGCCCTTCCCGTCCCTGAGCGATTGCTACCAACTGCTCGGCGCCGAATCCGCGTCCGTGCCCAAGGACGAGCGTCTGGTGAACTGGCAGGTGAGCATCGGCATCACCCACGTCGAGCAGATCTACCTCAACAGCGCCGGCGCGGAACTGCGTCAGGCCCAACGTTTCGTCTACCCGGGCCTCGATGTCACCGCCTACGACGGCAGCGACAGCCAGACCCGCAGCCTGGGTCGCGAGAACTTTGGCCAGCAAGGCAGTGCCGATGTCATCAGCCGCTGCGGCCTCGTCGGTGCCGGCCCAAAAGTCGCCGATCAGGCGCTGCAATTACTGCTGGCGCCCAACACTCCGCAAGGCCCGCGCGATTTGCTGTTAATGCCCGACCAGATGATGCTGCAGATCCACGAATCCATAGGTCACCCGCTGGAACTGGATCGCATCCTCGGCGATGAACGCAATTACGCCGGCACCAGTTTCGTCAATGCAGAAGACTTCGGTCATCTGCAATACGGCTCGAAACTGCTGAACGTAACCTTCGATCCCGATATTCCCGAGCAACTCGCCAGCTACGGCCATGACGACGACGGCACGGCCGCGAGCAAGCAATTCCTGATCAAAGAAGGCCTGTTGCTGCGTCCATTGGGCGGTGCGCTGTCGCAATTCCGTGCCGGCATGGACGGCGTCGCCAACAGCCGCGCCTGTGGCTGGAACCGTCCGCCGATCGACCGCATGGCCAACCTGAACATCGAGCCCGGCGATCAGCCGCTGGAACAACTGATCGGCAACATCGAGCACGGCATTATGATGTCGACCAACCGTTCTTGGTCCATCGACGATGCGCGCAACAAGTTCCAGTTCGGTTGCGAATGGGCGCAGTTGATCGAAAACGGCGAGCTCAAAGGCGTGGTGAAGAACCCGAATTACCGGGCGATTTCCGCGCACTTCTGGAAGAGCCTCAGCGCCGTCGGCGACGCCAGCACCTTCAAGGTCCTGGGCACGCCGAACTGCGGCAAGGGCGAACCGAATCAGGTAATTCGCGTCGGCCATGCCTCGCCGGCCTGCGTGTTCAGCAACGTAGATGTATTTGGGGGAGACGCCTGATGAGTACGTCAAACACTCAGGCCGAGTCGTTCAAAGCCTTGGTCAATTGGCTGCGCGATGCGATTCGCGAGCCGGAGCAATTCACCCTCAGCTACGCCGCCGAGTCCTCGGCCTTCGTGCGCTTCAATCACGGCAAGGTGCGTCAGGCCGGTCAGGTGCAGCAAGCGAGCGTCGGTTTCAAATTGATTAACGAAGGCCGGCATGCCGACCTCAACATCACCCTGGCCGGTGATCAGGAAGTCGACCTTCAGCGGCTGGCCGAAGGTCTGCAACAATTGCGCGAAACCTTGCCGCTGCTGCCGCAGGATCCCTACCTGATGCTCAACAACAATGGTTGGCAGAGCAAGAACGTGCAAACGCATCCGCTGCCGGACACCGAGCAAGTGGTGGCCGAAATCACCCAAGCCGCCGAGGGTCTGGATCTGGTGGGTTTCTACGCTGCCGGGCCGATCAGTCGTGGTTTCGCCAGTTCTTCGGGGGCCTTCGGCTGGCATCAGGCCAACAGCTTCAACTTCGATTTCAGTCTGTTCCACGACAACGGCCAAGCGGTGAAAGCCAGCTACGCCGGGCACGACTGGAGCAGCGAAGGATTTGCCAGGCGATTTGCGCAGGCGCGCGAGCAGTTGGAATTCCTGGGCAAACCGCAACGCACCCTGGCGCCGGGTCAGTACCGCGCCTATCTGGCGCCGGCCGCCCTGGGGGAAATCATGGACATGCTGGGCTGGGGTGGTTTCTCGGCGCAGTCGATTGCCAGCAAACACAGTCCGTTGCAGAAGCTGTATGCGGGCGACAGTTCATTCAGTCCATTAGTGTCGGTCGATGAAAAGGTCAGCGGTTCCTTGAGCCCGGCGTTCTCCGGCGAAGGTTATCCGCGCAGCGATCTCGGCTTGATCGTCGAAGGCAAGGCCGGCGCGCAGATGGTCAGTTCACGCAGCGCCGCCGAGTACGGCCTGACCGCCAACGGCGCCAGCGGTGGTGAAATGCCGAGTGCGGTGAACATGGCAGCCGGCACGTTGCCTGACGCAGAGATTCTCAAGCAACTGGGCACCGGTTTGTACATCAGCAACCTCTGGTACCTGAACTACTCGGATCAACCGGCGGCACGCCTGACTGGCATGACGCGGTTTGCGACCTTCTGGGTCGAGAACGGCGAGATCCAGGCGCCGGTGAGCACCATGCGCTTTGATGACAGTGCCTACAGCTTGCTCGGTTCGCAGCTGGAAGCGTTGACCGAAGAACGTGAGCTGATGTTGTCGGCCAGCACCTACAGCCAGCGGGCCACAGCTTCAGCGTTGTTGCCGGGCGCGCTCGTCAGCAAACTGACCTTGACCCTGTAAACACAAAACCTGTGGCGAGGAGGCTTGCCCCCGTTGGGCTGCGCAGCGGCCCCAAAACCAGCAAACGCGCTTCATCAGACATACCGCATTTGCCGGAACTACGACTGCTTCGCAGCCGAACGGGGGCAAGCCCCCTCGACACAGGGCCCGAGCACTACCTGACGAAGAGGTCCCATGCCCAACCGCCTGCCTCTCGACGCTGTCACCGCCCGCTGGGTGCCGTGGGTCGTCGCCATCGCTTTCTTCATGCAATCCCTCGACGGGACCATCCTCAACACCGCCCTGCCCGCCATGGCCCGCGACCTGGCCGAAGATCCGCTGCGCATGCAGGGCGTGATCATTGCCTACATGCTCACCGTCGCACTGCTAATCCCCGCCTCGGGCTGGATCGCCGACCGCTTCGGCACCAAGAAAATCTTCTTCGGCGCGATTCTGCTGTTCAGCCTCGGCTCGCTACTCTGTGCGTTGTCGAGCACCCTGAGCATGCTGATCGGCGCCCGGGTGATCCAGGGCCTGGGCGGTGCGCTGATGCTGCCGGTCGGCCGATTGGTGGTACTGCGCGCCTACCCGCGCTCGGAACTGGTGCGGATCATGGGCTTCATCACCATTCCCGGCCTGCTCGGCCCGTTGATCGGCCCGACCATGGGCGGCTGGATGGTCGAATACCTGACCTGGCACTGGATCTTCCTGATCAACTTGCCGGTGGGCGCCGTCGGTTGCTACGCCGTATGGAGGTTCATCCCCGACCTGCGTGGCAGCGAACGCACCCGCTTCGACAGCCTCGGCTTCTTGCTGTTTGGCGCAGCGATGGTGCTGATCACCATCGCCATGGAAGGCCTCGGCGAACTGCACCTGCCGCACCTGCGCGTGATGTTGCTGCTGTTCGGCGGCATGGCGTGTCTGGCGGCGTATTGGCTGCGCGCCGGGCACATCGATAATCCGCTGTTCGCGCCGTCGCTGTTCAAGACCCGGACGTTTGCCGTGGGCATCCTCGGCAATCTGTTCGCCCGTTTGGGCAGCGGCGCCTTGCCGTTCCTTGTGCCGTTGCTGCTGCAAGTGGCGCTGGGTTATTCGCCGTCCCAGGCCGGGATGAGCATGTTGCCGCTGGCCGCTGCGGCGATGGTCGCCAAGTCGGTGGCGCGGCCGCTGATCGAGCGTCTGGGCTATCGCATTGTGCTCACCGGCAACACCCTGGCGCTGGGGCTGATGCTGGCGAGCATGGGCCTGGTCAGCGAGCAGACGCCGTACTGGCTGCTATTGGTGATGCTGTCGATTCTGGGGGCGATCAACTCCTTGCAGTTCACCGCCATGAACACCGTAACCCTGATCGACCTCGACGACGCCAGCGCCAGCAGCGGCAACAGCCTGCTGTCGGTGGTCGCGCAATTATCCCTGAGCCTCGGTGTTGCCTGTGCCGGCGCCTTGCTCGGCGGCTTTACCGCAGAGATCGGTAACGACGGTGTGGACACGGTGCTGGGTGCGTTCCAGCTGACCTTTGTAACGGTCGGGATCATGGCGATGCTGGCCGCGACGATCTTCTCCCAGCTCTCAAAGGAAGACGGACGGCGCGTCAAACGTCCGGAAGAGCACATCGAACACTGAACCGGATACTCGTGGTGAATGATTTATCTGTGGCGAGGGGATTTATCCCCGTTGGATTGCGCAGCAATCCTGAGAAGGTTGATGCAGTCAGTCTGGCCCACCGAGGAGGCAGATCAAAGGGGCGCTACGCACCCCAACGGGGATAAATCCACTCGCCACAAGGTTTGCGTTCGTCCAGAACATTCGAGGTAAGTGACCGGGGACTGATACACTGCGCGACATTTTGTTTTGCAGGCCAGTCCCGTGACCACCATCGCCACCGCTTTTAATACTTTGCCGCTGTCCGCCGCCATGCTGGCTAACCTCGACTCCCTCGGTTATGCCCAGATGACGCCGATCCAGGCGCAAAGCTTGCCGGTGATCCTCAAGGGGATGGACCTGATCGCCCAGGCCAAGACCGGCAGCGGCAAGACCGCCGCCTTCGGTATCGGCCTGCTGAACCCGATCAATCCGCGCTTCTTCGGTTGCCAGGCGCTGGTCATTTGCCCGACTCGCGAACTGGCCGACCAGGTCGCCAAGGAAATCCGTCGTCTGGCCCGCGCCGAAGACAACATCAAGGTCCTGACCCTGTGCGGCGGCGTGGCTTTCGGCCCGCAGATCGGCTCTTTGGAGCACGGCGCGCACATCATCGTCGGCACCCCGGGCCGCATTCAGCAGCACCTGCGCAAGGGCTCGTTGATTCTCCATGGCCTCAATACCCTGATCCTCGACGAAGCCGACCGCATGCTCGACATGGGCTTCTACGATTCCATCGAAGAAATCATCGCCCAGAGCCCTGAACGTCGTCAGACTCTGCTGTTCTCCGCCACCTACCCGACGGGCATCAAGCAATTGGCGGCGAAGTTCATGCGTAACCCGCAGGTCGTGAAGGCCGAGGCGCTCCACGACGACACGCAGATCGAGCAGCGTTTCTACGAGATTTCCCCGGAAGAGCGCATGGACGCCGTGGTCAAAGTCCTCGCGCATCATCGTCCCGCGTCCTGTGTCGCCTTCTGCTTCACCAAGCAGCAGGTTCAGGAAACCGTCGATCACCTGACCTCCAAAGGCATCTCCGCCGTCGGCCTGCACGGCGATCTGGAACAGCGTGACCGTGACCAGGTGCTGGCCATGTTCGCCAACCGCAGTACTTCGGTACTGGTCGCCACCGACGTCGCCGCTCGCGGTCTGGACATCGATGCGCTGGACATGGTGATCAACGTCGAACTGGCCCGTGACTCGGAAATCCACATTCACCGTGTCGGCCGTACCGGTCGCGCTGGCGAGAAAGGCATCGCGATCAGCCTGGTCGCACCGTCCGAAGCGCACCGCGCCCAGGCCATCGAGCAACTGCAGAAGTCGCCGTTGAGCTGGGATCAGCTGGACAACCTCAAATCCCAGGGCGGCGCACCGCTGCTGCCGGTGATGAGCACGCTGGTCATTGGCGCTGGCCGTAAAGACAAGGTTCGTCCGGGCGACATTCTTGGCGCACTGACGGGCGATGCCGGTATTCCGGGCGCTCAGGTCGGCAAGATCGCGATTTTTGACTTCCAGGCCTATGTGGCCGTGGAACGCGGGATCGCCAAGCAAGCCTTGCAGCGCCTGAACGACGGCAAAATCAAAGGCCGTTCGCTGCGCGTTCGCATCCTCTAAGAACGCCGCGCCCCCTGTGGGAGCTGGCCTGCCAGCGATGGCATCGACTCGGTCTGACTGGTAAACCGAGTCGATGCCATCGCTGGCAGGCCAGCTCCCACATTTGATTGCATTCCAGATCAGCTCTTGTATGAGGACATCGTTTTGCGCTCTACCGAAGTCGTGATCATTGGCGCTGGCGCCGCAGGGTTGATGTGTGCGCTGACCGCCGCCGGGCGTGGGCGCAAGGTGATGTTGCTCGACCATGCGAACAAGGCCGGCAAGAAAATCCTGATGTCGGGCGGTGGCCGCTGCAATTTCACCAACATGTACACCGAACCTGGCAATTTCCTCTCGCAGAACGAACACTTCTGCAAATCCGCACTGGCGCGCTACACCCAGTGGGATTTCATCGGCATGGTCGCCAAGCACGGCGTGCCGTACCACGAGAAGAAACTCGGCCAGCTGTTCTGCGATAACAAATCCAGCGACATCCTCGAGATGCTGCTCAACGAGTGCGATCAGGTTGGCGTCAGCCTGCACCTGGACACGTCGATCCAGACCATCGAGAAGCTCGAAAGCGGTTATTTGCTGGACACCACGCTGGGCCAGATCACCTGTGAATCCTTGGTGATCGCCACCGGAGGTCTGTCGATTCCGACGCTGGGCGCCACCGGTTTCGGTTATCAAGTGGCCAAGCAATTCGGCCACGACTTGCTGCCAACCCGCGCCGGCCTGGTGCCGTTCACCATCACCGATCAGCTCAAGGAACTGTGCACCGAGCTGTCCGGCACCTCGGTGGATTGCCTGGTGAGCTGCAACGATCAGAGCTTTCGCGAGAACATCCTGTTCACCCACCGCGGCCTCAGCGGTCCGGCGATTTTGCAAATTTCCTCGTTCTGGGAATCCGGCGATACGGTTGAGATCAACCTGATGCCAGACCACGACGTGCCGACCTGGCTGCAACAACAGCAAGCAGAACGCCCGAACAGCGAGTTGAAAACCCTGCTCGGTGAAATCTTCACCAAGAAGATGGCCAACCTGCTGGCGGACAACTGGTTCGTTTCCAAGCCGATGAAGCAGTACACCCACGCCGAAATCGCCGACATCACCGAAAAACTGGCGAGCTGGAAAGTGGTTCCTGCCGGGACTGAAGGCTACCGCACTGCCGAAGTGACGCTGGGTGGCGTTGATACTCATGAAGTGTCGTCCAAGACTATGGAATCGCTGAAAAGCCCTGGCCTGTACTTCATCGGCGAAGTCCTCGATGTCACCGGGCACCTGGGTGGCTTCAACTTCCAGTGGGCCTGGGCCTCCGGATACGCCGCTGCGCAATTTGTTTGATTAACGGGTGTACACAAATCAAATGTGGGAGCGGGCTTGCTCGCGAATGCAATCTGTCAGTCGCCATAGATATTGACTGACACACCGCTTTCGCGAGCAAGCCCGCTCCCACATTTGTTATGCGTTGATATTTAAAGGAACAGATTTTGCTGTCAGATGTGATCGGCGCCATTGCGTCGGCGTCATTACTGGCTCAATTTAGCGGCATTGCCTCGGAAGGCCTTCGCACTTCATGTCATCGACCTCATTTCGTCAGTCTCTGCGCCGTCTCTGGGCGCTGGATAAATTCAGCTACAGCGTGCGGGTGTTCATCGCCCTGACCGGCAGCATGGCCGTCTGTTGGTATCAGGATGAAATGGGGCTGTTGATCCCGTTGTTCCTGGGGATCATCGCCAGCGCCCTGGCCGAGACCGACGACAGTTGGCAGGGCCGCCTCAACGCGCTGGCCGTGACGCTGGTGTGTTTTCTGGTCGCCGCGCTGTCGGTCGAATTGCTGTTCCCTTATCCCGTCTTTTTCATCATCGCCTTCGCCCTCGCCGCTTTCTGTCTGACCATGCTCGGCGCCCTCGGCGAGCGCTATGGCGCGATTGCCTCGGCGACGTTGATTCTGTCGGTGTACACCATGATCGGCGTCGACCAGCGCGGCGGCGCGGTCACCGATTTCTGGCACGAACCGGTGCTGCTGGTGGCCGGTGCGGCCTGGTACGGCTTGCTCTCGGTGCTGTGGCAGGCGATGTTTTCCAACCAGCCGGTGCAGCAGAGCCTGGCGCGCTTGTTCCGTGAGTTGGGTTATTACCTGAAACTCAAAGCGTCGCTGTTCGAGCCGATCCGGCAGATGGACGTGGAAGCGCGCCGTCTGGAACTGGCCCAGCAAAACGGACGCGTGGTGGCAGCACTCAATGCGGCCAAGGAAATCATCCTGCACCGGGTCGGCAATGGTCGGCCGGGCTCGAAGGTCAGCCGATACCTCAAGCTGTATTTCCTCGCCCAGGACATCCACGAGCGCGCCAGCTCTTCGCACTACCCTTACAACGCGCTGGCCGAGGCGTTCTTCCACAGCGACGTGCTGTTCCGCTGTCAGCGCCTGCTGCGCCAGCAAGGCAAAGCCTGCCGGGCGCTGGCGGAATCGATCCAGATGCGCCAGCCATTCATCTACGACGCCAGCTTCGCCGAAGCGTTAAGCGACCTGCACGCTTCCATCGAGCACCTGCGCATCCAGAGCAATCCGGCCTGGCGCGGTCTGCTGCGTTCATTGCGGGCCTTGGCCGCCAACCTCGGCACTCTCGACCGCTTGCTCAGTGACGCCAGCAACCCCGACGCCCTCGCCGACGCCACCGACAGCAGCCTGCTCGACCGCTCGCCGCGCAACCTCAAGGATGTGTGGATTCGCTTGCGCACGCAGCTGACGCCGACCTCTCTGCTGTTCCGTCATGCACTGCGCCTGCCCCTGGCGCTGAGCATCGGTTACGGCATGGTGCATTTGATTCACCCGTCGCAGGGTTACTGGATCATCCTCACCACGCTCTTCGTCTGCCAGCCGAACTACGGCGCCACTCGGCGCAAACTTGGCCAGCGGATTATCGGCACCGCGATCGGCCTGACGGTGGCGTGGGCGCTGTTCGACCTGTTCCCCAATCCGCTGGTCCAGTCGTGCTTCGCGATTGCTGCCGGGGTGGTGTTCTTTATCAACCGCACCACCCGCTACACCCTGGCCACCGCCGCGATCACCCTGATGGTGCTGTTTTGCTTCAACCAGGTGGGCGACGGCTACGGGCTGTTCCTGCCGCGACTCTTCGATACCTTGCTCGGCAGCCTGATCGCCGGGCTGGCGGTGTTCCTGTTCCTGCCGGACTGGCAGGGCCGACGCCTGAACAAAGTGCTGGCCAACACTCTGACCTGCAACAGCATTTACCTGCGCCAGATTATGCAGCAATACGCCGCCGGCAAAAGCGACGACCTGGCCTATCGCCTGGCCCGACGCAACGCGCACAACGCTGACGCGGCACTGTCGACGACGCTGGCCAACATGCTCATGGAACCGGGGCATTTCCGTAAGGAAGCGGATGTCGGGTTTCGTTTCCTGGTGTTGTCGCACACCTTGCTCAGCTACTTGTCGGGCTTGGGTGCGCACCGTGAAACCCAGTTACCGGCGGATGTTCGCGAGCATTTGATCGATGACGCGGGCGTGAGCCTGGCGGCCAGCATCGACGAGATCGCCCAAGGGCTGGCAAGCAAACAGCCGATTGCGATTCAAAGCGATGCGGAAGAGGCGCTGGCCAATACGCTTGAGCAAATGCCGGATGAGATCGATGAAGGGCAGCGGCTGGTGCAGACGCAACTGGCGTTGATTTGCCGGCAGTTGGGGCCGTTGCGCACGTTGGCGGCGCATCTGATCAAGGACACCAGCGAAGCCTGAGATCTGTGGTGACTGGGCGGGCCTCTTCGCGGGCAAGCCCGCTCCCACATTTGGAATGCGTTCCCTTGTGGGAGCGGGCTTGCTCGCGAAGGGGCCATCAGCCGCACCACAAATCTTCGGCTCTACATCCCATGCTGCTTCATCAACCGCTCATAACTCCCATCAGCCTTCATCTCCGCAATCTCACGGTCGAAACTGGCGACGATCTGTTCATGCTGCGGATTCTTCAGGCTGACCAATATGTGCAGGCTGTTCTCGCTCAGCGGTTTGGGCAGGAACTCCACTGAATTGCGCACCTTGGATGATTCCCGAGCCAGGTAATAACGGGCGACGTATTCATCTTCAAGCGTCAACTTGACCCTATCCGCCGCGACCATGCGCACGGCCATGGCGAAGTTATGCACAGGGACTTTCTGCAGCGACACGTCTTCGTCGAATTCCGATGAATAGGCATACCCGCGCACCACCGCAATCGGATAGGTGTGCAGTTGCTGCAGGTTGTTGAACTCTATGGGCGCGTCCTTGCGCTTGAGAAAGCGCACGCGGTTGATCAGGTATTCGCCGGAGAACTGGCCCAGTTTGGTGCGTTCATCGGTGTACCAGGCGTTGACCAGCACGTCGTACCGGCCCTCGCCCACCCCGAGCAACGCTCGCGCCCAAGGCACTTGTTCGAAATCACTGGCGTAACCGGCCCGGGCCAGCGCGGTGCTGACGATGTCCGTGGCCAGGCCGCCATTGACCAGCGTGGCGTCGGTAAACGGCGGCCAGGCGTCCGCGACCAGACGCAGCTTTTCTGCTGCCGCGCTCTGTGTCAGCAACAGCAGCACGATCAAAGCACAAGCTTGATGCAATCGCGGCATGCCAGAAATCCTTAGCGGGCGCGTTGCCCGGCGTGTTTTTCAGCCAAAACTCCAAGACTCATGTACCGACCAGCCAGGTACTCAACATTAGCTCATTGGAGCCACTGCACAGCGCTTCATCGCAGATTACACAAAGAAGACAACGCCGCGCGAAATGAATGGTGGCATTTTGGCCTTTGTCACAGATTTCTCCGCCATAAAGACATCTATCGCCGGGACGCTTAGTATCGGAACGACGTTGCTCAAGGAAAGTGAAGATGACAATCGATTGGGTCTGCAAACACCACAGCGATCTGGGGAAAGAGCAGCTGTACGCCATTCTGCAGTTACGCGCTGAAGTGTTCGTCGTTGAACAGAAATGTGCTTATCAGGATGTCGATGGCCAGGATCTGCAAGGTGACACCTGCCATTTGATGGCGTGGGACGGGGATCGGCTGGTGGCCTATCTACGCTTGCTCGACCCAGAAACACAGGGCGGCGACGTGGTGATCGGGCGGGTGATCATTGCACCTGGCGCCCGTGGCAATGGTCTGGGACATGAGTTGATGGCCCAGGCGTTGAAGCAGGCAGGGAAACGCTGGCCTGAGGTGCCGATCTATCTCTCGGCGCAATCGCATTTGCAGGGGTATTACGGGCGATACGGGTTTGTGGTGGCGGGTGAGGAGTTTCTAGAGGATGACATTCCGCATATCGGGATGCGTCGCCTTTAAGGGCCCCATCGCGGGCAAGCCCGCTCCCACAGGTACAGTGAAATCCCTGTGGGAGCGGGCTTGCCCGCGATAGCGTCAGCCGCAACACTGAAAATCTCAGGGATATTCCAACACCGCTTTAATCTGCCGCAAATTGCGCTCGATCCACCCCCGATCAATCGCCCCCCACTCGCGAATCCGATAGCGTCCCGCATGATTGCGCGCCCCCTCTTCCTGCTCGAACTCGCAAATGATGTCCAGGTCCGCCAACGCCGCAATCGTATCCTGCGCCGTGCGCCGGGGCATGCCGGTCACTTCGGTAAGCGCCGGGACACTGCTCGCCAACCCGCTATCGATCAGGTACGCCACGTACAACCGGCGATAGAAGCTGCTTTTGGTTTTGCTTACATCCATCCAGTCACTCCCTTTACTGCATATCCCGCCACGTCAGGTACACCCGCAGATCAAACTCCACCTGGTGATACCCCGGCAACATGTGTTCGCAGAGCTTGTAGAACGCCTTGTTGTGATCCGATTCCTTAAAGTGCGCCAGCTCATGCACAACGATCATTTTCAGAAACTCGGAGGGCGCTTCCTTGAACAACGAGGCCACGCGGATTTCTTTCTTGGACTTGAGCTTGCCGCCCTGCACCCGCGAGATCGTCGTGTGCAAACCGAGTGCGCGGTGGGTCAGGTCGAGGCGGTTGTCGAATAGCACCTTGTCGATGGCCGGCGCATTGCGCAGGTATTCCTGTTTGAGATCCAGCGCGTAGGTGTACAGCGCCTTGTCACTCTGCACTGCGTGTTTTTCCGGGTAGCGCTGGCTCAGGTAGTCGCCCAGCCGATCTTCGACGATCAACTGGCGCACCTGGTCTTGCAAAGCAGCGGGATAGGCCTGGAGGTATTTCAACGCGGTCATCAGGGGCGGCAACACAATCACGGAAAAGGTCGCCAGTGTAGCGAATTCAGCCGGTCAGCGCGCTCCAGTCAAACGGCTCCACAAAGTCGCCAGCGTCTTCGGCCATCATCGGCCGCCCCACCAGAAAACCTTGCACGTACTGGCAACCATTGGCTTGCAGCCACTCATATTGCGCAATGGTTTCCACCCCTTCGGCAATCACCAGCATGCCGTATTGCTTGCACAGATCGATCACATTGCGTACCAGCGCCGCATCCCGTTCGGACGCCGGCAATCGAGCGATCAGATGCCGATCAAGCTTGAGCGTGTCCAGCTCCAGGTCGCGCAGATGCGCCAGTGAGCACGGCCCGGAACCGAAATCATCCAGCGCCACCCGCACCCCGAGATTGCGTAGCAGGCGCAACGTCTTGCGGGTTTCTTCGGGGTTTTGCATCAACGCTTCTTCCGTCACTTCGACTTCCAGATGACGGGGCTGCAAACCGTGACGCTCCAGCACCTGGCGCAATTCAGTGACCAGATTGGGCATGCCGAACTGAGTGCTGCTCAAGCTGACGCCCAACACCAGATCCTCGGCGAACAAGGTTTCCCAGGCTTTGCGCTGGCCAGCCCCGCGATGGTAAATCCAGCTGCCCAGACGACTGATCAGCCGCGCCTCTTCCAGCAATGGCAAAAACAGCCCCGGCGGTACATCGCCGACACTCGGGTGTTGCCAGCGCAGCAACGCTTCAAAGCCACGAATCTGCCCGCTGCCAATGGCCACCTGCGGCTGATACACAAGGTTGAAATCACGGTTCTCAATGGCGGCGCGCACGCTTTCTTCGAGCATCAATCGCGAGCGTGCCCGACCGTTCATGTCGTGGTCGTAGAAACGGTATTGCTGGCGGCCGGCACGTTTCGCTTCGTACATGGCGATGTCCGATGCACGCAGCAAGCCATCAAGATTTGAACCGCAATCCGGGTAAGTGGCGATGCCGATGCTGGCGCCCAACGCGATATCCAGGCCATCAATCTGCTGACAGATCGACACCCGCTCGATGAGCTTCTCCGCAATCTTCGCCGCTTGCTCCGGGAACTCCAGATCCAGCAGCGCCGTGAACTCGTCGCCGCCCATGCGCGCCAAAATGTCGAAGGGCCGCAAACAGGCTTTCAATTGCTCTGACACCCAGCGCAGCACTCGGTCGCCGGCATCGTGACCGAGGGAATCGTTGACGCGTTTGAAGCCGTCGAGGTCCAGATACAACAGCACCCAAGCACTATCGGACCGTTCGCCGCGCAGCAGCAGATTTTCAACCGTCTGGTAAAAACCGCGACGGTTGAGCAGCCCGGTCAGCGGATCCGTCACCGCCTGGAATTCCAATTGCTGATGCAGATGGCGCACCACCGACATGTCCAGCACCGTCACCACCATCGCATGCTGCTCGCTGGGCAAAGGCGCGCAAGACAGCGCCACCGGCACTTGCTGGCCGGGCGCCGTTCGCAGCAGCGCATCGTGCAGGCGCAGTGTTTCGCCACGTTTGTAACCGGTGTAAAGATCAGAATCCGCCCAGACCGGGATATGCGGTTTTTGCAGGAAATCCAGAAACTCCCGGTCTTGCAGGTCCTTCACCGTTGCATTGAGCAAGCGCGACATTGCCGGGTTGGCAAAGCGGATCAGACCGTCCTCACCGACCACCAGGATGCCTTCGGCGGCATTGTCCAGCACCGAGGCATTAAACGCGCGCGCGACCTCCAGATCGTGGCTCAGGCGCTGCAACGCACGGCGATTGCGCTGATGCTCGAGCAACGCCTGGACTTTTGGCTTGAGAATTTGCGGGTCGAACGGCTTGAACAAGTAATCCACCGCGCCACTGGCATAGCCCTTGATCACGGCGTCCTGGGACTGTTCGTTGGCGGTCAGGAAAATAATCGGCGTAAGACGGGTTCGCTGGCTGCCGCGCATCAGGCGCGCCACTTCAAAACCGTCCATGCCCGGCATCTGCACATCCAGCAGCACCAGGTCGACATCGTGTTCGAGTAAAAGACTGAGGGCCTCAAAACCGGAAGCCGCGGTAATAACCTGCCAATCCTGGCGCTGGAGCAACGCGCGCATGCTGATCAGATTTTCAGGGTAGTCATCGACGATTAAAAGGATCGAGTTGCCTTCAGCTGGCGTGGGGGGCGCGCATTCCATGCTGCTTCTCTTGTTCGGGGCGTCAGGCCGGTTTCTCGTGAAAACCGGACAAATACTGAGCCTTCACTCTAGACCGGGATCCGCAAAAGCAGAAGCAGCCAATGCGCCATCATTTAACCATCACGTACATTTGCCGACTAACGGTCGCTTCTACAGCCCCCTGAAACCGGGAAAGATGGCCTTTTAACAGGATTTTGACGCCATCCGTTTGTCATTTACGCATTAACAAATTGAACTTCTACGCTTATAAGGACTGCCCCCAAGGCGCGTGCCAGAGCTTCTGGCACGCGCGTGCAGTAAAAAATTCGTGGAAGCTTTTGTCTATGATCGATCTCGCAACCTGGAACCTCAGCGTTCCTGTCGGCAATCCGCCGTACACCGTCGACACGCCAAAACTGGTGAACGGCTTCAAGGATCAATACTTCCACTCCGACACCGGCACCCTGTTTTTCTGGTCACCGGTCACCGGTTCCAAAACTGAAAATGCAAAATACCCCCGCACCGAACTCCGCGAAACCTACAGCAACGGCACCCTGAAAAACTGGCTCTACCCGGACGCCGACAACTCCCTGCGCGCCACCCTCGCGGTCAACCAGGTACCGAGCACAGGCAAAATCGTCATCGGCCAGATCCACGCCTATGAAAGCCAGAAACCCATGGTGAAGCTCGAGTATCAGTACAAGACCAGCACACAGTCGGGCAACATCGTCGCCAAGGTACGCATGCGCCCGGATGACGACGATGGTCGGGTCATCACCATCGCCACCGGGGTGAAACTTGACCGGGAGTTTTCCTACCTCATCCACCTGAGCCCGGGCGGCGCGCTGGGCATCAGTGCGGCGGGTTATCAGTGGGACACCGACATCAGCAAGACCTGGCGCGACAAGCCGCTGTACTTCAAGGCCGGGGTCTATGTGCAAGACCACACCGGGTACACCAGCGAAGGCGGGAAAGTGACGTTCAGCAAGCTGGATATTGATCACGATAAGTAAACCCCGCAGCCCGCAATCCCTGTAGCAGCTGCCGAGCAGCGCGAAGCTGCGTCCGACTGCAAAGCAGTCGTAAAACCACCTGACGCGTTTTTTCAGGAGAAAGCGGTTGCCCGGATTGCCACCGGACGCAGGCTCGACAGCTGCTACAAACCAATCATCTGAGCGTCCGAAAAACTCGTAGGACGCCTCCGACCGTGGCGAGGGAGCTTGCTCCCGCAGGACGGCGAAGCATCCGCACACCCTGCCACCCCATTCCCCCAGATCCACCGTACCGCCCCAGTTGCGCCGGATGCGCCGCCGAACGGGAGCAGGCTCCCTCGCCACAGGGACCGCGCAACGGTCCTACACCCCGGGGTTCCAGCTATCAAAGTCGCCGCCTATAGATCGCCCCGTCGCTGACAGCAGTCGGCGATAGGGCTTCGCAACCCTACCGAGTTAGACCACAAAAACCGTCAAAATACGAAACGGGCAGCATTTGCCCGTACTCATCTTTTATGGTGCCTATGCGCGGGAAACCTTTAGGGTTTACCGGGTCTTGACCGCTCGGTCTGCGAACCAACGGATAGTTGCCATCCAATTTGTTTCGCAACAAACGATGGATAATTCTTTCTTATAGTTAAGAATTTTCCAAGTTTAATCACCTACCGCCCCGCCACTTTACCCTATGTATCACTTCGCCACCGATCACCCCGTCTTGTCCGTCGTTTAGCCGCTAAATAAATGCCTTCAGGCTGCCCCATATTTTATTTTCTAAAAATGGAAACCTTTCTCTAATGCGACAACTTCGCCCGGGATGTCGCGAACCGCAATAAGAAAAGCACCAAACATAACTAAAGCGTCTAAAAAACTGTTACTTCTTACAGTTTCGCTTTATTCCACCGCCTGATTAACTACTCCTCACACAACTAAAAATTATTCGAGAAAAACATGACAACTTTAACCGTCTACTTCTGCGGCACCAGTTCCAGCAAATTTGATAACAACAATGCAAATTACTGGAACGGGGAGCTTATCTCTACGCTTGCTCAAAACAATCTGGGCAAGGAATTTGCCGAGTGGATCGTGATCAACGGTCCAGGAAGTGGCAACTTGCAAGATGATGAACTTTTTACAAAACCGGCCGGTTATTATAAGTGGAATGGAACATTATTTGGTGCGGGGTGGGAGGAAAATGTAAAACATGCAACGCATATTATGAAGGGTAAATTCGACTGGCAGCGAGAAACTTTAACTCAAGAAAACTACCAACAACTTCAGAATGCAGGTATCCCAATAAACGAAGTCACAACCGAAGGTTGCTGGTTCTGGCGAAAGTACGACTATGGTAGTCGCCATGTCACACAACAACAACTGCAAGAACAAATTATCAAAACATTCCGCAGAGACGGAATAATTCCTACTCAAGTCAATCTTGTTGGCTGGAGCCGTGGCGGAATCAGTTGTCATATGCTGGCCAACGACATGCTTAACGATAGCGAACTTCGGGATATACCAGTAAACATACTTGCTATTGATCCCGTTCCGGGACTTTTATATTCAAAAGATAAAAAGGTAGAAATCGGTAGCAACGTCAAAAAATATGTAGCCTTCTATGCTAGGGACGAACGATCAAGGGGATTTGACTGCGTCGTTCCGAAAACGTGTGCATACACCGAGATCTACATTTATCCAATGGCCGGGCGCCATGCGACGTTGGTAGGTAATGCGTCAGTTACCGGTGCACACGGAGATAAAGTACTCCCGGAACCAGGTGAAATAATCCGCCATTACGCTGAAACTTGTTTAAGCCGCTGGGGTGTGCCTATGCAAAAAAAACTCAATTTAACAATCGCAGAACTTGATGAAAAATTAACAAAAATAAAAAACGACTTCGGAAAATATACCGTCATGCGCAGCACAACATATCCTACCGGCAGTAACGAAACTTCGGGAGAACGTACCATATCATCAGGTAGCGAAACTACCAATTTTACAGCAATGAGCGGCGACCGATTTACACCGAATAAGGGACTTTCCGTTGGACATATCTTGACCAGTGAATATTTTTGCGACATCGCTTATTAAAGTACACGTGCAATCACCTAAACAATATTGAAAATATTATTTATTCAAGCACAAGAAATTCAGGATAGCTAACCTATCATTAGCCAAGAGAAGGAACTTCATAATGTCCGATCAACCAGTGAACCTCATCACTCCCGCTCCCATTCTTACCCCCGACGAGATTGCGTATATTAAAAAATACGTCTGGCGGGCGAGTGGACTCAGCGCAAACCTTGAACAAATGAATGATTTTTGGGGAGATGAGAGAACGCCTATAAACTATGAAGAAACTACCACTCTTTACAGCGACGGCATAGTCCGCTTTATCAATAAGGTTGTGAAGCACGCAAAAGAGTGGCCAATTATAGAAACCGACTTAAAAGGTTATTGTTCAACAGCGTCACAAAACTACCAAATCTTCGAGACACAGGTTCTTTCAATAGTGGACACGATCGAAAACCTGTCAGGATACATTGATTACTCCCGTACTCTTCAACAACAAATTGATGCATCACTGGAAAATCCGTCTTCATCTTATTGTCCTTTATGCAATGAAGATCTTGCCAGGCTCTCAGATATTAAGCTTAATATCGACAGTACAAAACCCCACCTCGAAGAACTGGAGAAAGGCAGCAAAGATATTGGCGCAAGCATCATGTCATTTAAAACATCTCTAATGAACATTGTTCAAACAGGTAATGATAGCTATGTGAACTTGGATACAGCGACAGAGATGGCCGAAAAATTGAATTTCATACCGATGGAACAATACCAACGAGTATTTTTCAACACCTACATGAGCATTATACTTGGCCTAGTGCTAAAGGTGATAAAGGAGGCTTCCGGTCAGCCGGTAGAAAACATTGAAGCTGCCGTGACCGCACAGTTGCACCCTAATCATGTAAAAGAATACGACGATACACTTAACGACTTGCCCGTTGACAGTAGAGCCCCGGTAATTGCATTAATAACGCAAACAAAAAAAGGACAAGTCTTATTCCGACAGTTAGAAAGCATGCATGACTGGCTGAAATTGTTTGACAAGCCTTTGACCGATGCCAATAAAGGCGTCGGACAAGTTCGGACCCTCTGGACGAATACAGCTGTAGAACTGGACCGTATTAACGCTAGGGTTACACAAGTGACGCAGTACTCGGATCTGCAGAGTGTTGTGAAATCCCTGAAGTCAGCACTGAAGACTTGGCAAGAAACCGATAAAAACCTACGAACTTTAAATGAACTACTAGAACGAGTTTACCAATAGATCCCTCCATCACTGCTTTATAGAATATTCCGCTATTAATTCTTAACGACAGCAAAAAAAAGACAAACCGCTACTGGCGTCGTTTGCCGACACCAACAGCCGAGTTGACTTTGAGCAGATCAACTTTCGTATTGTTCAATAGGACCATTTCAAAACCCACACACAAACCTTTGTAATGCCCCATACAGCGTTCAAAACACCAACCCATTAAAGGAAACTTATCATGACATACAGCGAGAACTATCCTATTCCCGTAGTAACCGAAAATGATGTATTTGTCATTGAACGCTATGCCAGGAGCGGCAAGGCTATTCCTACAACAGAAGCCGGAGTGCAAGCCAAGTACAAGGACGCAAAGCCAGAATGGTTAAAAGACATAACGGCAAACTTTTGTATAATCAACACACACGCTAATTCTTGGGAGAGTGTTCAATCAAACATGATTGAGGTTGCGGCTCTTCTAGTGGGCTTTGCAAAAGACCTTCGCGAATACGGGGATGAAGCCGTCAATATTATTAAAGCCATGGACGGTTATAAGACGCACAAAATTGCAGACTTGACACCAGACCAGCTTGATCAATTTCCTAGTATATCGCTGGATAACGGCGATCAAGAAAACATCCGCGGATTAGATAAAACAGTGGGCTATATAAAAAATTCAATTGCAGAAAAACGAGGCCGTAGCGTCACCATACTAAACGAACTTAGAACTTTTCAAAGAACGATCAGCGAAACAATTAAACCATGGGTCGGGTCAATGATAACCAGTTCGAACCCTGACAAGTTGGACGAAGAAATTTCAGATTTAACAACCCGACTCCTAAAACTCAAAGATGATAAGACAGCCGCTGCCGGGCTCAAAAAATACTCGCAAGATGATACAACACATAAACCTCATATGTTGTACGAATGGGCCCACGGCAAGAAAAGCATCTCAGATGACCCTACAGTGAGGGCGCTGGCCAAACAGATAGAAGATAGTATCGCCCTACTCAGCCAAGACAAAAAATTTAAGGGTTTTCTTCAAATTCTCCACACCAGCATGATTTCGTTATATGACGTAGTCACGCCTGCCATCACCGCTGTCATTCAACTTCAAAGTCATTGGACAGCGACCGAAAAACTTGTTTCTCACTCATCCGATCAATTCACGAGCTACAAACTGTTAGGCCAATTTGTTAACAGAATGGAGGAGATGTTAGGTGATTGGCGTACTGTTGAGCAAAACTCTTCGGCGCTACAAGAAGCGTTTAGAATTCAGTAATAAGTTTCTTCCCCACCCCCCGATTGAGAATTTTAAGAATGAGCATTGTCAACCTTGTAAAACCGAATCTTCTGGCAACAAAAGACTGCCGAGACTATATCAGCTACTATGCAAACATAAAGCTTAGCAATATTGCAAACGAAACATTAAAGAGTGATCTCCTAGCCGTTGCAAAATATCAAACAGGTGTAGACCAGAGCGTCAATGACATCGTACGCAGCAGCATTGATTTAATGAATTCGGATGACATCCAAAATGTACTGAATGATTATGACTTAGCTCCAGAATATAAAAACGATCTTAAAACCATTATTGAGCAGAGAAAAAAAGATTTTCTTGCATTACGCAACACTCTTCAGAAGAAGACATATAACCTTGATACAATGAGCTACACAAGCAACCAATATAGATTGGACGAGTTAAGACTGACACTTAAAAACTTACAAGACGTTGCTATAAAAGATAAATCTACGCCTCACTATGATCAACTTCTAACGGCAAGATATGAACTTGACGTATCAATTGACGCGATTCAAAATCAGAGTACATTAGATAAACTAGCGCCTATATTGAACCAAGTGATCAAGACAGCCCAGGATGTTCTGGACAAACCAGCTGATTTCAAAAAGAAGTTAATCGACCAAGGATTGACTATTGCGGCAAGTGCATTAAAATTGTACCAAGAACAAGTCCGCTTAGAAAATATGATATCCGCTCGTAGCAATATCATTGGCCAACTTAATAATCGCGAACTACGCGCCGATGATATTGATCGCCAAATCAAAGCCTGCGTTAATGAAATCAATGATATAAAAGAATACGAATCTATCCCAACTATAAAAAAACAATACGTTGATGAGGCCAATAAAATACTCACTTCTTTTGACTCATTCATTGCTGTTGTATTTTCAAATGAAGACCCGAAAGAAAGTGCAAGTAGTTTCTTAATGTACGCTCCTGCATTTCATGCATATACAGATACTCTCTTCCGGGAATGGCTCCGCGGTTAAATAGAGGGGCGATCATATTGATCGCCCCTTACCCAACCAGTTTTACCACTTTCCTATCATTGCAGTCGTAGCCTGCACACAGCCCGTTGCTTTACCCGTCGCGTCCAATGAGATCTGCTTGATCTTCGAAGCGCTACCCCAGCGCCGAAAGCTTCGTAACGAGGGATACTCACGTCACGCATCGCACTAACGGACACGCAGAAGAATTCGAGTGGATCGAATTTTTTCGGGTTTTGCACCGGTAGATGCCAAACGCAGGTCAGTTGATATTGACCTTACGCACGCTATGCTTGAGGACTTCGCAAATCTCTTCAACCGGGACACCGTAGGTTTCTTTGATGTCGAGCTGACCGATGAAGTTCGCAGCGCTAATCAGAGGCACCAACACCTTGGGCTGCACTCCCGAAACACCCGACTCGAAGCAGTGTCTACGAGAATTGCGAGAACGCCTTGCGAGACGTCCGCCGAAAACGAGAAAAGCCCTGCAAGCGTAAACCTGCAGGGCTTCTCGGTCAGGTGACCATCTCATTAAACCCGCCTCTCGGCGGGTTTTTATGCGGTTCAAACACTAAAGACTTAATTAACCTTAGCGTTCAACTCACCCTTCAAATACCGCTGATACATCCCTTCCAACGAGATCGGTTTGATCTTCGAAGCATTACCGGCAGTACCGAAAGCCTCATAACGAGCAATACAAACATCACGCATCGCCGTCACAGTCGCGCCGAAGAACTTACGCGGATCGAACTCGCTCGGGTTGGTGGCCATCAGGCGACGCATTGCACCGGTGGACGCCAGACGCAGGTCAGTATCGATGTTGACCTTACGCACGCCGTGCTTGATGCCTTCGACGATTTCTTCAACCGGCACGCCGTAGGTTTCTTTGATGTCGCCGCCGTACTGGTTGATGATCGCCAGCCAGTCTTGTGGAACCGAAGACGAACCGTGCATCACCAGGTGGGTGTTCGGGATGCGCTTGTGGATTTCTTTGATGCGGTCGATGGCCAGCACGTCGCCGGTAGGCGGCTTGGTGAACTTGTACGCGCCGTGGCTGGTGCCGATGGCGATGGCCAGGGCGTCGACCTGGGTGCGTTTGACGAAGTCAGCGGCTTCTTCCGGGTCGGTCAGCATTTGGCTGTGATCCAGAACACCTTCGGCGCCGATGCCGTCTTCTTCACCGGCCATGCCGGTTTCCAGCGAACCCAGGCAGCCCAGCTCGCCTTCTACCGAAACGCCGCAGGCGTGAGCCATGGCCACGGTTTGTTGGGTGACGCGCACGTTGTAGTCGTAGTCGGTCGGGGTCTTGCCGTCTTCGCCCAGGGAACCGTCCATCATCACCGAGCTGAAGCCCAGTTGGATGGAACGCTGGCAGACGTCAGGGCTGGTGCCGTGGTCCTGGTGCATGCACACCGGGATGTGCGGGAATTCTTCGATTGCCGCCAGGATCAGGTGACGCAGGAACGGTGCGCCGGCGTATTTGCGAGCACCGGCCGAAGCCTGGACGATCACCGGGGAGTCAGTCTTGTCAGCGGCTTCCATGATGGCGCGCATCTGCTCAAGGTTGTTGACGTTGAAGGCTGGAACGCCGTAGCCGAACTCGGCTGCGTGGTCCAGCATCTGGCGCATGCTGATAAGTGCCATTGTGTGTGTCTCTCCCGGTTTGGGTCGTTAATCGTGCCAGCCTGCCGGAGCGGCGGCGGCTATTCAAGTTATTGCAGATCGGGGGTTGGCCCGGGCTGCGAATTCGGTACAACATAAATCCTGAGTGTGACGAAGAACCTGTGGCGAGCGAGCTTGCTCGCGTTCGGCTGCGAAGCAGTCGTAAACCGGCCGACGCGGTCTTTCTCAAACACGGTGTCGACTGGCTTTAGGAGCGCTTCGCACTCCAGCGGGAGCAAGCTCCCTCGCCACAAAAGTCCTGCAATCGGCTCCTACTGCGCTTTACAACCGCGGCCAATCAAATCATTGGTGGCGACCCAGTAAACCAGGCCTTCCTCACCTTTTACGTGAAACGCCAGCATGTCGTTGCTGTACAGCGAACCTTCGGCGCCCGGCTCAAGCTTCAAGCGGTATATCTGATCGGCCCCGCCGAGGCGCACGTCGACTTCCTTGCGGCTGTCGTCGGTGTAGCGCCAGAGCACTTTGGCCTGGCTGTCGCAGGTCCAGGTGGTCCAGTTGTCCGTCGATTCGGCAGGCGTGAACAGGTTGAAACTGGAGCAACCGGCCAGCAATGCCAACGCCGTAACGGCGATAAAACCTTTCATCCATGTTCCTCGGCTGACGGCGCACGCCGCCAGCCCTGAGTAAAGTGTCTGACCCGTCAAGGGCAACCATGTTCCTTGGCCGGGGTCTGGGTCTCGTATTTCTCCAGGCCATCGGGTCCGGAGCGCTTGTTGATCACCGGGTTGGTTTCCGCTTGCCAGTCGGCCTGGTAGCAGCCTTTTTCCACCGACTGCGGCGCAGGTTCCGGCTTGGCTTTTGGGTTACTCCCGCAAGCCACCAGCATACCCGCCGCGATCAACAGCGCTAACGGCTTGACCATGGGAACACTCCTTTGCGTGGTCAAATGGGCGACCTCAGGCCTTGGCCCGGCTTTCCAGGACTTCAACGGCTGGCAACACCTTGCCTTCCACGAACTCGAGGAACGCACCGCCACCGGTAGAAATGTAGGAGATCTGATCGGCCACGCCATATTTATCAATGGCCGCCAGGGTGTCGCCCCCGCCAGCGATCGAGAACGCCGAGCTTTCCGCGATGGCCTGGGCCAGGACTTTGGTGCCGTTACCGAACTGGTCGAATTCGAACACGCCAACAGGGCCGTTCCACAGGATGGTCTTGGACGACTTCAGCAGCTCGGCGAAATTCGCTGCAGTCTGCGGGCCGATATCCAGGATCATGTCGTCGGCGACCACGTCAGCAATCAGCTTGACGGTAGCGGTCGCGCTTTCAGCGAATTCCTTGGCAACCACAACGTCGACTGGCAGCGGCACGCTGACTTTGGCGGCGATTTCGCGCGCGGTATCCAGCAGGTCCGGCTCGTACAGGGACTTGCCGACCGGGTGACCGGCAGCAGCCAGGAAGGTGTTGGCAATGCCGCCGCCGACAATCAGTTGGTTGCAGATCTGGCTCAGGCTGTTCAGTACGTCGAGCTTGGTCGAGACCTTGGAGCCGGCAACGATCGCAGCCATTGGCTGAGCCGGGGCGCCCAGGGCTTTGCCCAGTGCGTCCAGTTCAGCAGCCAGCAGCGGGCCAGCCGCGGCGACTTTGGCAAACTTGGCCACGCCATGAGTCGAACCCTCGGCACGGTGAGCGGTGCCGAAGGCGTCCATCACGAACACATCGCACAGGGCGGCGTATTGCTGGGCCAGTTCGTCAGCGTTCTTTTTCTCGCCTTTGTTGAAGCGCACGTTTTCGAACAGCACGATGTCGCCGGCTTTCACGTCGACGCCGCCCAGGTAATCGGCGACCAGCGGCACTTCACGGCCCAGGGCCTTGCTCAGGTAATCAGCGACAGGCTTGAGGCTGTTCTCGGCCGAGAACTCGCCTTCGGTCGGACGGCCAAGGTGCGAGCAGACCATCACGGCCGCGCCTTTTTCCAGGGCCAGCTTGATGGTCGGCAGCGAAGCCAGGATACGCGCATCGCTGGTGACAACACCGTCCTTGACTGGGACGTTGAGGTCTTCGCGGATCAGTACGCGCTTACCTTGCAGATCGAGGTCGGTCATCTTCAACACGGTCATGGGTCGCATTTCCTACTGTTTTGGAGAGGCTGCTGTTTGCAGATAGTGTTCCGCAACGTCCAGCATTCGGTTGGCAAAACCCCATTCGTTGTCGAACCAGGCCAGGATGTTCACCAGCCGCGGGCCGGAAACTCGGGTCTGACTGGCATCGACGATGGCCGAATGTGGGTCATGGTTGAAATCACAGCTTGCATGGGGGAGCTCGGTGTAGGCCAGAAGGCCTTTGAGCGGGCCGCTGGTGGCGGCCTCGCGCAGGATCCGGTTGACCTCGGTGGCGTCGGTGTCGCTGACGGTCTGCATCGTAATGTCGAGGCAAGACACGTTAACCGTCGGCACTCGCACGGCTTTGGCCTGAATTCGCCCGGCAAGTTCCGGCAGCAGGCGTTCGATGCCACGCGCCAGACCAGTGGACACCGGAATCACCGACTGGAACGCCGAACGCGTGCGGCGCAGGTCTTCGTGATGATAGGCGTCGATGACCGGCTGATCGTTCATCGCCGAGTGAATGGTGGTGATCGACACGTATTCCAGACCAATGGCCTGATCCAGCAGGCGCAACAGCGGCACGCCGCAGTTGGTGGTGCAGGACGCGTTAGACACCAGCAGCTCATCACCGGTCAGGCAATCCTGGTTCACGCCGTAGACGATGGTGGCGTCGACATCCGCCTCGCTGGCCATCGGCTGGGAAAACAGCACACGCGGTGCGCCGGCGTCGAGGAAGCGCTGGCCATCAGCACGCGTGTGGTAAGCGCCGGAGCACTCCAGCACCAGATCGACGCCCAGCGACGCCCAATCGATGCCTTCGGGGGTGGCACTGCGCAGGACCTTCACGCAGTCGCCATTAATATGCAGACAATCGCCGTCGACCTTCACTTCGCCGGGAAAACGCCCGTGAGTGGAGTCGAAGCGTGTCAGGTATTCGATGCTGGCCATGTCCGCCAGATCGTTGATCGCGACAATTTCAAACCCGGCCTTTTCGCCTCGCTCAAACAACGCACGCAAGACGCAACGACCAATCCGGCCGTAGCCGTTGAGTGCAACTTTGTAAGGACGCGGTTGAGGCATGGGGTTCTCGATTACCGTGGTGAATCTGTCATTGCAGTGTTGCCTGACCGACCGCTATCGCGGGCAAGCCCGCTCCCACATGGGCGGTGTAAATCCCTGTGGGAGCGGGCTTGCCCGCGATAGCGTCAGTCCAGACGACACATTTTCTGGATCAGTCTTCCAGCAGCTCTTCAGCCTGACCCAGGATGTTTTCCAGGGTGAAGCCGAACTCTTCGAACAAGGCCGGCGCAGGTGCCGACTCGCCGTAGGTGGTCATGCCGATCACGCGACCTTCCAGGCCCACGTACTTGTACCAGTAGTCCGCGTGGGCGGCTTCGATGGCGATACGGGCACTGACTTGCAACGGCAGGACCGCTTGCTTGTAGCCGGCGTCCTGGGCATCGAACACGCTGGTGCACGGCATTGAAACGACGCGAACCTTGCGACCTTGTTCGGTGAGCTTGTCGTAAGCCTGAACCGCAAGGCCGACTTCGGAACCGGTGGAGATCAGGATGAGCTCAGGCTCGCCCGCGCAATCCTTCAACACGTAACCGCCACGGGCGATGTCGGCGATCTGCAGTGCGCTGCGTTCCTGATGCTGCAGGTTCTGACGCGAGAAGATCAGCGCCGAAGGGCCGTCCTTGCGCTCGATGGCTGCTTTCCAGCAAACGGCCGATTCAACGGCATCGGCTGGACGCCAGGTGTCGAGGTTCGGCGTGCTGCGCAGGCTGGTCAGTTGCTCGATCGGCTGGTGAGTCGGGCCGTCTTCGCCCAGACCGATGGAGTCGTGGGTGTAGACGAACACCACGCGTTTCTTCATCAGCGAAGCCATGCGTACTGCGTTGCGAGCGTATTCCATGAACATCAGGAAGGTCGCGCCGTAAGGCACCAGACCGCCATGCAAGGCCACCCCGTTCATGATTGCGCTCATGCCGAATTCGCGAACGCCGTAGTACATGTAGTTGCCACTGGCGTCTTCAGCCGAAACGCCTTTGCAACCTTTCCACAGGGTCAGGTTGGAACCGGCCAGGTCAGCGGAGCCGCCGAGCAGTTCAGGCAACAGCGGGCCGTAGGCATTCAATGCGTTCTGGCTGGCTTTACGGCTGGCGATGGTTTCGCCCTTGGCCGCAACTTCAGCGATATAAGCCGAAGCTTTTTCGGCGAAGTCTTCCGGCAGGTCGCCGCCCAGACGACGGACCAGTTCGTTGGCCAACTCAGGGAAAGCCGCGGAGTAGGCAGCGAAACGCTGGTCCCACTCGGCTTCGGCCGCGCGGCCGGCTTCCTTGGCGTCCCACTCGGCATAGATGTCGGCCGGGATTTCGAACGGACCGTGGTTCCATTTCAGCGCAGCACGGGTCAGCGCGATTTCCGCGTCACCCAATGGAGCACCGTGGCAGTCTTCTTTGCCTTGCTTGTTCGGCGAACCGAAACCGATGGTGGTCTTGCAGCAGATCAGGGTCGGTTGCTCGCTTTTGCGTGCAGTCTCGATCGCGATCTTGATTTCTTCCGGGTCGTGACCGTCGACGTTGCGGATCACCTGCCAGTTGTAGGCTTCGAAACGCTTAGGGGTGTCATCGGTGAACCAGCCTTCGACTTCGCCGTCGATGGAGATGCCGTTGTCATCGTAGAAAGCGATCAGCTTGCCCAGACCCAAAGTACCGGCCAGGGAGCCGACTTCGTGGGAAATGCCTTCCATCATGCAGCCATCACCCAGGAACACGTAGGTGTGGTGGTCGACAACGTTGTGGCCAGGACGGTTGAACTGCGCCGCCAGGACTTTTTCAGCCAGGGCGAAACCAACCGCGTTGGCCAGGCCTTGGCCCAGTGGACCAGTGGTGGTTTCAACGCCCGGGGTGTAGCCGAATTCCGGGTGACCCGGGGTGCGGCTGTGCAGCTGGCGGAAGTTTTTCAGGTCATCGATCGACAGGTCGTAGCCGGTCAGGTGCAGCAGCGAGTAGATCAACATCGAGCCGTGACCGTTGGACAGCACGAAGCGGTCACGGTCGGCGAACGATGGATTGCTCGGGTTGTGCTTCAGGTAGTCACGCCAAAGTACTTCGGCGATATCCGCCATACCCATCGGGGCACCGGGATGGCCGCTGTTGGCTTTTTGCACGGCATCCATGCTGAGGGCACGAATGGCGTTGGCACGCTCACGACGGCTGGGCATCGCTGTTCTCCTGCGGGTTCTGTATCGAGAGTGAATAAAACGAAACGGAAAAAAGGCGAGCATTTTCCCTCACCGACCCGCCTCGGGGCAATGACAGATAGTCATCTGAAGGCGTTTTTCCAATGGTTAACAGCGGTTTCGACTGATGAAACCTTTCTGCAGTTCGTTTGTTGACTGAACCTAACGTCTGTAAGTGCCATCTATCGACCAATATCAAAACTTTTTGATATTGCCCTTGCGATGATTTCTACCCGTCACTAGACTGCTGGCCTTATGAATTTACGCGTGCCTTCCATTCGACATGACGATTGCGATGAGCTGGCGGCCCTGTGCAAGGCCGGCGGCGATCCTCTGCGGCTGAATGTATTGCGCGCACTGGCCAACGATTCGTTTGGCGTACTGGAACTGGCGCAGATTTTCGGGATTGGTCAATCCGGCATGAGTCACCACCTCAAGGTCTTGGCCCAGGCCGACCTGGTGGCGACCCGCCGTGAAGGCAACGCGATTTTCTACCGTCGCGCCCTGCCCCACACCGACCTGCTGGGCGGCAAGCTGCACGCCGCCTTGCTCGAAGAAGTGGACAACCTGACCCTGCCGGACGATGTGCAGTCGCGGATTGCTCAGGTCCATGGGCAACGAGCGGCGGCCAGCCAGGACTTTTTCTCCCGGGTGGCGGAGAAGTTTCGCGCCCAGCAAGACTTGATCGCCGGCCTACCGCAATACCGCGAAAGCGTGGTGACGTTGCTCGACAAGCTGAGTTTCAGTGACGACGCGACGGCCATCGAAGTCGGCCCCGGCGACGGTGAATTCCTGCCGGAACTGGCGCGCCGCTTCACCCAGGTGACGGCGCTGGACAACAGCCCGGCGATGCTCGAACTGGCGCGTCAGGTCTGCGAACGTGAAACGCTGGCTAACGTCAGCCTGCAACTGGCCGATGCATTGAATGGCGTCAGCCTTCAGGCCGATTGCGTTGTACTGAACATGGTGCTGCACCATTTCGCCGCGCCGGCCGAAGCGCTCAAGCACATGGCCGATTTGCTGCAACCGGGCGGTAGCCTGCTCGTGACAGAGTTATGTAGCCACAACCAGAGTTGGGCCAGGGAGGCCTGCGGTGATCTGTGGTTGGGGTTTGAACAGGACGATTTGGCCCGTTGGGCCACCGCTGCGGGACTCGTTCCCGGGGAAAGCCTCTATGTAGGCTTACGTAATGGTTTCCAGATCCAGGTCCGCCATTTTCAGCGACCGGCTGGCGACACTCACCATCGGTAAATTCAGGAAAAAATCGAGATGAGCGAATACTCCCTCTTCACCTCCGAGTCCGTGTCCGAAGGGCATCCGGACAAAATCGCCGACCAGATTTCCGATGCGGTGCTGGACGCCATCATTGCTGAAGACAAGTTCGCCCGTGTGGCGTGCGAGACGCTGGTCAAGACCGGCGTGGCAATCATTGCAGGTGAAGTCACCACGTCGGCCTGGGTCGACCTGGAAGAAATCGTGCGTAACGTCATTCTGGACATCGGCTACAACAGCTCCGATGTCGGCTTCGACGGTGCCACTTGCGGCGTGATGAACATCATCGGCAAGCAATCCCCTGACATCAACCAGGGTGTCGACCGTGCCAAGCCTGAAGACCAGGGCGCCGGCGACCAGGGCCTGATGTTCGGCTACGCCAGCAACGAAACCGACGTGCTGATGCCAGCACCGATCACCTTCTCGCACCAGCTTGTGCAAAGGCAAGCCGAAGCCCGTAAATCCGGCCTGCTGCCTTGGCTGCGCCCGGACGCCAAGTCCCAAGTGACTTGCCGTTACGAAGGCGGCAAGGTGGTCGGTATCGACGCTGTTGTTCTGTCGACCCAGCACAACCCGGAAGTGTCGTACAAAGACCTGCGCGAAGGCGTGATGGAGCTGATCGTCAAGCACGTACTGCCTGCCGAACTGCTGACCAAAGACACCCAGTTCCACATCAACCCGACTGGCCAGTTCATCATCGGTGGCCCGGTAGGTGACTGCGGCCTGACTGGTCGCAAGATCATCGTCGACAGCTACGGCGGCATGGCCCGTCACGGCGGCGGCGCGTTCTCCGGTAAGGATCCATCGAAGGTTGACCGTTCGGCTGCCTACGCCGGTCGTTACGTGGCCAAGAACATCGTTGCCGCCGGCCTGGCCGAACGTTGCGAAATTCAGGTTTCCTACGCGATCGGTGTTGCCCAGCCTACGTCGATCTCGTTGAACACCTTCGGCACCGGCAAGATCAGCGACGACAAGATCGTCAAACTGGTTCGCGAAATTTTCGACCTGCGTCCATACGCGATCACCACCATGCTCGACCTGCTGCACCCGATGTACCAGGAAACCGCTGCGTATGGCCACTTCGGTCGTACCCCGGCAACCAAGACTGTGGGCGAAGACACCTTCACCACGTTCACCTGGGAAAAGACCGACCGCGCCGACGATCTGCGTACTGCAGCCGGCCTGTAAGACTTTCCTGGCGGTACCAAAAGCTCCGCACGGTTCGCCGTGCGGGGCTTTTTATTGCGCGCAATTCGATAGAACGCAGCCTCGTTTCACTCGACAGCGGCTACAAAAATATCTGTAGGAGCTGTCGAGTGAAACGAGGCTGCGATCTTTTGATCTTTATATCGAAACACACCGAAAAACATCGCTGCTGCCGACGCCCGAAAGCTGACTAACCTTGAAAGCATTCCCCCTGAGCAAGGACGCTCACGATGCTTCTGCGCCTGTTTTCCGCTTTGTTCCTGACCCTGTTTTGCCTGAGCTCAACGGCCAACGACTGCCCCGACTGGTCACCCGCCCGCGCCCTGGACGAAATTACCGCCCTGCAACAACAAATCGATTTCTGGGACGACCACTATCACCGCAACGGACGCTCACTGGTCGCCGACGAAATCTATGATCAGTCCCGCGCACGATTGAGCGAATGGCGTGAATGTTTTGATTTGAGCCTGGCGCCCGACCCCTTGCGCACGGCGGGCGGCAAGATTGCCCACCCCATCGCCCACACGGGCCTGGAAAAACTGCGAGATGGGCCGGCGGTCGAGCATTGGCTACGCAAGCGCGATGACATCTGGATACAGCCCAAGGTCGACGGCGTGGCCGTGACGTTGATCTATCGCAACGGCTCGCTGCATCAGGCGATCAGTCGGGGTGATGGCTTGAACGGTCAGGACTGGACCGCATCGGCCCGACTGATTGAAGCCATCCCCCGACAACTGCCGCAACCCCTGAATTTGCTGGTGCAAGGCGAACTCTATTGGCGCCTGACCGACCATGTGCAAGCCAAGGCAGGCAGCCTCAATGCCCGCTCCACGGTGGCCGGGTTGATGGCTCGCAAGGAGCTGAACGCCGAACAGGCCCGTGGGATCGGGTTGTTTGTCTGGGACTGGCCACAAGGTCCGGCAAGCCTGCCGGCCCGCGTGGCGGCGCTCGGTGAAATGGGTTTTCCGAGCACGGCGCCTTACAGTCAGCCGATCAAGGGATTCGCCGACGCGCAACGATGGCGCGATCACTGGTACCGCACGCCCCTGCCCTTCGCCAGTGATGGCGTCGTTTTGCGCCAGAGTCAGCGTCCATCCGCCGAACGCTGGCAGGCGCGGCCGCCTTTCTGGAGCGCTGCCTGGAAGTACCCCTTCGCCCAGGCACTGGCCGAAGTGCGCAAGGTCCATTTCAAGATTGGGCGCACGGGCCGGATTACGCCGGTGCTGGATCTAACACCAGTGAAGCTCGATGACCGACAGATCAAGCGAGTGAGCGTCAGCTCCCTGCAACGCTGGGAGGCGCTGGATATCCACCCCGGGGATCAGGTGTCCATCAGCCTGGCGGGCCTGACCATTCCAAGGCTCGATGGCGTCGTGCTGCGCAGTACCGAACGCACTGAATTGAACGTGCCATCGGCAGCAGACTTTCATCAATTGAGTTGCTGGCAACCAACACCAGGCTGCGAGAGCCAATTCCTCGCACGCCTGGCCTGGCTCAGCAGCAAACAGGGACTGGCTTTGCCTCATCTCGGCCCTGGCACCTGGGAGAAACTTTTCGAAACAGGCCGCCTCAACAGCCTGCTGGATTGGTTGACCCTCGATGCTCAAGAGCTTGCTAACATTGATGGCTTCGGCAAACGCAGCGCGGCTCGCCTTTTAAACAGTTTCAACAGCGCCCGGCAACGTCCGTTCGCTCGCTGGCTCAAAGCCTTGGGGTTGCCACCCACCGGCCAGGCACGGCTTGCCGATTCATGGCAGGAACTGGCGAATCGAAACACCGAACAATGGCAGGCAGAAGCCGGTATCGGCCCGGGACGCGCGGCGCAGTTGAACGCCTTTTTTCGCGACCCGCACGTCCTGGCACTGAGTCAAACATTACGCATGGCCGGGATTGACGGCTTTTAAACGCCGAGACACCTGGCAGCCCGGGAACCCAAAGGTGGCGACGGGCTCAAACGCCCATCGCCACATCGACCCGATTGCCTTTGCACATGGAGCTTTTATGAAATTTCTTTCACCGCTCGCCTTGCTGACCCTTTGCAGCGTGATGGCCGCTCCCCTGATGGCCGCCGAAGAAGCCCCGGAACTGACCGGCTGTGCCGCGAAGAAACAGGGGATCATCAATCAGATCGAACTGGCCAAATCCCACGGCAACGCCGAACAGCAGGCCGGCCTCGAAACGGCCCTGAGCGAAGTCACCGCCCATTGCACCGACGCCTCGCTGAAGAAGGAACGGGAAAACAAGGTGCTCGACGCCAAGCATGAAGTCAGCAAGCGTCAGGCCGACCTGGACAAAGCCATGAAGAAAGGCGACCCGGAGAAGATCAACAAACGCAAAGACAAACTCGCCGAGTCTCGCAAGGAATTGCAGGACGCACTCGATGAGCTGGATAAATAAGCCATTACAGAATCGTGCGGCTTGCCTGTGGCGAGGGAGCTTGCTCCCTCGCCACAGTTGCGCAGCAGGTCTCCCCAGATCACACCCGAGAATCAATGATCCCGAAATTCTTTATGGCAGGCACTGCAGGCATCTTCGACTTTCTGTACCGCCGGCCCCAGGTTACTGGCCTTGTAAGGTTGAACCTTGCTGGCAATCACCAATTCACCGGTGGCGGCTTCAAGGGTGCGGGCCATTTCCTGGAAGCGTGTCTGCTGCTGCCACACATTGTCCTTGGCGCTGGTGTGATCTTCTTCGCGCACCTGCGGGAAATGTTTCCACGGCTCACGGGACAACGTGTCGAGCTTCACGGCGCCTGCCTCGAATTTCGGACCGTCGAAGGGAATACGACCACGCAACATGCCGCCCAAGTCTTCGCCGGTCTTGAGCATCTGTTTGAAGATCGCCTTGCGTTGGCCCAGTGGCGAACTCGGGTCGACACCACCGCAAGCAGACAACGTCAGGCAGGCCAGCAATACAACAGAAAGTCTTTTAAGAGTCATGTTGGCTTCAGGTCACGGGAAACGGCGGCCAGTATCCTCGTGTCATCGGCAAAGACCAATAGCCCTATTATCAATACAGGTTGTTTGAGCGCATGGAGCACTCAGGCAACCGGCAAAGGAATTACTCCATGAACAGCCGTTTCAAGGCATGGCGTCACCACCTCGCGTGGACTCTTCCAATGGTGGCCGTGCTCGCTGGCTGCACCGGCGGCGACAAAAGCACGCCTAAAACCCACGCACTGGCGACTTACTCCAGCGCCACTTGGGAAGCACTGCCGGCCGTGTCCGACAACGACCTCGTCGCCGGTTTCGGCTCGTGGCGCAGCGCCTGCACCCGACTCAAGGCCGACCCGGTCTGGGGTGCGACCTGTGCGGCTTCAGCTAATGTGCCGCAAACCGCCAACGACATCCGCGGCTTCCTCAAGCAGAACCTCGACGTCTACGGCCTGCGCGCCGCCAATGACAACCCCAACGGTTTGATCACCGGCTATTACGAGCCGGTCTACCCCGGCAGCCTGACTCAGACCGAAGTGGCAAACATTCCGGTGTACGGCGTGCCCGAGGACATGATCATCGTCTCCCTGGACAGCATCTACCCCGAGCTAAAAGGCAAACGCCTGCGCGGCCGCCTCGAAGGTCGCGTGCTCAAGCCTTACGACGATGCGGCAACGATTGAGACCAATGGGGTGAAGGCGCCAGTGGTTGCCTGGCTGACCGACCCGATGAACCTGCAATTCCTGCAAATCCAGGGTTCGGGTCGCATCCAGCTCGACGATGGTCGTCAGTTGCGCATTGCATATGCCGATCAGAACGGCCATCCGTACCGGCCAATCGGGCGCTGGCTGGTGGAGCAAGGCGAGCTGAAGAAAGAAGACGTGACCATGGGCGCCATCAGCACATGGGCCAAGGCCAATCCGTCGCGCATTCCGGAACTACTGGGCAGCAACCCGAGTTATGTGTTCTTCACCCGCAACCCGGACAGCAACGAAGGGCCTCGCGGCTCGCTGAACGTTCCGCTGACCGCCGGTTACAGCGCGGCAGTGGACCGCAAGGTGATACCGCTGGGCAGTCTGTTGTGGCTGTCCACCACCAAACCGGACGGCACCGCACTGGTACGGCCCGTGGCAGCGCAAGACACCGGCGGCGCGATTGCCGGCGAAGTGCGTGCGGACCTGTTCTGGGGCACCGGCGAGGCCGCCGGGCAATTGGCCGGGGACATGAAACAGCAGGGGCAGATCTGGATGCTGTGGCCTAAAGGCGCGGCGTTGCCGCAAGTGCCGCAGGTGGCTGATGCGGTGAAGGCGAATCCTTAAGTTCTACGGTGGCTGATGCATAGCCTTCGCGAGCAAGCCCGCTCCCACATTTAATACAGGTCGCACACCAATCAAATGTGCACTGAAGATCAAATGTGGGAGCGGGCTTGCTCGTGAAGGGGCCGGCACAATCACCGAAGAATTTTCAGACCGACACCACAAAGAAACTGACAATCAACCCCATCCCCACAAACCACACCAGCGACCGCAAAATCGCCCAGTCTGCCAGGTAGCAAATGATGTACAGCAGCCGACTGGTGATAAACAGCACCGCCAGCACGTTGACCGTCACCAGCTGCGCCGTACCCACCAGATGCGCCACAATCACCGCCGCCGCGAACGCCGGGGTCACTTCAAAACTGTTCAGTTGCGCCGCATACGCGCGTCTACCCAAACCATTCAGCGAATCAAGAAAGTCCCGGGGGTCATGGTTGTCTTGCAGCCCAAACCTGCCACTGACCTTGGCAATGCCCGTGCAGATATAAGGCAGGAAGATCGCGATCAAAACGCACCACAGAGCAACCGTCATAAAGCAGTCCTTTCTTCAGTTTTAGAAATTCGGGGCCCGGTCAAAACTTCATCACCAACATGCCGATCAGTACCAGCCCACAGGCTAAGAGCCTTGGCCTGCCGAAAGGTTCTTTCAGGTACCGCATGCCGAACAGCACGACCAGGATCACGCTGATCTCGCGCAACGCTGCCGCTTCGGCAATCGATCCCAGTTGCATCGCCCACAGCACCAGAGCGTAGCTGAACAACACGCAGAACCCGACCGCCAGACCCAATCGCCACTGTTCTCGCCAGAACAGCATGAACGCCGGGCGCTTGCGCACCAACGCCAGCAACGGGAACGGCCAGGCGCTGAGCAGCGTGACCCAGACCAGATAATCCAGAGGGTGCGACCAGCGCCGCAGCGCCTGGCCATCGATGAAGGTGTAGCAGCCGATGCACAGGCCGATCAGCGCCACCACCGGCAACATCGACCACGGCAGACGCGCCCCGCCTCCGCCCTGCCAGAGCAGGCATAGCATGCCGAACGGGATCAGCAGGATTCCGAAGATCTGCTGGTTCGTCAGCACTTCCCCGGCGAAGATCAGCGTCAACGCCAGCACCACCAGCGGCGACAGCCCACGCATCAACGGATAGACCAACCCGAGGTCGCCGACCCGATAGGCCTGGATCAGCAGGTAGCGATAGAGCAGTTCGAACGCCGCCGATGCCAGGATCCATGGCCAGATTTCAATCGTCGGCAGCGCCACGAACGGCAGCATCAGGGCGACAAACAACATCGCGACGCTGTCCATGCAGGCCACCACCAGCAGCCGTTCGGCGCTGAACTTGATCAGGGTATTCCACGCCGCGTGCAACAGCGCCGCCACCAACACCAGAGCCGTCGCAAGCACGGCACACTCCTTTTGTTAACCGCCGCGCCTCCTGCAAGAAGCGCGTGGATAATTGATTCGCCATAGGTCAGCAGCTGTTTATACTGCAAGCGACCACGCCGCACTCAGTTGCGCACAGACTAATTCCAATAATTTCTGCCCCTGCCCGCTCTCTTCGAGAACGGTCATCGGCATGCGTATGCCTGATCAAAGCGTCAAGACTACCGACAGAGACCTTGCGCATGCCACTCGCCTTGCTTGCCCTCGCTGTTGCCGCGTTCGGCATCGGCACCACTGAATTCGTCATCATGGGCTTGCTGCCCGACGTCGCCCGCGACCTCGCCGTGAGCATTCCCCACGCTGGCCTGCTGATCACCGGCTACGCCCTGGGCGTGGTGTTCGGGGCGCCGATCCTCGCGATCGGTACCGCCAACATGCCGCGCAAAGCCACACTGCTGGGCATGACGCTGATGTTCATCCTCGGCAACGTGCTGTGCGCACTGGCGCCGAACTACGCCACGCTGATGGCCGCGCGCGTGGTCACCGCGCTGTGCCACGGTGCGTTCTTCGGCATCGGCTCGGTGGTCGCGGCCGGGCTGGTCGCACCGAACAAACGGGCGCAGGCCATTGCCATGATGTTCACCGGCCTGACGCTGGCCAACGTGCTCGGCGTGCCATTGGGCACCGCGCTCGGGCAATACGCCGGCTGGCGCTCGACGTTCTGGGCGGTCTCGGTGATCGGTGTGATTGCCGCGTTAGCGCAGTGGCTCTGGCTACCGAAGGACATCGCGATGGACAAGGCCAACCTCGCCAGCGAGTTCAAAGTGCTGGGCAAGGTCAATGTGCTGTTGGCGTTGGGCATGAGCGTACTGGCGTCGACCAGCCTGTTCAGCGTGTTCACCTACATCGCGCCGATCCTGCAGGACATCACCGGTGTCAGCCCCCACGGCGTGACGATCATGCTGCTGTTGTTTGGCGTCGGCCTGACGGCGGGCAGCATGCTCGGCGGACGTCTGGCGGACAGCCATTTGTTGCCTTCATTGGTGGGCATGGCGCTGGCCGTCGCGGTGGTATTGGCTGCGTTCAGCCAGACCAGTCATTCGGTGATTCCGGCGGCGATCACGCTGGTGCTGTGGGGGATTTTCGCGTTTGCCCTGTGCCCGATCCTGCAACTGCTGATCATCGATCAGGCGCATGAAGCACCGAACCTCGGTTCGACGCTGAACCAGAGCGCCTTCAATCTCGGCAACGCGGCCGGTGCGTGGATTGGCGGGCTGGTAGTTGCCAGCGGTGCGGATCTGGCGGACCTGCCGTGGACCGGCGCGCTGGTCAGTGGCCTGACGGTGATGACGGCGTTGTTCTACATCTATCTGCAACGTCGCGGTGCGACTGCGGTCAATGTGTCCGGCTGAATCATTGCGTCGCTGCTGACACCGCTATCGCGAGCAGGCTCGCTCCCACAGTGGATCTCCAGTGCACACAGATTCTGTGTACGACCGAATTCCATGTGGGAGCGGGCTTGCTCGCGAAGAAACAGACTCGCTGCAACTGTCTGAAACCCCATTTCTCACCCCCCATCCAAGGACCCCGGATGCTCGAGCTTGTCGCTGCCTTTATCTGCCTCACCACCCTCCTCACCTACGTAAATTTCCGCTTCATCGGCTTGCCTCCAACCATCGGAGTCATGGTCACGGCGCTGATGTTTTCCCTGCTGCTGCAAGGTCTGAGCTTTCTCGGCTACCCCGGCCTTGAAGAACGTATCCAGCAGTTGATCGGCCAGATCGATTTCGGCGATCTGCTGATGAACTGGATGCTGTCCTTCCTGCTGTTCGCTGGCGCCTTGCACGTCAACCTGAATGACCTGCGCAGTTATCGCTGGCCCATCGGACTGCTGGCGACTGTCGGCGTATTGATTGCAACAGCGGTGATCGGCAGCCTCGCCTATTACATTTTTGCCCTGTTCGGCTGGCACGTGAGCTTCCTCTATTGCCTGCTGTTCGGCGCGCTGATTTCCCCCACCGACCCGATTGCGGTCCTCGGCGTGCTGCGAACCGCCAATGCGTCCAAGCCTCTGAAAACCACCATCGTCGGCGAGTCGCTGTTCAACGACGGCACGGCCGTCGTGGTCTTCACCGTGCTGCTGGGCATCGCACAACTCGGTGAAACCCCGACCGTCGGCGCCACGGCGATGCTGTTTGCACACGAAGCGATTGGTGGCGTGCTGTTTGGCGGGCTGATCGGTTATCTGGTGTACCTGATGATCAAGAGCATCGAACAGCATCAGATCGAGGTCATGCTGACCCTGGCGCTGGTGATCGGCGGCTCGGCCATGGCGTCGGAGCTGCATGTATCCGCGCCGATCGCGATGGTCGTCGCCGGCCTGATCATCGGCAACCTGGGCCGCAACCTGGCGATGAACGACATGACCCGCAAGTACCTGGACGGTTTCTGGGAACTGCTCGACGACATGCTCAACGCCCTGCTGTTCGCCCTGATCGGCATGGAGTTGTTGCTGCTGCCGTTCAACTGGCTGCACGTGCTGGCCGCGAGTTTGCTGGCACTGGCGATTCTGCTTTCGCGCCTGCTGACAGTCGCACCGGCCATCCTGCTCCTGCGGCGCTGGCGCACAGTCCCGCGCGGGACGATCCGGATTCTGACTTGGGGTGGTCTGCGCGGTGGTGTTTCGGTCGCGCTGGCCTTGGCCCTGCCGCTGGGCCCGGAGCGAGACTTGCTGTTGAGCATCACCTACATCGTGGTGCTGTCGTCGATCCTGTTGCAGGGTCTGAGCATCGGCAAACTGGTCAAGCACGTGACTCGGGACGAGCCTGCGCCAGCGGCACAGGCCGAGCATCACTGATTATTTTTTGCTCTTCTGCGGATCGGGCGCCTGGCCCTGATCCGCCGTCTTCTTCGGCGGTCCGCTCTCACTGCGGATCTGCGCATGGCTGATCAGCGCGAAGATAAAGCTGCCGCCGATGATGTTCCCCGCCAGCGTCGGCCCGGCGAACACCAGCCAGAAATCCTTCCACGGCAACTCGCCGGCAAACACCAGGTACGAGACTTCGGCCGACCCCACCACGATGTGGGTGAAATCCCCGAGCGCCATCAGGTAGGTGATGAGGATGATGATCCACATCTTGGCGCTCTCCATGGACGGGATCATCCAGACCATGGTGGCAATCATCCAGCCCGAAACGATGCCTTTGGCGAACATCTGGCTGGCGTCGTTCTCCATGATCTTGCGGCCGATATCGAGAAAAGCCAGATCGGTCTTGCTGTCGAAAATCGGCAGATGCAACATCACGTAGGCCACCAGCAACGTGCCGCAGAGGTTGCCTACCAGCACCACCGACCACAGGCGTAGCAGCCGGCCGAAATTGTTCAGTGTGGGTTTGGTCATGATCGGCAGCACGGCCGTCAGGGTGTTCTCGGTGAACAGTTGCTGACGGGCCAGGATCACCGCGAGAAAGCCTGCGCAGTAACCGAAGCTGGCGATGACCTTGAAGCCTTCACCGTCCGGCAGTCGGGAATTGAGCAGACCCATGGCCATCAGCGACAGGCCCATGGTCAGGCCAGCGGCCAGGGCCGACCACCACAAAGCGGCGACACTGCGCTCGAGTTCCTGATCGCCCTGGGTGCGGATGATTTCGTGCAGCACCGCGGCGCGCGGTGGCTGGTTCTTGTCGACGTCGTGCTGTTCTTCCGGCGACAGGTTTGGGGTTTTGCCTTCTTTCTTGGCGTCCATAAAGCTCCGGAACCGGTGGTGTGTCATGTAGGTACGACACGCGGGGTTCGGAGCTGTTCACTGGTCCGCTGAATCATCGTTGAACCGTAGCCCGCCTTCGCGAGCAAGCCCGCTCCCACAGAGGATCTTCAGCGAACGCAATTCCGGTGAACGACTGAGATTAAATGTGGGAGCGGGCTTGCTCGCGAAGGGTGCGCCGCCGATATCACTCGCTGGCAATATCATCCTTGAACTGGTCTTTGACGTACTTGATCTCGGTCTGGCCGTGTGGCGCAGGCAAACCGTCTTCACCCAGATTGACGAAGACAATCTTGTCCACCGTCAGGATGCTTTTGCGAGTGATCTTGTTGCGCACTTCGCACTTCAGGGTGATCGAGGTGCGACCGAACTCGGTGGCGGTGATGCCCAGTTCGATGATGTCGCCCTGGCGCGAGGCGCTGACGAAGTTGATCTCGGAAATGTACTTGGTGACCACACGCTGATTGCCCAGCTGGACGATGGCGTAGATCGCCGCCTCTTCGTCGAGCCAGCGCAACAGGCTGCCGCCGAACAGCGTGCCGTTGGGGTTGAGGTCTTCGGGTTTTACCCATTTGCGGGTGTGGAAATTCATATTCACTCCTGAGCGTCTTGCCGAATGATGGGGGGCATCATGGCAGAGCCCGGCCTAGAGCTCTATTGGGCATCGACTATGGCCTCGATTACCGTTCGGACATTCATCAACAGAAACGCTTTGGAAGATAAGAATAGCCCGCTATAATCGCCACCGTTTCAAAACGGTAACGTTCACTTGCTACCGTTTTCCCGCCACCTGTCCGAGGGGCGCTGCAGCAGGTTCGACCTGTCAGGCTCGGATGGGGCGTTGACTGGCCATGATTGGCCGGACACTAAACGCACAACGGCGCCCATTCGCATACATTACGAATGGAGGCTCATCATGAGCGCTGTTATCACGCCTGCAGATTTTAACGATTACAAAGTGGCCGACATGTCCCTGGCTGCCTGGGGCCGTCGCGAAACCATCATCGCCGAATCCGAAATGCCTGCCCTGATGGGTCTGCGCCGCAAGTACGCCGGTGAGCAGCCGCTCAAAGGCGCAAAAATCCTCGGCTGCATCCACATGACCATTCAGACTGCCGTGCTGATCGAAACCCTGGTTGCCCTGGGTGCCGAAGTGCGTTGGTCGTCCTGCAACATTTTCTCGACTCAAGACCAGGCCGCTGCTGCTATCGCTGCTGCCGGTATCGCGGTTTATGCCTGGAAAGGCGAAACCGAAGAAGAGTACGAGTGGTGCCTGGAGCAAACCATCCTCAAAGATGGCGCGCCTTGGGATGCCAACATGATCCTCGACGACGGCGGCGACCTGACCGAGCTGCTGCACAAGAAATACCCGGCGATCCTGGACCGCGTCCACGGCGTCACCGAAGAAACCACCACTGGCGTTCACCGCCTGCTGGACATGCTGGCCAAGGGCGAGCTGAAAATCCCGGCCATCAACGTCAACGACTCGGTGACCAAGAGCAAGAACGACAACAAGTACGGCTGCCGTCACAGCCTGAACGATGCGATCAAGCGCGGTACCGACCACCTGTTGTCCGGCAAGCAAGCGCTGGTCATCGGTTACGGTGACGTGGGCAAGGGCTCCGCTCAGTCCCTGCGTCAGGAAGGCATGATCGTTAAGGTTTCCGAAGTCGACCCGATCTGCGCCATGCAAGCCTGCATGGACGGCTACGAGCTGGTTTCGCCGTTCATCGACGGTATCAACAACGGCACCGAAGCCAGCATCGACAAAGCCCTGCTGGGCAAGATCGACCTGATCGTGACCACCACCGGCAACGTCAATGTTTGCGACGCAAACATGCTCAAAGCCCTGAAGAAGCGCGCTGTTGTCTGCAACATCGGCCACTTCGACAACGAAATCGACACTGCTTTCATGCGCAAGAACTGGGCATGGGAAGAAGTGAAGCCACAGGTTCACAAGATCCACCGTACCGGTCCTGGCGCATTCGATGCCCAGAACGACGACTACCTGATCCTGCTGGCCGAAGGCCGTCTGGTTAACCTGGGTAACGCCACCGGTCACCCAAGCCGCATCATGGACGGTTCGTTCGCCAACCAGGTTCTGGCGCAGATCTTCCTGTTCGGCCAGAAGTACGCCGACCTGTCGCCAGCCCAGAAAGCCGAGCGCCTGACCGTTGAAGTACTGCCGAAGAAACTCGACGAAGAAGTGGCCCTGGAAATGGTCCGCGGTTTCGGCGGCGTTGTGACTCAACTGACCAAGACCCAGGCCGACTACATCGGCGTGACCGTCGAAGGCCCGTTCAAGCCGCACGCTTACCGCTACTGATCGACCTGCAGCCTGCTCTCCCTTGTGGGAGCGGGTCTGTGTGGCGAGGGAGCTTGCTCCCGCTCGACTGCGAAGCAGTCGCAAAGCTTTGGGGTCGCTGCGCGACCCAGCGGGAGCAAGCTCCCTCTCCACACAAACCCGCTCCCACACGGGATATGCAAGCCTCTGGCTTCCCGTTTTCAAGGGTATTCCCATGTCCCAAGACCGTCGCTACAGCTTCGAGTTCTTCCCTACGAAGACCGACGCTGGGCATGAAAAGCTACTCGCCACTGCCCGTCAGCTGGCCACGTACAACCCCGATTTCTTTTCCTGCACCTACGGCGCTGGCGGTTCGACCCGTGATCGCACGCTCAATACCGTGTTGCAGCTCGAAAGCGAAGTCAAAGTCCCGGCTGCACCGCATTTGTCCTGCGTTGGCGACAGCAAGGACGACCTGCGCGGCCTGCTGACTCAATACAAGGCAGCTGGCATCAAGCGTATCGTTGCCCTGCGCGGTGACCTGCCTTCGGGCATGGGCATGGCCAGCGGCGAATTGCGCCACGCCAACGACCTGGTTCAATTCATTCGTGAAGAAACCGGCGATCATTTCCACATCGAAGTCGCTGCTTATCCGGAGATGCATCCGCAAGCGCGCAATTTCGAAGACGATCTGAACAACTTCGTGCGCAAGGCCAACGCTGGCGCCGACAGTGCGATCACCCAGTACTTCTTCAACGCCGACAGCTACTTCTACTTCGTCGAGCGTGTGCGGGCGATGGGCGTGAACATCCCGATCGTGCCGGGGATCATGCCGATCACCAACTACAGCAAGCTCGCGCGCTTCTCCGACGCTTGCGGTGCGGAAATCCCGCGCTGGATCCGCAAGCAGCTGGAAGCCTACGGCGACGACACCCAGAGCATTCAAGGCTTTGGTGAGCAAGTCATCACCGAAATGTGCGATCGCCTGCTGCAAGGTGGCGCGCCGGGGCTGCACTTCTACACACTGAACCAGGCTGAAGCGAGCCTCGCGGTGTGGAACAACCTGAAGCTGCCTCGTTAAAAGCAAGATCAAGAGATCGCAGCCTCGTTTCACTCGACAGCTCCTACAAGGGAATACGTACTCTATAGGAGCTGTCGAGTGAAACGAGGCTGCGATCTTTTGCGTTTAACGCCCGAACCAGAGCTTCTGGATCCGGTTTCTGGCTCTTTATGATTTCTCGTCGTAATCTCAAGCCATGCCCCTGATCGCACAGTTATTCACCGTGTTTCTTTTCTCTTGCCTGAGCTTTGCCGCCCGGGGCGAGAAGCTGCGCATTGTCACCGAGCCGTGGGCGCCGTACGTCTATGAGCAAGACGGCAAATCCCTGGGCCTGGATTACGAAACCACGGCGATCGTGTTCAAACGTCTGGGGATTGAAGTGGACTGGCAGTTCCTGCCATGGAAACGCTGCCTGTCAATGCTTGAAACGGGTCAGGCGGATGGCGCGCTGGATATTTTTCACAGTGATGAACGCGACGCCACGTTGCTCTACCCCAGCGAACCGCTGTCAGATGTCGAGTTCGTGATGTTCTACGCCAACGAGCGCCCCCATCCCTTCCGCACCCTGGACGACCTGAAAGGCCTGACCGTCGGCACTTCGCCAGGCTACCTCTACAGCAAGGATTTCAGCGATTCGACCCTGTTCACCCGGGAGCCGGCGCCGACCCACGAAGCCAATTTCGGCAAACTGGTACGCGGGCGGATCGACCTGTTGATCACCGATCGCCGGGTCGGCCAGCATTTGCTCGACGAATTGGGCATCCGCGACAAGATCACTGAAAACCCGACAGTCATCAGCCATCAGAGCCAGTTTTTGGCGGTACGCCGTAATGCGGGCATGGATTTACTGGTGCAGCGTTTCGGTGCCGAGCTCAAGCGCTTCAAGCGCGAGCCCGCCTACGCTGAGCTGAGCGCCCGTTATGGCGCGGGGCCCGGCACCGGAGGGCAACCCACCGCCACCACCACCGCCACCGTAAAAACCGTTGAGCAGCAGGAAAGCGGCGCGCAGTGATTGCTCTGTTATACTCCGGCGTTCCCGCCAGGCTCACGCCCGGACGCTCGGACTTGTTCAAGGCATCTCGATCCGCTACAGCGCAGCTTTCCAGCCCGCGCGAGCGCTCCAGACGAGCTTTCAAGGCCCAGCAGGACCGGACGGGATTGCGTTCCTCTTAAACGCCATTCGCGCCAGGCAAGACTCCCATTGGGCCAAGCCCTAACTAAAACAGGATTACTCATGTCCTTTGCTTCCCTCGGTCTCTCCGAGGCTTTAGTCCGCGCCATCGAGGCAGCGGGCTATACCGAGCCTACTCCGGTGCAACAGCGGGCTATCCCCGCCGTGTTGCAAGGTCGCGACCTGATGGTCGCGGCACAGACAGGTACTGGTAAAACCGGCGGCTTCGCCCTTCCGATTCTGGAGCGGTTGTTCCCCAATGGTCACCCGGACAAATCCCAGCGTCACGGCCCGCGCCAACCGCGCGTACTGGTCCTGACCCCTACCCGCGAACTCGCGGCTCAAGTCCACGAGAGCTTCAAGGTCTATGCCCGTGACCTGAAGTTCGTCAGCGCCTGCATCTTCGGCGGCGTCGGCATGAACCCGCAGGTTCAGGCCATGTCCCGCGGTGTTGACGTGCTGGTGGCCTGCCCCGGCCGCCTGCTCGACCTCGCCGGTCAAGGCAGCGTCGATCTGTCCCACGTGGAAATCCTCGTGCTGGACGAAGCCGACCGCATGCTCGACATGGGCTTTGTCCATGACGTGAAGAAAGTCCTGGCTCGTCTGCCGAGCAAACGCCAGAACCTGCTGTTCTCGGCGACGTTCTCCAAAGACATCACCGACCTCGCCGGCAAACTGCTGCACAACCCGGAACGCATCGAAGTCACGCCGCCGAACACCACGGTCGAGCGCATCGAGCAACGCGTCTTCCGCCTGCCAGCCAACCACAAGCGTTCGCTGCTGGCGCACTTGATCACCGCTGGCGCCTGGGAACAGGTCCTGGTGTTCACCCGCACCAAGCACGGCGCCAACCGTCTGGCCGAGTACCTGGACAAACACGGCCTCAGCGCCGTCGCGATCCACGGTAACAAGAGCCAGAACGCCCGCACCAAAGCCCTGGCCGACTTCAAGGCCGGTGAAGTGCGCATCCTCGTCGCCACCGACATCGCCGCTCGCGGCCTCGACATCGACCAGTTGCCACACGTGGTCAACTTCGAACTGCCGAACGTCGACGAAGATTACGTTCACCGTATCGGCCGTACCGGCCGTGCCGGTCGTTCGGGCGAGGCGATCTCACTGGTCGCTCCGGACGAAGAAAAGCTGCTGAAAAGCATCGAGCGCATGACCAAGCAGAAGATTGCCGACGGCAACCTGATGGGCTTCGATTCCAGCGCTGTAGAAGCCGAGAAACCGGAAGTCCGTGAGCGTCCGGATGTGCGTAACCCGCGCAACCCACGTGGCCCGCGCGGCGACGGTCCGAACGGCACTGGCGGTGGCGGCGGTCGTAAAGACAAGGGCAAGGACAAGGGCGGCAAGGAAAAAGCGCCTGCCACTGGCCGAGGCGATCGCCCGGCCCGTGAACACAAGCCGCGCGAAGGTACCCCGGCTCGCGAACAACAGCGTCCAGCGCCACGTGCTGCTGCTGATCGTGCTCCGGACGAGTTCCTGGACGACGACATCGATAACTTCGGTAACCGCGTCGACTATGTGCCTCAAGCCAAACCGGCTCAGGGCCGTGGCCGCCGTCCGGGTGCTCCGGCACAAGGCACGGCAGCGGGCGCTGGTGCTCCACGCACTGGCGGCAAGCCTCAGGGTCGCCAAAGCGGTCCGCGCAGCAGCGACGGCGCCACCACCGGCACGCCACCGGCCAAGCGCAGTGGCCCACGCAACGGCGCTCCACGTGACGGCCAGGCCCGTCGCGAAGAGTCGCGCAACCGCCGTCCGGCCCGTGACGAACAGCCGCGTTCCGAACCTGCCGTGCAAAACCCGCGCGGCCCGGCTCCGAAGATCATTCACAAGGAGTCGAAAACCGATCGTTTCCCGACTCCAGAGCAACTTGATCAACTGCCAGGCCGTCCGCGTGGTGAGAAGCCAGCGTTGCTGACCCGCAACCGCTGATTTAGCACTGCAACGAAAATGCCCCGGATCGCGAGATCCGGGGCATTTTTGTTTTCTGAGGGTGAGCACAAATCCTCAACTCACTAATGAACCCCTTGTGGGAGCGGGCTTGCTCGCGAAGGCCGTGTCAGTCGACATCAATGTTGAATGACACACCGCATTCGCGAGCAAGCCCGCCCCCACAGGGGATCTGTGGTGTCCCTTTCCAATTGTGCCAGGCAATAAAAAACGCCCCCGACCATAAGGCCGGGGGCGTTTTTGTGTCAGCGCGAAAATTACTTCGCTTTCACACCTTCAAACGAAACGTACAGCTCGACCGCGTCGGACGCTGGGCCCAGGTCTTTCTGCTTGCCGAAATCGGAACGCTTGATGCTGGTAGTACCTTCGAAGCCGGCACGGTAGCCGCCCCATGGATCCTTGCCTTCGCCCAGGAAAGTAGCCTTGACCACCACTGGTTTGGTCACGCCAAGGATGGTCAGGTCGCCGGTCACGTCGGCAGTGTCTTTGCCAGCGGCGTTTTTACCGGTGGATTTGACGCTGGTGGAGACGAACTTGGCTTTGGAGCCGTTCAGGAAGTCTTTGCTGGCGATGTGCTTGTCGCGCTCGGCATGGTTGGTGAACACGCTGGCGGTGTTCACGTTGAACTCGATCTTGCTGTCTTCAGGCTTGGCAGCGTCGAAGCTGAACGTGCCGTCGATGTCCTTGAAGGTACCGGTGATGTAGCTGTAGCCCAGGTGGCTGATCTTGAAGTCAACGAAGGCGTGCTGGCCTTCCTTGTCGACGACGTAGTCAGCCGCCATCACATTGGCGGACAACAGAGCAGAACCGATTGCCAGAGCAGCGAGTGTTTTTTTCAACATGCTTTCTATTCCTTTGGAGTCGAGGTTGAACTTCAGGCTTTGCGACCCAGCATTCGAGTGAGGGTCGAATCACGATCGATAAAGTGGTGCTTCAATGCTGCCAACGCATGGAGACCGGAAAAAATTACCAGCGCCCACGCCAGATACAGATGAATCACACCGGCGGTGTCTGCCTGGTCCGGTAGTCCGGAAACCAGCGCAGGAACTTCAAACAGGCCAAACACCGAAATCCCGACACCGTCTGCGGTGGAAATCAGGTATCCGGCAATCATCACAGCAAACAGACTGAGGTACAGGAACGAATGACCGAACTTGGCGCCAAGACGCGTCATGCGGCTATACGTTTCCAGTGTCGGCGGTGGCGGGCTGACAACGCGCCACAACACCCGAAGGACCATGACGGCCAACAACACCAGGCCAATGCTCTTGTGCAATTCCGGCGCGTCTTTGCGCCAGGTGCTGTAGTAGTCGAGACCGACCATCCACAAGCCCAACGCAAACAAACCAACGACCGCCAGCGCCACGCCCCAATGCATGAAGATGCTGACCCAACCGTAGCGGGAAGAAGAGTTACGTAGCTGCATTGCCCAAATCCTGTGAGAACTGCGACCAAGACTATCGACTTATCTATCGAATTAAAGCGGAAAATTTTGCTTTGAAATATCGAGAAATACGATCAAGAGTCTGAAATAGATCAGTTAAGGAAAGATTAAAGACCAATGTGTGAGAAAAAATGAAGGCAACCAAGGAACACCTGCGCCACAGGATTTATTCGATTCTTGTGATTGGTTTCCTTCAGGCATAAAAAAACGCGGCATTTCTACCGCGTTTCTTTGAGTGCCAAAAGCTTACTGGGCTTTGGTTTCCGTTGCCGGGGTTGTAGAAGTTTTTGCCGCTGGTTTCTTCGCGGTTTCAGCCTTCTTCGCCGGGGCTTTGGCCGGAGCCTTTTTGGCTTCGGTCTTGGCAGCAGGCTTTTTCACCGGGGCTTTCTTGGCCGGCTCGGCTTTCGCTGGAACCACTGGCTTAGGCGCTTCAACCGGTGCAGGTGCTGGAGTCGGCGCTGGAGCCGGTGTCGGAGCGACTGGAGCCACTGGCTCTGGCGCCTTGACCGGTGCCGGCTTGTCATCCGAACCACCGAACAGGTTGGTGAAGAAGTTACCTTTCTTCGCCGCCACCGCACCCGTCGCTACAGCGGTCGCTGCCGGCACAACCTTCGCAGGCTCAAACGATTTGCCCGCCGCCAGGTCTTCAACCTGACTGGCCGCGCGCTGACCGGTGCGCAATGCGCCTTCCAGTGTGCCCGGGTACAAGGTGTCGGTGTGCTCGCCAGCGAACGCTACGCGCTGCAGCGGACGTTCCCACAAGCGCCAGTACTTGCTGATCTGGCCCGGGCCGAAGGCCAGGTAAGCGCCGCCCATCGACGGGTCGGTGCTGTAGCGGCGGATTTCATAACCGGTGAACGAACCGCGCGCCTGTGGATAAAACGCGTGCAGACGGATCAGCACCTGGTCGACCATCTGCTTGTCGCCGAACGCCTGCATGACACGCGCGTTGTCGCCGGACAGGTTGATCACCACATTGGCGCCGCCCTTCAGCGCCGGCTCGACCCACAACATGCCCAGGCCGGTGTTGCTGTAGATCTCGCCGGACATGCGCGCCTTGCTTTCCCATACCGGCGTCTTGAACTTCAGCATGATCTGGTCACGCCAGCCGTAGTTGGTGCCTTTGATGGCGCCCAGGTGCTGGGCATCCAGCGCCGGGATCATCTGGATCTTGTTCAGGGCGCGCAACGGCACGGCCACCACCACGTAGTCAGCCTGATAGCCGACGCTGCCGACTTTGACGGTCACGCCGTCCTTGTCCTGGTTGATGGACGACACCGGGGAACTGGTCTTGATGGTTTTCAGCTGTTTGACGAAAGCCTGGGCCAACACCGGGCTGCCGCCGAGCAGGCGCGAAGCGCGCAGGTCACGGTCGGAGACGCCACGGTAAACACGGCTTTGCTGTGCGAAATACAGCAGCGACAGGCGCGAAGGTTCGTCGTAACGGGTACGAATCTGCTGGTTCACCAACTGACGTGCCGTGGCTGGCAAGGTCAGACGGTCAAGCCAGTTGGAGACGTTGATCTGATCCAGAGCGTGCAGCGTACTGTTGGCCGCCGGGTTCTGCGGATCCTCGATCGAACGCGCCAGATCATCCACGGTCTTTTCGTAGCGCTTGAGCGCTTCGGCGGTGGCCGGCTCCTTGGTGGCCAGATCGGCAGCGGTGTAATACACGCCATCGATCAGGTAGCTCGGGACACGCACGAATTCAGGGGCTGGCGTGGTGCTCAGCTTGAAGGTCGAGACGTATTTGTTCAGCACCGGCTGGGTCTTGTCGTTGCCGATCCACTCGCTGGTGGCCATGCCGGAGCGACCGCCCAGGCTCGGCTTGGCTTCCAGCAGGGTCACCTGCCAGCCTTTGTTCTGCAGTTCGTAAGCCGCCGTCAGGCCCGAGAGCCCGCCGCCGATCACGATCGCCGTTTTATCCTTGGCCAGCGCAGACACGCTGAACAGCCCCAACATCACCAGCGCACAGGCGCGCAGCCAACCAGCAGACATTCAGCGAACTCCGGAAATACACGAGAAAATAGCGGTTTCACGAGTCAGACGACTCAAAGAACCGCGAAGAATACGTTAGCCATCAAAAGGCCGCCAGCGACGTCTATCGACCTATACAAAGTAGCTCAATCGACACAATGGGTTGTCCCCGTGCGATGCATTGCATAGGCTTGCGCGATTGTTTGCCCGCGAAACCAGCGAGCCGCCTCGAGGAGACTGAACATGGGCCTGAATAACCAGTGGATGCAACGCGATCTCGCGGTGTTGTGGCATCCCTGCACCCAGATGAAAGACCACGAACAGCTGCCGCTGATCCCGATCAAGCGCGGTGAAGGCGTGTGGCTGGAAGACTTCGAAGGCAAACGCTACCTCGACGCCGTCAGCTCCTGGTGGGTCAACGTTTTTGGCCACGCCAACCCGCGCATCAACCAGCGCATCAAGGACCAGGTTGATCAGCTGGAGCACGTGATCCTCGCCGGGTTCAGCCATCAACCGGTGATCGAGTTGTCCGAGCGTCTGGTGAAGATGACGCCGGAAGGCCTGACCCGGTGCTTCTACGCCGACAACGGTTCGTCCTGCATCGAAGTCGCGCTGAAGATGAGCTTTCACTACTGGCTCAACCGCGGCCAGCCGAACAAGAAACGCTTTGTCACCCTGACCAACAGCTACCACGGCGAAACCATGGCGGCGATGTCGGTGGGCGACGTGCCGCTGTTCACCGAAACCTACAAGGCGCTGCTGCTGGACACCATCAAGGTGCCGAGCCCCGATTGCTACCTGCGCCCGGAAGGCATGAGCTGGGAAGAACACTCGCGCAACATGTTCGCCGCCATGGAACAGACGCTGGCCGAGAATCACGACACCGTCGCGGCAGTGATCGTCGAACCGTTGATCCAGGGCGCCGGCGGCATGCGCATGTACCACCCGGTGTACCTCAAATTGCTACGCGAAGCCTGCGACCGCTACGGCGTGCATCTGATTCACGACGAAATCGCCGTCGGCTTCGGCCGCACCGGGACCATGTTTGCCTGTGAGCAGGCCGGCATCCGCCCGGACTTCCTCTGCCTGTCCAAGGCCCTGACTGGCGGTTACCTGCCGCTGGCGGCGTGCGTGACCACCGAAGATGTCTACAGCGCTTTCTACGACGACTACCCGACCCTGCGCGCCTTCCTGCATTCGCACAGCTACACCGGCAACCCGCTGGCGTGCGCGGCGGCGTTGGCGACGCTGGATATCTTCGAAGAAGACAACGTCATCGAGAACAACAAGGCATTGGCTCAGCGCATGGCCTCTGCCACTGCGCACCTGGTCGATCATCCGAACGTTTCGGAAGTGCGCCAGACGGGCATGGTGCTGGCCATCGAGATGGTCAAGGACAAGGCGACGAAAGAAGCCTATCCGTGGCAGGAACGTCGCGGTTTGAAGGTGTTCCAGCATGCGCTGGAGCGTGGTGCTTTACTTCGTCCGTTGGGCAGCGTGGTGTACTTCCTGCCGCCGTACGTGATTACGCCGGAGCAAATCGATTTCCTGGCGGAAGTGGCCAGCGAAGGCATCGACATCGCGACCCGTGACAGCGTCAGCGTGTCGGTACCGAAAGACTTCCACCCCGGCTTCCGCGATCCGGGCTAAAGACCCATGCAGTTCCCCTGTTGTGAGGGGATTTATTGTGGTGAGGGGATTTATACCCGTTGGGCTGCGAAGCGGCCCCAAAAATGGGACTGCTGCGCAGTCCAACGGGGATAAATCCCCTCGTCACAAATAGTCAGCAGCCACAAAAGCAACTCCGATCCAATTTTTCGAGACCCAGCATGAGACTGTCCCGCTTCTTTATCGACGCCCCCTTGAGCACCGGCGAACACGAGTTGCCCGAGGCCCAGGCCCATTACATCAGCCGTGTGCTGCGCATGGCCGAGGGTGATGCGCTGCAACTGTTCGACGGCTCGGGCCATGAGTTTCGTGCCACGCTGGTGGAGGTCGGCAAGAAGCGCGTTGTCGTGCAGATCGATGAAAGCTTCGCCGGGCAGGTCGAGTCGCCGTTGCAGATCCATCTCGGCCAGGGCTTGTCCCGTGGCGAGCGCATGGATTGGGCGATTCAGAAAGCCACCGAGTTGGGCGTCACCGAAATCACGCCGATCTTCAGCGACCGATGTGAAGTCCGGCTGAAGGATGAGCGCGCCGACAAACGCCTGATGCACTGGCGCCAAGTGGCAATCAGCGCGTGCGAGCAATGCGGGCGTTCACGGGTGCCGGTGATTCATCCACCGCTGTTGTTGGCGGACTGGTTGAAGCAGAGCGAGGCTGAGTTGAAGTTGGTGCTGCATCCGGTGGCTGAGCCGTTGGTGAGTCATGCGAAACCGGCAACCTTGGCGTTTTTGATTGGCCCGGAAGGCGGGTTGTCCGACGCTGAAGTCGAGCAGGCCAAGGCTGACGGTTTTCACGCCGCCCGCCTCGGCCCTCGCGTATTGCGCACCGAAACCGCGCCCGTCGTTGCATTGGCGGTAGCGCAACAACTGTGGGGCGACTTCTAGAGCCCCGTGGCGAGGGGATTTATCCCCTCGCCACGGGTCTACAAGACATAAAACAGCATCTGATCGTTCAGAAACTACTGCACCGGATCACTCACCGGCTTGGCGATGATTGCCTTCAACTCGCTGGTCATCGGGAATTCCAGGTTCAAGCCTTTGGGCGGTATCGGCTGCTGGAACCAGCGGTTGTAGATGCTGTTGATTTCCCCTGAGCTGTACAGGTCGGCCAGCGTGGCGTTGACCAGTGCCAGGAACTGCGGATCATCTTTGCGCACCATGCAGCTGTAGATTTCTCGCGACTGCTCCTCGCCCACCACCACCCACTTATGCGGATCGCGGGCCTTGGCGCGCTCACCGTAGAGCAACGCGTCGTCCATATAGAACGCCGCCGCCCGACCCGACTGCAGCATCTGGAACGCTTCGCCATGGTCCTTGGCGCTGATCACGAACATGTCGATCTTGTGATCGACGTTGTAGCTCTTCAGAAACCGTTCATTCGTGGTGCCGGCGGTGGTCACGACGTTCTTGCCGCGCAAGTCGGCGAAACTCTTGATGCCGCTGTCCTTCGCCGTGAGCAACTGCCCCTTCACGTAGATGAACCCGTAGGAAAACGCCACTTGCTGCATACGCTCTGCGGTCACGCCGGTGGAGCCGCACTCAAGGTCGACGGTGCCGTTCTGCACCAGCGGAATGCGCGTTTGCGAGGTCACCAGGTTGTACTTCACCTGCAAATCCGGCAGTTCAAGCTTTTGCTTGATGCGCTCGACAATCTTGCTCGCCAGGTCCACCGAATAGCCCATCGGCTGCCCCGTGTGATCACCCACGTAGGAGAACGGCACCGAGGCATCGCGATAGCCCAGCGTGATGCTCTTGGCATTGGCGACCTTGTTCAGCGTGCCGGTCAGCGGCGCTTCGTTTGCCTGGACCTGGCTGGCGAGCAGCAGGCCGAGGGTGCAGCCGATCAACGTGATTTTTTGCATTGTTATTCTCCGTTGTGGGTCAAGCGATTAGCGGCGGGCGGCGATTACGGTGATTTCCACCAGCACCTCTGGACGAGCCAGTTGCGCCTGTAACGTGGTGCGGGTCGGCGCATTGCCCGGTGACAGCCACTGCGTCCAGACCTCGTTCATGGCGGCGAAATCGCGGCCAATGTCATTCAGGTAAATGGTCGCGTTAAGCAGATGATCCTTGTCGCTGCCAGCCTCGGCCAGCAACGCATCGATCTTCGCCAGCACCTCGGCGGTTTGGCCGGTGACGTCGGGGCTGTCACCCGGCACCTGTCCCGAGAGAAACACCAGATCGCCAAAGGTCACCGCGCCAGAGAGTCGGCTGTTGCTGTTGATACGGTTGATGCTCATCGGTTTTTCCTTTTCAAGTCAGGCGACGCGGGGTGCGAGGCCGTGCATTTCAATTGAAGGTGCGCGCCGGGCGATCAACTCGCTGAGCAACCGGGCGCTGCCACACGCCAGGGTAAAACCCAGGGCACCATGGCCGAGGTTGAGCCAAAGATTGCGGTACGCCGTGGCGCCAATCAACGGCACGCCGCTGGGGGTGGCCGGGCGCATGCCGGCCCACTCGATGGCGGCGTCGTAATCGCCGGCCTTGGGCAAGGTTTCCTGCGCCTGGCGCTTGATCAGCGCCAGCCGTCTGGGGTCGAGCGCCGGGTCGAAGCCGACAATGTCGACCATCGCCGCCACGCGCAGTTGTTCACCAATGCGGGCGTAAACAATCTTGCGGTTGTAATCGGTGATGCTCAGGTCCGGCGCACGATGCTCGGCGCGGATCGGCAAAGTCAGGCTGTAACCCTTGAGCGGGTACAGCGGCAAGTTCATGCCCGGCAGCGCCAGCGCCGGACTGCGATGTCCGGCGGCAATCACCAATTGCTCGACCGGCAGCACCTGCGACCCCATTTCTATGGCCTGCACCGCGCCGGCTGCGTGGCGAATGCCGGTGACCTTGTGGCCGAGCAAAAACTCGCAACGCCCCGACGCCTTGAGCCGAGCCAGCAGTTGCTGACAGAAAGCATGGCAATCGGCGACTTCTTCGTCAGGGGTATAAATCGCACCCACAAACGGCGCCTCGGCGAGTGCAGGCTCCAACTGTGCACACTCAGCCCGGGACAACACTTGTTGCTGTTGCGGATCGGCCAAACCCTGGCGAGCATGTTCGAAACTTGCCGCTTCACGAAACGTCACCAGTTTGCCATTGCGCCGCCAGTCGAACCCGTCGAGGCGATCTTCGTCGCGCCAGCCTTGCAGCGTGGACTGGCTCAACAGCGCCAGACGCAACAGGTGCGCGCCGTTGCGCTGATTCACCGAACGACGGCAGGCCGCCAGGAAGGACGCCATCCAGCGCCATTGCGCCGGGTCCAGGCGCGGACGCAGCTTCAGCGGCGAGTCACCGCGCAACATCCAGCCAAGTGCCTGCAACGGAACGCCGGCATCGGCCAGTGGCGCGACGTAACGGTAGGACAACTGGCCGCCGTTGGCGAAACTGGTCTCGCTGCCCAACGAATCCCGGGCCTCGACCAGCGTCACGTCGACGCCCTCGCGCACCAGTGCGTAAGCCGTCGTCAGGCCAATGACGCCACCACCGATGATGCAAACCCGCTGAGCCATGTCTGTCCTTAACCGTTGTTGAAACAGGCTTCAGGTTAGGACCAGGTGACAGACCTTGAACAATGCATAAAGATGCCTGACCCATAAACAAAGGTTATGGACTGCCATGCGACTGCGACACATCGAGATTTTCCAGGCCATCCGCCAGACCGGTTCAGTCAGTGGCGCTGCCCAGTTGCTGCACGTGTCGCAGCCGGCGGTGAGCAAAGTGCTGCAACACGCCGAACAGCAACTGGGCTTCCCGTTATTCCTGCGGGTGCGCGGGAAATTGCAGGCCACGCCCGAAGCGCTGGAGCTTGAGCGCGAAGTCGACAAGGTCACCGAAAGCCTGCAAGGCGTGCGACGTCTGGCCCAGAGCCTGCGTCGCGAGCCGGGTCACAGCGTTCGGATCGGCGCGATCCCGGCGCTGGCCCTGTCGCTGCTGCCACCGGCCATCAACGAGTGGACGCAACGCTACCCGGACATTGTCTGCGAGCTGTCCAGTGCCCACAGCCGTGAGCTGATGCAGAACTTGCTGATGCGTGAAGTGGATGTCGCGCTGACCTTGCAACCGCCAGATCACCCGGGCCTGAAGGCACAGGTCTTGGCCTGCGGGGTTTTGGTGGCGCTGGCGCCGTTGGGTTATTGGACCGATGACGCCTTGAGCCAACCGTTGCCGTTGATCGAACTGGCCGGTGCGCCGCTGATTGGCCTGTCCAGCGCTGACCCACTGGCGGCCAGGCTCGACAGCTACCTTGAGGCGGTCGATCCGCCGCCGCGGGTACGCATCGCGGTGCAAACCTATTCACTGGCGCGGGCGATGGTTGAATCCGGCGCCGGGCTGGCGGTGATCGATCCGTTTACCGCGCTCGGCGCATCCCCCGCCACCACGGCGATTCGACCGCTGGCGCCCGCGTTACCGATCACCTTGTATGCAGTCACCCGCGCCGACGAACCGCCGCCCCACACCTTGAGCGACTTGTTGCAGGTGTTCAGCCGACGGGCGCAGGCGCAACTGGATCGCTTGATCCCTTAGAGACCTCAAAGGACATAAAACAAAATCGCGACAAAGTGCAGCACACTCCCCGCGATCACGAACAAATGCCAAATCCCGTGCGCATGCCGCAGCCGATGATCCAGCGCAAAAAAGACAATCCCCACGGTGTACAACACCCCGCCCGACGCCAGCCAGGCAAAACCGGTACTGCCCAGCGCCGCGAGCAATGGCTTGACCGCCACCAGCACAATCCAGCCCATCACCGCGTAAATCACGATCGACAAAACCCGCGCTTCCGACCGCGGCTTGATCTCTTGCAGGATGCCGATCAGCGCCAGCCCCCAGACAATCCCGAACAACGTCCAGCCCCACGGCCCGCGCAGGGTCACCAGGCAGAACGGCGTGTAGCTGCCGGCAATCAGCAGGTAGATCGAAAAGTGATCGACCTTCTGCATGATCGTTTTCTTACGCCCGCGCACGCTGTGGTAAACGGTCGACGCGCTGTAAAGCACCATCAAGGTAAACCCGTAAATCGCCACGCTGACGATCTTCCATGGGCTGCCGTCCATGCTGGCAATCACCAGCATCCACACCACCCCGACCGTCGCCGCCACCGCCCCGACCAGATGCGTCCAGGCGTTCAATCTTTCCCCGTGATACATGTATTGCTTCCCTCAAAATTCGCTACAACAGTGCGCAAGGCTCAGGCCTTGAGATTAAAAGCGCAATGTTTCAGATCACAATTCCCCTCATACGTGCACAATCGAGCCATTCGACCAAGAGTCCACGCCATGCTGATCGACGAAGAGTTGACCCTGAAAAAACTCGAGGTGTTCCTCGCCTTCATGCGCACCGGCAACCTGGCCCGGGCCGCCGCCGAGTTGCAGACCAGCAACGTCAGCGTGCACCGTGCCATTCACTCCCTGGAAAGCGCTTTGCGCTGCCCGTTGTTCAAGCACGAAGGCCGCAACCTGACACCGCTGGAAAGCGCTTATGTGCTGGAAGAGCGGGCGCAGAAGCTGATTCAGGACGTGGTCGAAACCGTGCGCCTGACCCGCGAAGCGGCGGGGTTTTCGGCTGAACGCTTCAAGCTTGGCTCGTTGTATTCGCTGACGGTGAAGACCGTGCCGCAGCTGATCATGGGCCTGAAGATCCGCCGCAGCGAGCTCAACATCGACCTGATCCTCGGCTCGAATTTCGACCTGCTGTACAAGCTCAAGAACATGGAAGTCGACGCGATCCTGGTGTCCCTGGACGACAGCGTCAACGACCCGGACTGCGAGCAGATACCGCTGTTTTCCGATGACATCTTCCTGGCCACACCGGCGGATTCGAAATTTGCCCAACGGGCGGAAGTGGACCTGGCCGAAGTGCGCGACGAAACCTTCATCACGCTCACTCAGGGGTTTGCCACGCACCAAGACGGCAATCGGGTGTTCAAGCAGGCGGGGTTCGAGCCGAAGGTCGCGATGCAGGTCAACGACATCTTCACCCTGCTGAGCATGGTCAGTTCAGGGGTGGGTTATGCGTTGCTGCCGGGGCGGATTGCGGCGGTGTATGAGAACCGGGTGAAGCTGATCCCGTTGCAGGAAAAGTATCGGTTGCAGCAGCACATCGGCGTGGTGTTTTTGAAGGCCAAGGAGCGTGATCCGAATCTGCTGGCGTTGCTGGCGGAGTGTCGGATGTATGCCAACCGCAATGCTTGAAAGCGCGGCGCCTGCATCGCGGGCACGCCACGCTCCCACAGGGGAATGCATTCCGATGTGGGAGCGTGACTTGCCCGCGAATACATCAGCCCATTAATCCGCGCATGATCAGAAACAGCAACGAAGGCCCGAGTAAACAGCCTAATGCCGTGTAGAACGCGGCGGTCAGGCAACCATAAGGCACCAGTTTCGGATCCGTGGCGGCCAACCCGCCCGCCACACCGCTGGATGTCCCCATCAAGCCCCCGAAGATCACCGCACTGCGCGGGTTGTTCAGACCAATCATTGGCGCCACGAACGGCGTCATGACCATCACCAGAATGGCTTTGATCAACCCTGCCGCAATCGACAGCGCCATGACCTCGGAACTGGCACCGATGGCTGCCCCGGTCACCGGACCGACGATATACGTCACGGCCCCGGCGCCAATGGTGGTCAGGCTTACCGCATCGGTGTATCCGAAGGCCATGGCCACCGCGACACCGGCGATGAACGAGGTTCCGACGCCGACGAACAACGCCAGTACTCCGACAAAACCTGCACGTTTGAGCTCATCGACACTGACACCGAACGCCGTCGCCACAATGGCGAAATCGCGCAACATGGCACCGCCCAGCAGGCCGATCCCGGACAGCAACGGGATGTCCACCACGCCTTTCTGGCCACCGGTCAACGCACCACCGACATACGACAGCAACAGGCCGAGCAAAATGGCGATGGCCGAGCCGTGCAAGCGGCCTTTAGTGAACGTATTGGAAATCCAGTAGGACACCCACATGGTCACGCCGACAATCAGAAAGCCGCTGATCAGGCCGTAACCGGTAATTACCTTCATCATCGATTCGTACATGGCGATCACCCTACCGTCTTCGGAGGAATGACCGAGGCGGGTTCCTTGTTGCCGATGCGTACCAGCACCGGCACCAAGGCAAAGGCGATAACCACCGCTGCCGTCCCCGCCAGAATCGCCATCGGCCCGCCCTTGAGTGCGCCATAGACGTTTTGTTGCGCCGCCATGGCGACGACGATCGGGATATAAATTGCGCTCCAGAACTCCACGCCCTGCTCTGTCTTGCCTTTGAACCAACCACTTTTATTCAGGTAACTGCCGAGGCCGATCAACAGCAGCATCGCAATACCTACACCGCCAACGTTGGCCGGTACGCCAATCAGCTTGCCAAGCAGTTCACCGACAAAAATACCCACCAGGGTACAAAAGGCGAGAAACGCCACACCATAAATAATCATTGTTGTTGTCCTCAAAGTGCATCGTCGAATGTTGTTTTTGTTGTTCGAAGGCTTGAGTCGGTGGTCTAGGGTTGGCGGCTTCCCTCCTCACGCAACAGCGCCTGCAAGGTGTCGAGTCGAGCACCGTCGAAGGCAATCACGGTGCCCTGCTCGAACACCCGGCGCGCCAGCCCGGTCAGCACCGCACCGGGCGGCAGTTCGATCTGTAGACGCACGCCACGCTCGTAAGCGCTTTGCACGGTGCCGCGCCAATCCACCACGCGGCACATGTTGAAAGCCAGGTCGTCGCGCAAAGCTTCGATGTTGATGATCGGCCGGGCGCGGCTGCCGCTCAGGTAGCCCAATGTCGGTGTTTTCAGTTGCACGTTGGCGAAGGCTTCGGCCAGGGTTTTCGCCGGAGCTTCCAGCAGCGGGCAATGGGAAGGCACGCTGACGACCAGGCGTTTGGCCAATCCGGCACCGCGACCTTTCGCCAATTCGGCAACGGACTTCATAGCAGCATCGCTGCCGGCGATGACCACCTGATTATCAGCATTGATGTTGGCCAGATAAACCGGCGTATCGATGCTGTGAACCTGCGCCAGCAACCCTTCCACGGTCGCCAGCTCCAGGCCGATGAGCGCGGTCATGCCGTAGCCCTGTGGATAAGCTTGCTGCATCAACTCGCCACGCAGGCTGACCAGATGCAGCGCATCGCTGAAGCTCAGGGCGCCCGCCACCACCGCTGCCGGGTAGGCACCGATGGACAATCCCGCCACGTAATCCGGCGCCATTGATAACTGGCGTGAAGCCGCAACGCCGGCAATCAACAGGCACAGCTGAACGGCCCGTGTCGACGTCAACGCCTCGGCCGAATCCAGCAGCAAAGTGTCTTCGCCAAGCACGTCACTCGCCTCGATCACCGTTTCGCGAGGCAAACGATGGAGCATGCCCGGCTGCTGCGCGCCTTGCCCTGGGAACACCAGCAAACTGCTCACGCTGCTTGCTCCCACGGATCAATGACCAGGCAGGCCTCACGGGCGTTTTTCAGCAAAACCCGACGGGCAGCACCAGCCCATTCGCGCAGGGCGACGGCGCCGAACGGTGTTTGCAACTGCATGTCCACCTGGCACGCAGCCGTGTCCAGAATCTTCAGCAGCGCCTGCGCTTTCAGTCGATCCATTGGTTGCGGTGTGCGCAGGATCAAGTCGAGATCACTGCGCTCATGCAACGCTTGAACACCACTGGCCAGTTCAAACCCGGCACTGCCGCTGACACCCCACACCCAACCGCAACCATCGAGCATCGGCCGCAGTTGATCGAGGGCACGCAACGCCAATACATCCCGGTCGATAGAAACATGACAAAGCGCTTCCGGCCGTACCCGACGCGAAATCGCATCGATCGACATCACCGCTGCAAAGCGCTGCTCACGCAACCGCCCACGTACCCCGACCGCGATGTGATCCGGCGTACTCAGCGCACGCCGAACCACCACCGGCTGACCTGCGCGGATCGACTCGATCACCCACGCAGGCGCGTCCATCGGCAGCTGTTCTAGAGTCATGCCCCAGAGCAGGTCGTGGGCCAGAAAGGTATTCACCACTGCGCTCTCAGCAGTTCGCGAACCTTGCTCGATGCAGCGCGGTTGCTCGCACCCAATCGACCGCTCAGGTCTCGCCCCGTCGCGGCAACATCGCCGATTGCCTGATCCAGACATTCAGCCACTCGCGCCAAGTCGGCTGCGGTTGGCTGTTCAATCTGCTCGACCGACAAGGTTTCCCACAGCAATCCAAGGCTCGCGTAGCTGTCGATGTCATACGCCATCGGTGGCACGCTGGCAGCCAACGCTTCAAGCTCCTCGACGCTGCGCAACGTCACCCGCGCCGCCGACGCCTTGCCCATCGCATGCACCATCACGCCCGGATCACGCAGGGCAATCAAGCGATTGGCCTGATACCCGTGCGCCAGAAACGCCCCGGACATCGCCTTGCCCACCAGCAAACCGATCACCGCATGGCCGGCCAACCGCGCGCGGGCATAACTGTCTGCCGCGCCGGCCAAGGCCTGATGAATGCCGAGCGCTTCTTCGCGCCGACCGTAAGCCTGGCTGGGCACATCGACGATGGCGATCAAGGCGCGCTTGTGCGGTTTATCCAGATCGGTTGCGATGACTTCGTCCACAGCCTTGGCCAGGCCCCAGCCCTCCAGCAGACCGACCTCGCCATTGCGGGCGCGGGCGAAACGGTTGTCGGGATCAGCCACCACGGCAATAAACCGAACTGGTTGATCACCCAACACACCATCAGCCACCTTTAAGGAAGCGGGCAAACCTTCGACCGGTTTCGCGCCAGCGCTCAAGGCGTTGAACCAGTTCAAACCTCTCAGGGAATACGTGCTCATGAGCGCTCTCCTTGATACAGATCGCGAACCACTGACGGTTCAATTTGCGGCTCGGCGTCCAGACGGGCCAGCCGTTGCAGGAACAGATCAGCCTGACGGCTGCGTTGTTGTTCCGGCAAACCTTGCTTGAGCAATTCGCCGACCTGCTGCTGAATCTGCGCCACATCATCGGCGACATAACGGTCCGCCAAACCACTGGCGAAACGCTGCTCGCCACCCGTCAGGCTCCAGATGAAAGGACGGTCGCGGGAGTCATATTCCTCAAGCCCCGCTTCCTGTTCGATCACTTGCGGGCCGTTCAAACCAAGCCGCGCTTCCTGAGTCACCAGCAAATAGCTGCACAACCCGGCGGCAATCGACATGCCGCCAAAGCAGCCGACGCTGCCGGCAACGACACCCACCACCGGCTGGTACTGGCGCAGATCGACAATCGCCGCATGAATATCGGCAATCGCCGCCAGCCCGAGGTTGGCTTCCTGCAAGCGCACGCCACCGGTTTCCAGCAGCAACACGGCGCGGGTCGGAATGCCGTTGCGGTTATCTTCGGCGGCCAGTTCCAGCGCACCGGCCATTTTCGCCCCACCGACTTCGCCGAGGCTGCCGCCCTGAAACGCGCCTTCGATGGCGGCGATGACCACCGGTAATCCACCGATGCTGCCCTTGGCGATCACCACGCCGTCATCGGATTGCGGCACCACGCCCTGGCGCAACAGCCACGGCGACATGACGCGTTGAAACGGGTCTAGCAGTTCGCGGAAGGTGCCAGGGTCGAGCAAGGCTTTCGCCCGTTGCCGGGCGCCGAGTTCGACGAAGCTGTGCTTGTGTAGGAGTTCTTTACTGTCAGTCATGACCGATCTCCTCAAAGCCTTGTTCCAGACGCAAACGCACCACGCCGGGTGTCGCGCCGAAATCATGGATATCGATGGCCATCGCTGGCGGAGTCTGACCGTCGAACATCCGTGCAAACAGGTGCTGCCAGCGTTGTTGCGCGCCATTGACCGAGGTCTGCACCTTAATCGTCAGCGTGCCCGCCTGACCCGGTTCGATCAGCACTTCCAGATCGCCCGAACCGACACAGCCCACCAGCGTACGGCCCCGTGGCGGCTGCCCGGCGGGGAATTCAAAGGATAAGGTTTCCATCAGAAAGCTCCGGACTCGATGCGGTCGATAAACAGGCAGGCGGCGAGCAAATCCGCGGCACCACCGGGCGACGCATTCAATGCGATTAATTGTTCGTCCAGCTCGTGCAAACGGCGGCGACCAGCGAGGCTGGCGCTGCCACCGGCGTCGAGTACGGCCTGGGCACCGAGTTGCATGGTCTGCAGACCGTGTTCGCCAGCGCGGTAGAGCACGCAGGTGTCGGCCAGATCCGTCATGATCGCCAGCAAGGCATCGAGCCGGGCGTTCTGCTCACCATGGCCAACGGCACGGCTGCGTTTGAGTTGCGGCAGTGCCCGTTGCTGCACCGACGGAAAGCCCAGTTGAGCTTCCTCACGGGCACCGCGCACGCCATAGCGTTGGGCGACTTGAGCGCCATGGCTGAGTGGACGTGGCGCGTAACGGTCATCAAGTAGCGCGAGGCGTGCTGCGCGCACAGCAATCGAACCTGCGGCACTGGATTCAGGTTCAAGCGCGCAGGCCGTGACCAACAGACCCAAGGCCCAGATCGCCCCGCGATGAGTGTTCACGCCGCCGGTGGTGGCGAGCATCGCTTGCTCCCCTTCCCGACCAATGCGCCCGACGGCTTCGCGCAGCGGCACGCCGACTTCGCCAAGCTCAATGGCCGCTTCCGCCATTTCCTTGAACGCAGGCCACAGGGACAGCGCCGAGGCGTGCATCAGCCCGAGGTGCAAATCGGTATGGGCGCCATTGCCACGACGGTCGACCAATGCCGGTTTCGGCGACAGGTCCGCTTCGTCGATCAGCGCGTCCACGGCCAGGTCCGCCAGCCGTTCAGCCAGGGAAAGCGTTTTCGGTTGCAGGTTGAATGCGTGCATTACCAGCTCCTGAACTTGGCGGGCGGGTTGTAGAGGCCACCGGACCACTCGACCAGATCCGCCACGCTTTTGGCGGCGAGCAATTCGCGGGTGGCGTCGGTGCGGCGAATGCCGAGGTCTTCGGGCAAGGCGATCAGGCCTTCGCGGCGCATGCGTGCGGTGTCTTTGGGGTTGTGGCGCAGGCCGATGGCGGTCACTCCGGCGACGGCGGCGATCATCGCCTGACGTTCTTCCAGCGAGCGGGCCTTGTACAGATAGGCGATACCTTCTTCGGTCAGCAGGTGGGTGACGTCGTCGCCGTAGACCATGATCGGCGCCAGCGGCATGCCGCTTTTCTTCGCCACTTCTATTGCATCGAGGGTTTCGACGAAGGTCGGTTTGCCGCCTTCCTGGAAGGTCTCGACCATTTGCACCACGAGTTTTTTACCGCGTTCGAGCAAGGCTTCGGGCGCATCCTCATGACGCATGTCGAGCCAGGCCGGCGTGCTGTGACGGCGACCGCGCGGGTCGTGGCCCATGTTCGGCGCGCCGCCGAAACCGGCCAAACGACCACGCGTTACGGTAGAGGAATGGCCGTCGCCATCGACTTGCAGGGTGGCGCCGATGAACAGGTCCACCGCGTATTGCCCGGCCAGTTGGCAGAACATTCGGTTGGAACGTAGAGATCCGTCGCGCCCGGTGAAGAACACGTCGGGGCGCGCGGCGATGTAGTTTTCCATCCCCAGTTCAGTGCCGAAGCAATGCACGCTTTCGACCCAGCCACTTTCGATCGCAGGGATCAGCGTCGGGTGCGGATTGAGCGTCCAGTTGCGGCAGATCTTGCCTTTGAGGCCGAGGGATTCGCCGTAGGTCGGCAGGATCAGTTCGATGGCGGCGGTGTTGAAACCGATGCCGTGGTTCAGCGACTGGACGTTGTGTTTCTCGTAGATCCCACGAATCGCCATCATCGCCATCAACACGTGCACAGGCTTGATGTGCCGTGGGTCGCGGGTGAACAGCGGTTCGATGTAGAACGGCTTGTCGGCCACCACCACGAAATCGACCCAGGACGCGGGGATGTCGACGCGCGGCAGGTCGCTGACATCGTCTACCAGTTGATTGACCTGGACGATGACGATGCCGTCGCTGAAGGCGGCCGGTTCGATCAATGCGGGGGTGTCTTCGGTGCTCGGGCCGGTGTAGATGTTGCCGGCACGGTCGGCCATGAAACCGGCCGAGAGCACGACGTTGGGAATCAGGTCGACCACCAGCCGCGCATAGAGCTCGATGTAGGTGTGGATCGCGCCGATTTCCAGCAGGCCGTCTTCCAGCAACTGGCTGATGCGCAGGCTTTGGGTGCCGGCAAAGGAGAAGTCGAGCTTGCGGGCGATTCCGCGTTCAAACAGGTCCAGGTGCTCGGAGCGGCCGACGCTGGGCATGATCATGTGCAGGTCATGCAGCTTGGCGGGATCGGCCTTGGCCAGGGAGCGGGAGAGGAAATCCGCCTGCTTCTGGTTATTGCCCTCCAGCACCACACGGTCGCCGGGCAGGATCAAGGCCTCCAGCGCTGCGACGATGTTGTCGGTGGGCAGCACCACACCGTCGGCCAGACCGCGCACAAGCTCGAGACGCCGCTGCTTTTCGCTGCGCCGCCGCGTCCATCGCGAGTCGGGGGATATTGTTGTTGTCATGACCACTCCACGGGTTCGCTGTCGTGGGAGTCACCTTAGGAGTGTTGGGTGGGGGGCATCAATCAAGCAGAGCGTTGGATCGTTACGGCCAGGGTAATGGTTTCCAGGGCCGACGCCATCGCGAGCAGGCTCGCTCCCACATTGGATCTGCGGCGCACACAAAACCCCTGTGGGAGCGAGCCTGCTCGCGATGGGGCCAGAATGGTCGCCGCAGTTTTCAATGAAGAATAATTACAGCCCTGCCATCTGCTGTTGCACATGAACTAGCAACTGTTCAGCACTTTCCAACAGCTGCGCCAACAACGCCGGATCTTCATCCATATAGCCTTCGTACTCCGCCAGGTTCCGTCGCTCATGGCACAGGGCGAACAACCGAACCTGTACTTTGCCGATATCTGCGGTATGAACCAGACACTGGAACACCAGATATCGCTTGTCCGAACGGTAGCCACACAAGCGAAGAGCTGTCAGTGCAAGCGCGTGGGCAGCGTTGTAAGCCAGGTCGAATCGACTTGCGAAGGACAGCGAGCATGTTTGCGCATCTTTCAATCGATCCACAGCCGAACGCATCAACCCGTCACATTCCTTGCGATCCGGCGGCTCGGCTTTCAGTCCGCCGCTACGTAACAGGTTCTCCAGATTCTCGTTGCTGCCCATCCTTGGACTCCAAAGGGTTTTCCCCCATCAGGTTGATCTTGTCCTGCTGCGCTACCCGCACGACGAAGCTGTTTTCAGCCGCCAGTTTTGCGGCCCAGTCATCGGGGGTGTAGAGCGTCGGATTGAGGACGCGGCCTAATTGCTCCTCCAGAGGCATAAGCCGCTCCATCACTTCACTGTAGTGCAGGCCTTCGCCGATCAGCATGAGATCAATGTCACTGGATGCGTTTGCCGAATCCTTGGCGATTGAACCGTACACAAATGCCCAGGTGATCTGTTCAGCAAAGGGTTGAAGCGCCTGACGCAGAGGCTCGGCAATGCCAAACGTTTTGCGGGCGATGCCCAACAGCTCGGCATAGATCGGGCACTGCGGATTGGCTTGATAGTGGGTCTGGTTGCCCTGGCGGCTCAGGGTCAACACGCCTGCCTGTTGCAACCGATCCAGCTCGCGCATGAGGCTGCCTTTACCCACTTGAGCCCAGCGGGCGATCTCGTTGGCGTAAAAACTTCGGTCGGGTTTGCCGAACAACAAGCCCAGCACTTTTTGCTGAGTGGTGGTGAACAGGGCTTCGCTGAGGGAAAGGTTTTTCACAGTGGCAACCGATGAGTCCCAAAAAGGGAACGATAGGTCCCTTTTTGGGAATCTTCAACCTTCGACGGCCGATTGGGGGTTTGTGTTTAAAAGTTTGTCCGCAGAAACGGTGAGAGGCTACGCGGTCTGGCGTCGCGGCCTACAGCAATGCCGGAAGCCGCTGACTGGTGGGGTTTTGCGCTGATCGTTATCGTTTATGGATCGCTGACAATTCAGCGATCGGGTCTGGAACCCCCGAAAAGACGGAGAAAAAGCGCCATTCATTTCGAATGGACCAACGCCAATCTGTAATCGGAAACTCATAATGTCCAAGGTAACGACCAACCCAGCAGATAACACTGACACCGACTCCCAAGCTTCCCTCGAAGCCGAGAAGCTCAAGGAAGCCGCCGACCGTGCCTTCGCCCATTACTTCCCCCCCGCCCATGAAAAACCGGGCAAGCGCCGCAAACACCCCCTCTTCACCGTCTCCCCCGACATAGACACAGAAGCCCTTCTGGCCAACGCCTCCGAAGACTTGCTGTCGATCAGCGCCATTGCGGCCGATCTGGCGGACGATGTTGAAGGTTCGCGCCGGTCGGTAGCCTTGGCGCTTAGCCGTATGGCGGATGGGGTGCAGTTGTTGGTGGAGCGGGCGCTGGATCATAACGAGGCGTTGCAGATGCAGATGCGGGCTCAGGCCAAGGTTTAGTCGTCAGGTTTGAGGTGAATTGAAGGCCGCCATCGCGAGCAGGCTCGCTCCCACAGGTTTTGCGTACGCCGCAAATTCAATGTGGGAGCGAGCCTGCTCGCGATGGGGCCAGTCAGATCAACCCGGCATTCACAAGTAGTTTTTCCAGCGCCAGCAAGTCAGGGACTTTGGCGACTTGCTCCCCCACCTGCACCGCCGCCTGTTCCAGCGGACACAACGGCACATCGACATAACTCAACTGACTGTCGAGCTTGTACGACCGCGGAATCCCCTGCACCAGCAACGCAATGAACTTCAGCTCCGGCCGCCCACCGAGCGCATTGAGAATCACGATCCGCGCGCGCTCGCCGATGACGATTTTCTGGCCGCACGCCGACTCGAAACTCAGCAACGGAATCTGCCGGTCCCGCCACGTCACCAACCCCAGGTACCACGGCGGCGTGTCCAGATCGAACGCCCCCGGTTGATAGTCAATCAACTCCGCCACCGCCACGTTCGGCAGGATCAGACTGCGGTCGGCCAAGGGCAACAGCAGGCCGGTGAGGTTGCTGGTGCGATGCTCAAGCATGGGTTTTGCTCCACAACGCGATGCTGTCGAGCAGCACCGATTCCTGGTACGGCTTGCCGAGGTAGTCGTTGACGCCGATGGCCATGGCGCGGTCGCGGTGTTTCTGGCCGGTGCGGGAGGTGATCATGATGATCGGCAGGTGCTGCAAACGTTCGTCGCTGCGCACTTGGGTCGCCACTTCGAAACCGTCCATGCGCGGCATTTCGATGTCCAGCAGCATCACGTCCGGCAGGTGATCTTCGAGCAGCAGCATGGCGTCGACACCGTCCTTGGCGGTCAGCACGCTCATGCCGTGGCGCTCCAACAGACGGCTGGTGACCTTGCGCACGGTGACCGAATCGTCGACCACCAGCACCAGCAGCGGTTTATGCGGCTCGACCTCAACGTCTTGTGTCGCCGGCTGTTGCGGCACACGGGCCTGCATGGCGCGGATCGGCGCGAGCAAATCGAGAATCAGCACCACCCGGCCATCGCCCAGAATCGTCGCCCCGGACAGCCCCTGCACCGCCGCAAACTGCGGGCCGAGGCTTTTGACCACGATCTCGCGTGTGCCGGCCATGGAATCAACTTGCACGGCGATATGCCGCTCGTTGCATTGCACCAGCAACACCGGCAGCGGCAGGCTCTGGCCCAACAGTTTCGGACGAGTGCTGGTTTTCAGCAGCTCGCCCAGATAACACAGTTCATAACGCTGCCCGGCGTATTCGTAAGTCGGCGGATCAAGCCGGTAATGCCCTTCGAGTTCATTGGGCAACACGCGAACGATGCCATCGATGGTGTTCAGCGGGATCGCGTATTGATCTTCCAGGCACTGCACCATCAACGCACGGTTGACCGACACGGTGAACGGCAGGCGAATCCGGAAATGCACGCCCTGCCCCGGTGTCGAGTCAATGACCATGGTACCGCCGAGTTGCCGAACCTCTTCGTGAACCACGTCCATGCCCACGCCACGCCCGGAAATCTGGGTGATTTTCTCGGCGGTGGAGAACCCCGGTTGCAGGATGAATTGCAGCACGTCGCGGTCGCTGATATCGGCGTCCGCGGCCAGCAGGCCGCGCTTGATCGCCTTGCGCCGCACTGCCTCCAGCGGCACGCCGGCGCCGTCGTCGCGGATGTCGAAAATGATGTCGCCGCCCTCGCGGGACAGGTCGAGGGTGATCCGCCCTTGAGCCGGTTTGCCCGCCGCGATACGCACCTCGGCCGATTCCAGGCCGTGGTCCACGGCGTTGCGCAGCATGTGTTCCAGCGGTGCCGCCATGCGCTCAAGCACGTTACGATCCATCTCGCCTTCGGCGTTGCCGACGATAAATTCGACGTCTTTGCCCAGCTCACCGGAAACCTGGCGGACGATGCGCTTCAAACGCGGCAACATGCGCTCGAACGGGACCATGCGCGTACGCATCAGGCCTTCCTGCAATTCGGTGTTAATGCGGCCCTGTTGTTGCAGCAGGTTTTCCGCGTCCTGATTGCGTCGGTCGAGGGTTTCCTTGAGGTCGAGCAGGTCGGAGGCGGATTCGAACAGCGCCCGCGACAGTTGCTGCAACTGCGAGTGACGGTCCATTTCCAGCGGATCGAATTCTTCGTAGCCCAGGCGTTCGGCGTCGACTTGCTGACGACTGAGTATCCGTCCCTGGGTTTCGGTATCGAGTCGACGCAACTGATCGCGCATGCGCTCGATGGTGGTTTCCATCTCGCTCAGGGCCACCTGCGCATCGTTGACCTGTTGCTCGATACGGCCACGGAAGATCGACGTTTCGCCAGCCAGGTTGACCAGGTCATCGAGCAGTTCGGCCGAGACCTTGACCATGTCGGCGCCCGCTTCGGGTTGCGGCGTCGGGGCGTCGGGTTTCGGTGTGGCGGGCACCACCACCGGCGTATCAGGAACGGATGGATGACTGAAATTCTTGATCGCGTCGATCAACCGATCGGGCGAGGGCAACGGCTGGCCGGCGCGGCTGGCATCGAGCATTTGCGCCAGTCGGTCGTGACTGCTTTGTAGCAGCGCGAACAGCGCCGGGGTCGGTTGCAGCACGCCAGCGGACAGGCCTTCGTAGAGGAATTCCAGCTCGTGGGCGAGGTCGCCGATGGGGGCGATTTCCACCATCCGCGCGCCGCCCTTGAGCGTGTGCAGGTCGCGCAACAGGGTTTCCACTTCCTGACGGTTCGACGGCTCGGCTTGCCAGCGCACAAGGGCCGCGCCGGAGTTTTCGATGATGTCGAAACCTTCCTCAAGGAAGATCTCCAGCAGCTCGGGATCATGGCCCGGCGAGTCATTAGCCGGCGCGGGCTCCGCCGCTTCGGCAGTGTTGGTGTTGCCGTGGCGGAACTCGCGAATCGCTTCGATCAGTTCGTTCGGGGCGCCCAGGGTGTGCTGGTTCTGCAACTGCTCAAGCAGCACCGCGAGGCGGTCATGGCTTTGTTGCAGCAGCTGCGCCAGGGTTTCACTGTGGCTGTAACGGCGGTCCACCAGGCCTTCGTAAAGGCTTTCCAATTCATGAGCCAGGTCGCCGACCGGCTCGACCTCGGCCATCCGCGCCCCGCCCTTGAGGGTGTGTAAATCGCGCTGCAAGGATGACAACGGCGCGGCGTTGTCCGGGTCGCTCAGCCAGCGCTGCAAGGCCTGGCCGGCGCTCTCGAGAATATCCACTGCCTCTTCGAGGAAGATCGAAACGATCTCGTCATCGAGTTCGACCTGAGTCGCGGTCTGTTCCAGTTCTGCGGTGGCGCTGCCCAGTTCGCGGATGCTCAGGGTGCGGCTGCCGTCGCTGCGGATCAGGCCCATGGACGACGGATCCAGGCTTTCATCGAGCAAGCCACGCAACGCCCGGATGCGCTCCGGTTGTGGGCTGACTTCCTGACCGGCAGCCAGTTCGTCGAGCATGTTGATCAGCGCTTCGTGGGCGCTTTGCGCCTCGTGGAAAAAGCGGTCGCTGACCGCCAGGCTGCTCTCTTCCACCGCACCGTACAGGTCGAGCAACGCTTCGCAGAGTTCGTCCACCGGGTGCAGATCGGCGAGGTGCGCGCCTTCACCCAAAGTGGTCAACTCATCCAGTAACGCGCTGAGTTCCTGACGCTCGCCGGGGTGCTGCTGCCAGCGCTGCAACAGGCTTTCGGCGTCGAGCAGGATGTCCATGCCCTGGGCCAGGAAGTTGTTGATCAGCTGCGGATCACGCTTGATCCGCAGCGCGGTGTTCGGCGCTTTCAACAATGCGTCCAGACGCTCGGCGAGCAGCGTTTTGGTGCGCTCGATAAGTGAATCAGCATCCGGTATCTCGGCCAGCGGATCATCCTTGAGTTGCCGCAGCCCGAGACGGAACAGACCTTCGGCTTCCAGCAGCAGTTCGACTTCGTCGAGGTCGAGGGCGATCAGGTGCGCCTTGTATTCGCGGGCGAGTTGATCCAGCGGCGTCGCCAGCTCGGCGATCGGCAATACGCCGGCCATCGAGGCGCTGCCCTTCAAGGTGTGCAATGCGCGCTGCAACTCGTCACTGGCCTGCAGCGGCACATGCTCGGCGGCTTGGTCGAGGAAGCGGTTGAGGCTGGCGAGATGGGTCTCGGCTTCTTTGCGGAAGATCTCCAGCAACAGCGGATCGAGGGCCGCGACGTCTTGGGTGTCTTCATCGCTGGCAGGTAAATCGCCCTTGGCGAGGGCATGGGCGCGCGCGGCCAGTTGATCGACCTGGTTGCATTGGCGCTGGGCATTGGCGGCAAATTCAGCCACCAGATCCGGTAGCAGATCCAGTGCATCGCGGAGCAATTGTTGCACCGCCGCCCCCGGCGCAACGCTGTGCTCCAGCACGCGGTTGAGCAGGTTTTCCACGGCCCACGCCAGCTCGCCCAGCACCAGCGCGCGGACCATTCGGCCACTGCCTTTCAAGGTGTGGAACGCCCGGCGCAATTCAATCAACGCGGCTTTATCGTCCGGATTGGCCGTCCAGCGCGGCATGTATTCCCGGAGGATTTCCAGGACTTCGTCGGTTTCTTCGAGGAAGACTTCCCGCAGCTCATCGTCCACCGGTTCTTCGCCGGCGGGCGGTGGCAACAGGCTGCCCGGTGTAGTCAGGGCCGGCGGATTGACCGAAGACACCGGGCTGGCCAAGACGTCGGCCAGCGACTGGACGGTATCCGGATCCTCAAGCGCCTGCAGGTCCTGCATCACTTGGGCTTCACTCGGGCTGAGCACATCCTCGAGCATCGGCACTTGCTGTTCGCTGGGGAAAAACCCGAGGGATGCCAGGCTTTTTTCCGCCACGTCGAGCAGTTGTTCGCCCGGTGCCTCGGGGTCGTCGCTCAGACGCTCCAGGTAATACTCGATGCTGGTGATGACGTCGGCCAGGTTGTCCAGTTCCTGCCAGCCGGGCTGGCCCGGATCGAGCAGCAGATGTTCGCGAATGAAGTGGTTGCAGGCTTCGATCAGGCTCGCCGCACGGCTCAACGGGATCATCGACAGCGCGCCGCGCACCTGGGTCAGCAACGCCGGTAATGCCTGCAAATGCTGGCGATCCCAGTCAGCGTCGATGTAGTCGACGATCATGTCCTTGGCCTGTTGCAGGCAGATGCGCGCTTCCTTGATCACGATCTGGTGGATCTGCGTCAGATCGGTGGTCGGCAGGTGGCTTTCTTCCTGGCTCTCCGGCTCCACGGTGCCGACCATGCCGGCCAGTGTCGCTTCGACGTAGAGCAAGGCCCCGGCGACGTCCATCAGGATCGCGTCGTTGGGTTCGCGTTGGCCCTGGGCAAGGCTCAGCACCACCGCCAGTTGATCGATGATGACTTTGCGCGGCTGGCCGAAACCCAGCACCGCCAGGGTGTCGGCGATTTGCCGCAACGGCGCCAACAGGGTCTCCAGGTCAGAGGTGTGCTGGCGGTCGCTGCGCACAAACAGGTCGAGGCGTTCCTTGACCCGCACCAGCTCTTCACAGAGCGCGGCCAGCACCGAGCGCATGGCGTCACGGTCGGGACCGGCCAGGCGGGCGCGTTCTTCGTCCACCATTGCGCTGTCAGGCAGCGCGTCGTCCAGTGAGTAACGATCTTTCATGGTCAGCATCTGCCCGGTGGGATGTTCGGCCTTGGCAATGTAGAACAGCAAACTCTTGAGCAACTCTGGCGGTGCCGGCTGATTGATGCCGCGTATGCCTTGTTCGAGCAGGCGCTTGAGTTCTTTGTCGGCGTCCTTGAACAGGCTGCGCAGCGCCGGGCTATTGGCGATCGAGCCCCCGCGCATGCCTTCGACCAGCGCCGAGGCGACTTGCCACAACGGGCTCAGGGGTGCGTTGCCGCACAACCCTTCAAGGCGTGAAAAAACCTTGGTCAGATAACCGAGGTTATTGTCGTCATCCTGCTCGCGCAGCAATCCGACCAACGCCATTTGCAGCATCTGCCGCAACTTGCGCAGCACATTGGGTAAATCCGCCGGTTCAAGCAGTGCCAGCGACGCTTCGTCCAGCGCCGGCAGGTCGGGCAGTTGCGGACTGAACAGGCTGGTTTCCGACAGCAGGGTTTCGCCCCGGGCACTGCGCAAGTCGTTGATCAGCGGCAGCACCACCAAGGGTAGGTCACGGCGTGCACCTTGCACCCGGTCGAGGTAAATCGGCAGTTGCCCGAGGGCTTGCAGCAACAGGTGAAGCGCCTCGTCGCGATGGCTGACGCGGTTCTGTTGCAAGGCGGTGGTCAGGTGTTCCATTTCTTCGGCGAGCAGGGCCGCGCCGTAGAATTCGACCATCTGCAAACTGCCGTGGACCTGATGGATGCACGCCAGGCAATCGCTCAGGGCGTGCGTCGCCTGGGGGTCATCAAGCAGGGTTTCGATCGCTTGATGAGCCACTTTCAGCGTTTCGGCAATCTCGCCTTTGACCCACTCGAGGGCCACATAGTCGTGCCGATCACCCATAACCACTCCAAATCACTGCTCTACTCAAAAAAACCGAACGCCTGCGGGCGCTTCACACTTTATCCGCTGCCTGCGCCTTGGCCGCCGGCAAGGTGAACCCGGACACCGAGCGCCGCAGCTGGCTGGCCATTTTCGCCAGGTTGCCGATGCTCTCGGCGGTGGCGGTCGAGCCCGATGACGTCTGCGTGGTGATCTGCTGGATCACGTTCATCGTCAGGGAAATCTGACCGGCCGAAGACGTCTGTTGCTGCGCGGCATTGGAAATACTCTGGATCAGCGCCGCCAGGGTCTTCGATACGCCTTCGATTTCTTCCAGGGCCACCCCGGCATCCTGCGCCAGACGCGCGCCGCGCACCACTTCGGTGGTGGTTTGTTCCATGGAAATCACGGCTTCGTTGGTGTCGGTCTGGATCGCCCGCACCAGGGTTTCGATCTGCCGGGTGGCGGCGGACGAACGCTCGGCCAGGCGTTGCACTTCGTCAGCCACCACCGCAAAACCGCGCCCGGCGTCACCGGCCATCGAAGCCTGAATCGCCGCGTTGAGCGCGAGGATGTTGGTCTGATCGGCAATGTCATCGATCAGGCTGACAATGTCGCCAATTTCCTGAGAAGACTCGCCCAGGCGCTTGATGCGCTTGGCGGTGTCCTGAATCTGCTCGCGAATGTTGTCCATGCCGTGGATGGTGTTGTGCACCACCTCGTTGCCCTTGTTGGCGATTTCCACCGAACGTTCCGCTACCGCCGAGGATTCGGCAGCGTTGGCCGAGACCTGGTCGATAGACTGCGCCATGTCGTTGATCGCGGTGGAGGCTTCGCTGATCTGTTGCGCCTGATGTTCCGAAGCCTGGGCCAGGTGCATGGCGGTGGCCTGGGTTTCCTGCACGGCGGCGGCAACCTGGCCGGCGGTGAGGTTGATGGTCGCCACCAGGTCGCGCAGTTGATCGACGGAATAGTTGATCGAGTCGGCGATGGTCCCGGTGAAGTCTTCAGTCACCGAGGCGGTCACGGTGAGGTCGCCGTCAGCGAGGTCTTCGATCTCGTCAAGCAGGCGCATGATCGCGTTCTGGTTGCGCTCATTCTTCTCGGCGGTTTCACGCAGCTGACGATTGGTTTCGCGCACCATCACCAGGCCTATGAGGATGATCGACATCAGCGCCAGCAGGCCCAGCACGTAGCCACCGATGGTGTCGGTGTCGCGTCCGCCAGCGAGGTTTTCAAAACCGGTGGCCAGGAGCGAGGCTTCGTCGAGCAGGGTCTGTGACAGGCTGAAAATGTTGGTCGCCGATTCGCGAACCTTGAACAGCTCCGGCGAGGTTTCGAGGATTTCATCCACCGAGCCGGAGACGAATTCGAACAGCTCGGAAATTTCGGTCAAGCGTGCGCGCGCGTCGCGGTCTTCGACCTGGCTGACTCGCAGCGAAGTATTGCCCTGGAGCATGCCGTTGAGCACCTGACCGAACCGCGCGGCGTCACGACCGAACGCGTCGGCGGCCTGTTGCGAGTTTTCATCGCCGGACAGCACGGTGTTCACCGCGCCCAGGATGCGTTCGGCCAGCAGCGACTGACGCTGGGCCATGGCCACCTGAGCGGCCGGTGCGCCGCGCTGCAAGAGGATCTCGACAACTTTTTCGTATTCGACCTGCAACTGCGGCACGGTTTCGGCCAGGGTGGCGGCGACCTGATGCAGCGACAGCACGGTCTGCTCGCTGGAGAGGATCGCATCGGTGTTTTTCAGCAGGCGTTCCCAATCCAGCTGCACGGCGCGCATTTCCGGGCGCACGGCAGACGGTGCCGGCGGCAGGCCGGTGGCCGGGTCGCCCTTCTTCAGGTAACCCCAGCGCTGGGCGAAGTCGTTGCGCGCATCGCTCAGCAGCTTGAACGCCGCCGCTTTGCCGGCCGCGGCTTCGGTGGCGTTCTTGGCGATGCGTTGGGACAGCACGCGCAGCTCGCCGGCGTGGCCGATGTACTGTTTGTCGTACGTGGCTTGTGTGTTGAGGTACGCGAAGTTGGCGAACAGCAGCATGATGAAGATGATCAGCGCGATGAACAGCACGATGATCTGCGAGCGGCTGCGCGATCCTTCTGGCTTGCCTGTTTTTGTTTTTATCATCGGTCCTCGCCTGTTAACCCACACCTGTAAACCTAGCCAAGACCCCTGTGGGAGCGAGCCTGCTCGCGATTCAGGCGCCGCATTGCATCAGGATCACCGCGTTATCGTTCAATCGCGAGCAGGCTCGCTCCCACATTGGATCTGGTCATTTCGTTTACAGCGCTACATGCATGAAACTTTGCGACTGCGCCAACGTAAACGGGCTGAATATTTGCCACGTTTGCTCACGCTGAAACCGGCCTTGGACGAACGCTGCGATCGGCCCGTGCAGATCGGCCATCGCCACCGGCTCCAGGCTGTCCTGGGCAAAGTGCTGCAAACCGAAGACTTCATCGACCATCAACCCGGCAAACACTTCGCCGTGCTCCACCACCAACACCCGACGCTGTTTGCGCAGGGTCGACTGCTCATGGCCGAAGAAACTGCACAAATCCATGATCGGCAGCAATCGCCCCCGCAGGTTGGCCACGCCCTTGACCCAGGGTTTGACGCCCGGCAATTGGGTGAAACGCGGTTCGTGCAGGACCTCGCTGACTTCGCCCATGGGCGCGACGTACCAGTGCTCGCCCAGGCGAAAACCGATGCCGCTCCAGCGATCCTGCCGGGTCGGCTGGGACGGCAGATCCGCCGCCAGCAGGCGACAGCGCTGGTCGATCTGCAGCAGCAGTTCGAAAGCCGTCAGCGACTCGGTCATGGCCGCACGATCAACCGGCCAGCACGTTGTTCAGGGTTTTGATCAGGGTGTCTTCGTCGACCGGTTTTGTCAGGTAATCCTTCGCGCCCTGACGCGTGCCCCAGACCTTGTCGGTTTCCTGATCCTTGGTGGTGATGATGATCACCGGGATGTGCCCGGTGTCCGGATCTTTGGTCAACTGGCGGGTCGCCTGGAAACCGTTGAGGCCGGGCATGACGATGTCCATCAATACCGCGTCAGGTTTTTCCTGACGGGCCAGGGCCACGCCGTCGGCGCCGTTTTCGGCCTTCAACACTTCATGACCGTGCTTTTCCAGCATGCCGGTCAGTTTGTACATTTCAGTCGGCGAGTCATCGACGATCAGAATACGTGCCATGGTCTTCCCCATTCTTGTCGACGCCGGGCCCGCTGGCCGAGCGTCACTGTGCGTGTCCTACTGCGGCAAAACGGCGGCGAAACCCGGTACATGGGCCTGGATCGCGTTCAGCAGTTCTTCCTTGCTGAAAGGCTTGGTCAAAAACTGGTCGGAGCCGACAATGCGCCCCTTGGCCTTGTCGAACAGCCCGTCCTTGGACGACAGCATAATCACTGGCGTGGACTTGAACGCACTGTGGTTCTTGATCAGCGCGCAGGTCTGATAGCCATCCAGGCGCGGCATCATGATGTCGACAAAAATGATGCCGGGGTGATTGTCGGCAATCTTCGCCAGGGCATCGAAACCATCGATGGCCGTGATGACTTCACACCCCACGTTCTTCAACAGCGTTTCGGCGGTGCGGCGAATCGTCTTCGAATCATCGATCACCATGACCTTCAAGGCGCTGGAATGCTGTTCCATAAATGCTCTGCCGTCGCCTTTGCGAATCAAATTGTCCATTTCCGATAACCGGAGGCTCGAAACCCTTGATGTTTAAGGGCCAGAACGATATGGCAGCCTTTTTAGCACAGTCTCCATAACCAATCTATCGGCCGACCTTCGCGGTGGTTTTTCCTTGACCGGGAACACAGCGGGAGCCAATCTGACGGCACTTTTTCGTGTCCATCCGGACCACCCAAATTCGAGGAAAAACCCATGAGCGTTCGCGTCGGGATTGTCATGGATCCTATTGCCAGCATTTCCTATAAAAAGGATAGCTCGCTGGCCATGCTGCTGGCCGCACAGAAGCGCGGCTGGGAACTGTTCTATATGGAACAGAGCGATTTGTACCAGGCCGAAGGCGAAGCCCGGGCGCGGATGCGTCCGCTGAAAGTGTTTGCCAACCCGGAAAAATGGTTTGAACTGGAAGCCGAGACCGACGCGCTGCTGAGCGATCTGGACGTGATCCTGATGCGCAAGGATCCGCCGTTCGACATGGAGTTCGTCTACTCCACGTATCTGCTGGAACAAGCCGAGCGCGCTGGCGTGCTGGTGGTCAACAAACCGCAGAGTCTGCGCGACTGCAACGAAAAGCTGTTCGCCACCCTCTTCCCGCAGTGCACGCCGCCGACCATCGTCAGCCGTCGCCCGGACGTGCTGCGTGAATTCGCCGATCACCACGGCGACGTGATCCTCAAGCCGCTGGACGGCATGGGCGGTTCGTCGATCTTCCGTCACACCGCCGGCCACCCGAACCTGTCGGTGATTCTCGAAACCCTGACCTTGCACGGCAAGCAGCAGATCATGATCCAGGGTTACCTGCCGGCGATCGTCGATGGCGACAAACGCATCCTGATGATCGACGGCGAGCCGGTGGATTACTGCCTGGCGCGGATCCCGGCTGCCGGTGAAACCCGTGGCAACCTTGCGGCCGGTGGTCGTGGCGAAGCCCGTCCGCTAACCGACAAGGATCGCTGGATCGCCGCCCAGGTCGGCCCGACCCTGCGTGAGAAAGGCTTGCTGTTCGTAGGCCTGGACGTGATCGGCGAGCATCTGACGGAAATCAACGTCACCAGCCCGACCTGCATTCGCGAGATTGATAATGCGTTCGGCACCGACATCGGCGGGATGCTGATGGATGCCATCGATCAGAAGCTAAAGGCTCGTTGATATAGAACAGCCAAGAAACGACCAACATTGCGTTATCATCCGCGGCCTGTGAAAAACGCGATGTTGGTTTTTTTGTCATGACGCTCCCGTCCGATCTACCCGCTGAACTCGCCCATCGTGGCGTGCGCCCGGCCGATCGCCTCGGATTTACCCTGTTTCTCGCGGCGTTGATTCACCTGGCCTTGCTGTTGGGCGTCGGGTTCACGATGGTCGAACCCAAGCAAATCAGCAAAACCCTGGAAATCACCCTCGCCACCTTCAAGAGCGAAAAGAAGCCGACGAAGGCTGACTTTCTCGCCCAGGAAAATCAGGAAGGCAGCGGCACCCTGGATAAAAAGGCGATTCCCAAGACCACCGAGGTCGCGCCCTTCCAGGACAACAAGGTGCAGAAAGTCACGCCACCGCCGGCCGCCAAGCCGCCAGTGCCGGAAGCCGCGCCCAAGGCTGCCGTGACCACCGTTGCGCCGAAGCCGAAAAAAGCCCCGGCCAAGAACGAAGAGGTCAAGCCACTCACCAAACCTGCCGTGGCGGCACCGACGTTCGACACTGAACAGCTGTCCAGCGACATCGCCAGCCTGGAAGCGGAACTGGCCAACGAACAACAGCTTTACGCCAAGCGCCCGCGCATCCACCGCCTGAGCGCTGCTTCCACCATGCGTGACAAAGGCGCCTGGTATAAGGACGAGTGGCGCAAGAAGGTCGAGCGCATCGGCAACCTGAATTACCCCGACGAAGCGCGACGCAAGCAGATCTACGGCAATTTGCGCCTGATGGTCTCGATCAACCGCGATGGCTCGCTGTATGAAGTATTGGTGCTGGAATCCTCCGGGCAACCGCTGCTGGACCAGGCGGCGCAGCGCATTGTGCGACTGGCGGCACCGTTTTCACCGTTTACCGGGGATTTGTCGGACATTGACCGGCTGGAAATCATCCGCACGTGGAAATTCGCCCGCGGGGACCGGTTGTCCAGTAATTGATCGGAGATTTTCTGCCAAGTGTTACCTCTGTGGCGAGGGAGCTTGCTCCCGCTGGGCAGCGAAGCAGCCCCAAAACCTGCAGGCCTTGTGTTTCCTGACACACCGCAACGATCAGATGACGACTGCTGCGCAGCCGAACGGGAGCAAGCTCCCTCGCCACAGGGTCCTGCGGTGGCTTCAATCACCATTTCCAACGCATCCCCAGCTTGTCAGTTCGCCCCTCCAACGCCACACTAGCGCTCATGAAGAACGTCAGCCCCAGCTACCTCAAGCATCACTTCCTGATCGCCATGCCTCACATGGCCGACCCGAACTTTGCGCACACCTTGACCTACATCGTCGAGCACACGGCCAATGGTGCCATGGGGCTGGTGGTCAACCGCCCGCAAGACCTGAATCTGGCCGATATCCTCGAGCAATTGCGCCCCGACATTGAACCACCCGTGCTCTGCCAGCATGTGCCGATCTTTATCGGCGGCCCGGTGCAAACCGATCGCGGCTTTGTCCTGCACCCCTCGGGCAAAACCTTCCAGGCAACCGTTGATCTGGAAGGCGAGCTTTCCTTGTCCACCTCCCAGGATGTGCTGTTCGCCATCGCTGACGGCGTCGGCCCGGCCAAAAGTGTGATCGCCCTCGGTTATGCCGGCTGGGAAGCCGGGCAGCTCGAAGCCGAACTGGCGCAGAACGCCTGGCTCACCTGCCCGTTCGACGCCGATATCCTGTTCAACACCAGCAGCGAACTGCGCCTGGAAGCGGCGGCCAAGCACCTCGGGGTCAATCTCAGCCTGCTGACCAGCCAGGCGGGCCACGCCTGATGGCCCTGCGACTGATTCTGGGTTTCGACTACGGCACCAAACAGATCGGCGTTGCGGTCGGCCAGGTAATTACCGGCCAGGCCCGCGAGCTGTGTACCTTGAAGGCACAAAACGGTATTCCCGACTGGAATCAGGTCGAAGCCCTCATTAAAGAGTGGAAACCCGACGCTGTAGTCGTCGGCCTGCCGCTGAACATGGACGGCACGCCAAGCGACATGTGCCTGCGCGCAGAGAAATTCGCCCGTCGCCTCAATGGCCGCTACAACCTGCCCTTCTATACCCACGACGAACGCCTGACCACCTTCGAAGCCAAGGGTGAACGGCGTGATCGTGGCGGACAAAAGGGCAGCTATCGCGACAACCCGGTCGACGCCATCGCCGCCGCCCTGCTGCTGCAAGGCTGGCTCGACGAAAACACCGCACTGTTCGAATCCTGAAGAGCCGTCACAGCGTCTCTCTTAGCTACAACCCGAGCCAAACCCCGCAGCCTTACTCAAAGGCAGGGCTCGGGCCCAAGAAGGAGCAACCATGAGCCTGCCCAATCCCGCCGAACTGATCAGCCAGATGGCGATCCGTCTCAAGGCACACCTGGAACACCGTGGCATCAGCGAACCGCGCTACATCGGCATTCGTACCGGCGGCGTCTGGGTCGCCCAGGCGTTGCTCGAAGAACTGGGCAGCGATTCGCCCCTCGGCACCCTGGACGTGTCCTTCTACCGCGACGATTTCAGCCAGAACGGCCTGCACCCGCAAGTGCGCCCGTCCGCCCTGCCGTTCGAAATCGAAGGCCAGCACCTGGTGCTGATCGACGACGTGCTGATGAGCGGTCGGACCATCCGCGCCGCCATGAACGAGCTGTTCGACTACGGCCGCCCGGCCAGCGTGACGTTGGTGTGCCTGCTGGACCTGGACGCCGGTGAGCTGCCGATCCGCCCGAACGTGGTCGGCGCGACGCTGGAACTGGTCGCTCACGAGCGCGTGAAGCTGTCCGGCCCGGAGCTCAAGCTCGAACTGCAAGACCTCGCCCTTTAATTCGCCCTATTGAGAGTCCCCCTCGCGATGACGCCTCTAGAAACCAAGCGCCCGCTGCAGCTCAATGATCAGGGCCAGCTGCGACACTTCCTCTCGCTCGACGGTTTGCGCCGCGAGTTGCTGACGGAAATCCTCGACACCGCTGACTCGTTCCTCGAAGTCGGCGCCCGGGCGGTGAAGAAAGTCCCGCTGCTGCGCGGCAAGACCGTGTGCAACGTGTTCTTCGAGAACTCCACCCGCACCCGCACCACCTTCGAACTGGCGGCCCAGCGCCTCTCGGCCGACGTGATCACGTTGAACGTGTCGACATCGTCGGCGAGCAAGGGCGAAACCCTGCTCGACACCCTGCGCAACCTGGAGGCCATGGCTGCCGACATGTTCGTCGTGCGCCACGGTGATTCCGGCGCGGCACACTTCATCGCCGAACATGTCTGCCCGCAAGTGGCGATCATCAACGGTGGCGACGGCCGTCACGCGCACCCGACCCAAGGCATGCTCGACATGTTGACGATCCGTCGGCACAAGGGCGGTTTCGAAAACCTTTCGGTGGCCATCGTCGGCGACATCCTGCACTCGCGCGTCGCGCGGTCGAACATGCTCGCGCTGAAAACCCTCGGCTGCCCGGACATCCGCGTCATCGCGCCGAAAACCCTGCTGCCGATCGGCATCGAGCAATACGGCGTGAAGGTCTACACCGACATGACCGAAGGCCTGAAAGATGTCGACGTGGTGATCATGCTGCGCCTGCAACGTGAACGCATGACTGGCGGCCTGCTACCGAGCGAAGGTGAGTTCTACCGCCTGTTCGGCCTGACCACCGCGCGCCTCGCCGGGGCCAAGCCGGATTGCATCGTCATGCACCCAGGACCGATCAACCGCGGGGTAGAGATTGAGTCGGCGGTGGCCGACGGTCCGCACTCGGTGATCCTCAACCAGGTCACCTACGGCATCGCGATTCGTATGGCCGTGTTGTCCATGGCCATGAGCGGGCAGACTGCCCAGCGCCAATTCGAGCAGGAGAACGCCCAGTGAAGCTCAGCATTCTCGGCGCCCGCGTCATCGATCCAGCCACGGGCCTGGATAAAGTGACCGACATTCATATTGAAGCCTGCAAGATCGTCGCTTTGGGCGCCGCGCCAGCCGGTTTTGTGCCCGTCGACACCCTCGACGCCAAAGGCCTGGTGGCCGCCCCTGGCCTGGTTGACCTGAACGTCGCCCTGCGCGAGCCGGGCTACAGCCGCAAAGGCTCGATCGTCAGCGAAACCCGCGCCGCTGCAGCCGGTGGCGTGACCAGCCTGTGCTGCCCGCCAAAAACCAAGCCGGTGCTCGACACCTCGGCTGTGGCCGAACTGATCCTCGACCGCGCCCGCGAGGCCGGCAACACCAAAGTGTTCCCGATCGGCGCCCTGAGCAAAGGCCTGGACGGCGAACAGCTGGCGGAACTGGTCGCCTTGCGCGATGCCGGTTGCGTGGCGTTCGGCAACGGCCTGGAGAGCTTCCGCAATACCCGCACGCTGTGCCGGGCGCTGGAATACGCGGCGACCTTCGACCTGACGGTAATTTTCAATTCGCAGGACCATGACCTGGCCGAAGGTGGTTTGGCCCACGAAGGCCCGACCGCCAGTTTCCTAGGTTTGCCGGGCATTCCGGAAACCGCTGAAACCGTGGCGTTGGCCCGGGATCTGCTGCTGGTCGAGCAAAGCGGCGTGCGTGCGCACTTCAGCCAGCTCACCAGCGCGCGCGGCGTGGCCCTGATCGCTCAGGCTCAGGCTCGTGGCTTGCCGGTGACCGCCGATGTGGCGCTGTATCAGCTGATCCTGACCGACGAAGCGCTGATCGACTTCAGCAGCCTCTACCACGTCCAGCCGCCGCTGCGCACCCGCGCCGACCGCGATGGCTTGCGTGCCGCAGTGAAGTCGGGCGTGGTTTCGGCCATCTCCAGCCATCACCAGCCGCACGAACGCGACGCCAAACTGGCACCGTTTGGCGCAACCGAGCCGGGTATCAGCAGTGTTGAACTGCTGCTGCCGCTGGCGATGACGCTGGTGGAGGATGGGTTGCTGGATCTGCCGACGTTGTTGGCGCGCTTGAGCATCGGGCCTGCCGAGGCGTTGCGTTTGCCAGCGGGCAAGTTAGCCGTAGGCGGGCCGGCGGACATCGTGCTGTTTGATCCCGCGGCATCGACCGTGGCCGGTGAGACCTGGCTGTCCAAGGGTGAGAACTGCCCGTTTATTGGGCATACCCTTCCGGGCGTCGTGCGCTACACCCTGGTGGATGGGCGCATTAGCCACCAGGCTTAACACTGAGTTGTCCCAATCGCTAGCAGGGCTAGCTCCCACACAGGATCTGTGAACAACACAAATCCCCTGTGGGAGCTAGCCTGCTAGCGATGGCTTACTGGAAAGTGCCGCGATTCTGAGCGTTGCGCACGGACACCTGGTCATTCAGCGTCCAGAAGTCATACAAAACCCCCAGAAAGAACAACCCGCCCGTCACCAGGTACAGCAATCCGCTGATCCACTTCCCCTGATACATCCGGTGCACGCCGAATACCCCGAGAAACGTCAGCAGAATCCACGCCACGTTGTACTCGATGGGCCCGGCGGTAAAACGCAGGTCCGCTTCACGGTCCATGGCCGGGATCAGGAAGACGTCGATCAGCCAGCCAATGCCCAACAATCCAAAGGTGAAAAACCAGATCGTCCCGGTCACTGGCTTGCCGTAATAGAAGCGGTGAGCCCCGGTAAAACCAAAAATCCACAGCAGGTAGCCGATCATTTTGCTGTGCGTGTCTTGCTGCGGGCCGGCCTGTTGATAGGTGTTCATGAAGGACCTCGATTCACGCGATAGATAAATATTCTTGAATTCTTTGTGACTTTTTTACAGGTTGCCGACGTATGGCAAATGTTAACGTGGGTTCCGTCAAAGCCTTATACCACCTGAGTTCTGTCCGACAATTGCGTCCATTTGCCGCTTATTTGGTTCCGTTGAGCACAACTTGAATCGACCAACGGCCTCGGAAGGGCAAAAAACTCTGTTATAAAGTTGCGCGCTAACCTATATGAGCCTTGCCTAATGCGTCCATTTTTCAAGACATGGCTAACCATTTGCCTTTTGATGCCACTGGCCGCCCACGCCACCAATCGTGAGCAACGTCTTCCAAACGTTAATGGTTACACCCAAAAATCCCATGTTTCTGCTCCTTCGAGCAAAAACAAGAAATCCGAAAAACGTGCTCCACAGCTGGTCAGCAAAAGCAGCCTTGTTCCGCCGATGGCGACCAAGGAAAGCAGCAACGTGCTGAGTCGCGCCGTCAACGTCCTCGGTACACCTTACCGTTGGGGCGGCAGCAGCCCAAGTAAAGGGTTCGATTGTAGCGGCCTGGTGAAATACGCGTTCAACGACGCCACGTTCGACCTGCCGCGCACATCGAATGCCATGGCCAGCGGTCATGGCGAGAAAGTCGATCGCAAGGATCTGAAGCCGGGCGACCTGATTTTCTTCAACATCAAGAGCCGTCGGGTCAATCACGTTGCCATCTACCTGGGCAACGACCGCTTCATCCACGCACCGCGCCGTGGCAAGTCGGTGTCCATCGACACCCTGAAGAAACCGTACTGGGAAAGCCACTACGTGGTTGCCAAGCGGGTTCTGCCGAAAGAGAAGAACACCATCCAGGTTGTTCAGCGCTAATTGATTGACGCCCTCCTGAAGGCGGGCATTTGTGGCGAGGGAGCTTGCTCCCGCTGGGCTGCGAAGCGGCCCTAAAAAACCGGGAGCGCTGCGCACTCCAGCGGGAGCAAGCTCCCTCGCCACAGGTCCGCGTTTTCAACCCTCAGAAATTATCCGGCGACCGCGCCTTCTCCCGCGCATGCTCCCGGCTGATCAAGCCCTTGGTCACCAAGTCCTTCAAGCACATATCCAGCGTCTGCATCCCCAGATTGCCCCCGGTCTGAATCGACGAGTACATCTGCGCCACCTTGTCTTCGCGGATCAGGTTACGGATTGCCGACGTGCCGAGCATGATTTCGTGCGCCGCAATCCGCCCGCCACCGATCTTCTTGATCAAGGTCTGCGACACCACCGCCAGTAACGACTCGGACAGCATCGAACGCACCATCGACTTCTCGTCCCCCGGAAACACGTCCACCACCCGGTCGATGGTCTTGGCCGCCGATGTGGTGTGCAGCGTGCCGAATACCAAATGGCCAGTCTCGGCGGCGGTCAGCGCCAGGCGAATGGTCTCCAGATCACGCATCTCCCCCACCAGAATCACGTCCGGGTCTTCCCGCAGCGCCGAGCGCAGGGCCGTGGCGAAGCTGCGGGTGTCGCGATGGACTTCGCGCTGATTGATCAGGCATTTGCGCGATTCGTGGACGAACTCGATCGGGTCTTCGATGGTGAGGATGTGGTGATGGCGATGGTTGTTCAGGTAATCGATCATCGCCGCCAGGGTGGTGGACTTGCCGGAACCGGTGGGGCCGGTCACCAGCACCAGGCCGCGCGGAGCCTCGGTGATCTTGCGAAACACCTCGCCCATGCCGAGGTCGTCCATGCTCAGGACCTTCGACGGGATGGTCCGGAACACCGCGCCCGCCCCCCGGTTCTGGTTGAAGGCATTGACCCGGAAACGCGCCACGCCGGGCACTTCGAAGGAAAAATCAGTTTCCAGGTGTTTCTCGAAGTCCACCCGCTGGGTGTCGTTCATGATGTCGTAGATCAGCTCGTGCACCTGTTTGTGGTCCAGGGCCGGCAGGTTGATGCGCCGCACATCGCCGTCAACGCGAATCATCGGTGGCAGTCCGGCAGACAGGTGCAGGTCGGATGCGCCCTGTTTAGCGCTGAAGGCCAGCAGCTCGGTGATATCCATAGCGCTCCTCAATTCCAGTAGAATGCCGCCAACCTTCAAACCGCCGGCGCCTCTTGATGTCCACGATAGCAGACAACATTCTTCAGGTTAGTTCGCGCATCCGCGCCGCCGCCCTTGCCGCCCACCGCGACGAGCACAGTGTTCAACTGCTGGCGGTGAGCAAGACCAAGCCTGCCGAGGCCGTGCGCGAAGCGTATGCCGCAGGCGTGAGCGATTTTGGCGAGAATTACTTGCAGGAAGCCCTGGGCAAACAGCTCGAATTGGCCGACCTGCCCTTGATCTGGCACTTCATCGGCCCCATTCAATCGAACAAGACTCGCGCTATCGCCGAGCACTTCGCCTGGGTGCATTCCGTGGATCGCTTGAAAATTGCACAACGTCTGTCCGAGCAACGTCCGGCCGATCTGCCTCCCTTGAACATTTGCATCCAGGTCAACGTCAGCGGTGAAGCCAGCAAATCCGGCTGCACCCCGGCCGACCTGCCGGCCCTGGCCAAGGCCATCAGCGAATTGCCGCGCATCACGTTGCGCGGGTTGATGGCGATCCCTGAGCCGACTGAAGATCGCGCCGCCCAGGACGCCGCTTTTGCTGCCGTGCAAAGCCTGCAAGCCAGCCTGAACCTGCCGCTCGACACACTTTCCATGGGCATGAGCCACGACCTCGAATCGGCCATCGCCCAGGGCGCCACTTGGGTCCGCATCGGAACGGCCCTGTTTGGCGCTCGCGACTACGGTCAACCATGAACAATGGCTGACGCCTCTCTTTATAAGGACCTGACATGAGCAAGACTCGTATTGCCTTTATCGGTGCCGGAAACATGGCTGCCAGCCTGATCGGCGGCCTGCGCGCCAAAGGTCTGGACGCCGCGCAAATCCGCGCCAGCGATCCGGGCGCCGACACCCGTGCCAAGGTGCAGGCCGAACACGGCGTTGAAGTTTTCGCGGAAAACGCCGATGCCATTCAAGGCTCGGACGTGGTCGTGCTGGCGGTCAAACCCCAGGCGATGAAAGCCGTGTGCGAAGCGATTCGCCCAAGCCTGAAGCCGAATCAACTGGTGGTTTCGATTGCGGCCGGCATCACTTGCGCGAGCATGAACAACTGGCTTGGTGCCCAGCCGATCGTGCGCTGCATGCCCAACACCCCGGCGCTGCTGCGGCAGGGCGTCAGCGGTTTGTTTGCCACGGCCGAAGTGAATGCTGAACAACGCCAGCAAGCTGAAGAACTGCTGTCGGCCGTCGGTATTGCCCTGTGGCTGAACGAAGAGCAGCAACTGGACGCGGTCACCGCCGTCTCCGGTTCGGGCCCGGCGTACTTCTTCCTGCTGATCGAAGCCATGACCGCTGCCGGCGTGAAGCTCGGCCTGCCAGCGGACATCGCCGCTCAACTGACGGTGCAAACCGCATTGGGCGCCGCACACATGGCGGTTGCCAGCGATGTCGACGCGGCTGAATTGCGTCGTCGCGTGACCTCGCCTGCGGGCACCACGGAAGCAGCAATCAAATCGTTCCAGGCCGGTGGCTTCGAAGCGCTGGTCGAAAAAGCACTCGGCGCCGCTGCGCACCGCTCGGCCGAGATGGCTGAGCAACTTGGCCGTTAATCAGCTCTTACAAAGGAATCAATGATGCTTGGACTCAATGACGCTGCCATTTTCATCATCAAAACCCTGGGCAGCCTGTACCTGCTGATCGTACTGATGCGCTTCATCCTGCAACTGGTTCGGGCGAATTTCTACAACCCGCTCTGCCAGTTCATCGTGAAAGCCACTCAACCGTTGCTCAAGCCGCTGCGCCGGGTCATCCCGAGCATGTTCGGGCTGGACATGTCGTCACTGGTATTGGCGCTGATCATTCAGATGCTGCTGATTGCGGTGATCCTGCTGCTCAAAGGCTTCATGGTCGACTGGCTGTTCCTGGTGCCGTGGGCGCTGATCGCGCTGTTCTCGCTGTTTTTGAATATTATTTTCTGGGCGATGATCATCAGTGTGATTCTGTCCTGGGTCGCCCCGGGCAGCCACAATCCGGGTGCAGAGCTGGTCGCGCAGATTACTGAACCGGTACTCGCCCCGTTCCGTCGGATCATTCCGAACCTGGGCGGCCTCGATATCTCGCCGATCTTCGCGTTTATCGTGATCCAGTTGCTGCAAAGCTGGCTGATCCCGCGCCTTGCGAACTTCGCCCTCATGCCGATGGGGCTGCTCGGCCTGATCTGATGAGCTACTTTCGCTGGGACGGTGACGACCTGATTCTGGAGTGTCACCTGCAACCGGCAGCCCGCAGCGATGATTTCTGCGGGCTGCACGGCGATCGGCTGAAGATCCGCCTGACGGCACCACCGGTTGAAGGCAAGGCCAATGCGTATCTCATGGCGTTCCTAGCCAAGGCGTTTGGCGTGTCCAAGAGTCAGGTCAGTTTGATCAGCGGGGAGCTGAACCGGCAGAAACGGGTGCGGATCTGTTCGCCGAAGAAGCTGCCGGATTTGCCTGGGTTGGTGATGCGTTCGCGATGACTGTGGGTTGCGGCATAGAGCCACCCCTCACCCCAGCCCTCTCCCCATAGGGGAGAGGGGAAAGGGAGCAGATCGGGGACTTTTCAGAACCTGCGTTCGACTCAGACTTTCAGGTCGATGTAACTCAAAAAAACAACTCGCTCAGTCCCCTCGCCCCTTTGGGGAGAGGGTTAGGGTGAGGGGCGATCTCCAGCCGAGTAGCCATTTCCCAAACACCTCGGCCTTAGCTTGCCGCTAACCCCACCGGTCTTTAGACTTACGCCTCATTTCAACGAGAGCAGGGTCGATGCCAACTGCCTTTCCCGCCGATTCTGTTGGTCTGGTGACGCCGCAAGTGGCGCACTTCAGTGAACCCCTGGCCTTGGCCTGTGGCCGTTCGCTCCCAGCTTATGACCTGATTTACGAAACCTACGGCACGCTGAATGCCACGGCGAGCAACGCCGTGCTGATCTGCCACGCCTTGTCCGGTCACCACCACGCTGCCGGCTTCCACAGCCCTGACGATCGCAAACCCGGTTGGTGGGACAGCTGCATCGGCCCCGGCAAGCCGATCGACACCAACAAATTCTTCGTGGTCAGCCTGAACAACCTCGGCGGCTGCAACGGTTCCACCGGCCCGAGCAGCGTCAACCCGGAGACCGGCAAGCCGTTCGGCGCCGACTTCCCGGTGCTGACCGTGGAAGACTGGGTGCACAGCCAGGCGCGTCTGGCCGACCTGCTCGGCATCCGCCAATGGGCTGCCGTGATTGGCGGCAGTCTCGGCGGCATGCAGGCGATGCAGTGGAGCATCACTTACCCTGATCGCATTCGCCATTGCCTGGCCATCGCCTCGGCTCCCAAACTGTCGGCGCAGAACATCGCCTTCAACGAAGTGGCGCGCCAGGCGATCCTCACCGACCCCGAATTCCACGGCGGTTCGTTCCAGGAAGCGGGCGTGATCCCCAAGCGCGGCTTGATGCTGGCGCGAATGGTCGGGCACATCACCTACCTGTCGGATGACTCGATGGGTGAAAAATTCGGCCGTGGCCTCAAGAGCGAAAAGCTCAACTACGACTTCCACAGCGTCGAGTTCCAGGTCGAAAGCTACCTGCGTTATCAGGGTGAAGAGTTCTCCGGGCGTTTCGATGCCAACACTTATTTGCTGATGACCAAGGCGCTGGACTACTTCGACCCGGCAGCTAACTTCGACGATGACCTGGCGAAGACCTTCGCCCATGCCCAGGCCAAGTTCTGCGTGATGTCGTTCACCACCGACTGGCGCTTCTCCCCTGCCCGCTCGCGGGAACTGGTGGACGCGCTGATGGCGGCCAAGAAAGACGTCTGCTACCTCGAGATCGACGCTCCGCAAGGCCACGACGCCTTCCTGATTCCGATCCCGCGTTACTTGCAGGCCTTCAGCAATTACATGAACCGCATTACGTTGTGAGAAAGCCATGAGAGCTGATCTGGAAATCATCCAGGAATGGATCCCCGCCGGCAGCCGCGTGCTCGACCTCGGTTGCGGCGATGGCGAATTGCTGACCTGGCTGCGCGATAACAAGCAAGTCACCGGCTATGGCCTGGAAAACGACCCGGACAACATCGCCGAGTGCGTGGCCAAGGGCATCAACGTCATCGAGCAGGACCTGGACAAGGGCCTGGGTAACTTTGCCAGTAACAGCTTCGACGTCGTGGTCATGACCCAGGCGCTGCAAGCTGTGCATTACCCGGACAGAATCCTCGACGAAATGCTGCGGGTCGGCCGCCAGTGCATCATCACCTTCCCCAACTTCGGTCACTGGCGTTGCCGCTGGTACCTGGCGAGCAAGGGCCGGATGCCGGTGTCCGAGTTCCTGCCGTACACCTGGTACAACACGCCGAACATCCACTTCTGCACCTTCGAAGACTTTGAAGCACTTTGTCGCGAACGTGAAGCGAAGGTCATTGATCGGCTTGCCGTGGATCAACAGCACCGCCACGGGTGGGCCAGTAAGCTATGGCCTAATCTATTAGGTGAAATCGGTATTTACCGCGTCAGCAGCCCAGGGCTGCAGGATCACAAGATTGCGGTCTGACCACGACATTCCAAGGAGAACGATCATGGGTCGTCTAGCGCTGTTTGTACTTACTGCCTGCCTGAGCGTCACCGCGATGGCCGCCGACGTCATCAAAGGTGATCGTCAGGAAAAGTTTGGCGATGTGACGGTGCATTACAACACCTTCAACTCCACCTTCCTGACACCCGATATCGCTAAAGCCGCTGAGCTCACCCGCAGCAAGAATCAAGGCGTGATCAACGTTTCGGTGATCAAGGACGGCAAGCCGCTGATAGCTCAAGTCAGTGGTACGGTCAAAGACCTGACCAGCCAAAGCGTGCCGCTGAAATTCAAACAGATCACCGAACAAGGCGCGATCTACTACATCGCCCAGTTCCCGGTCGACCAGCAGGAAGTCCGCACCTTCGAGATCAAGGTGCAGAGTGGCGACAAAACCAACACCATCAATTTCAACCAAGAGCTTTTCCCCGGCGAATGATCAACTTCACGCAGCTCGTACTGGCCAGCCACAACGCCGGCAAACTCAAGGAACTCCAGGCCATGCTCGGTGCGTCGGTGCAACTGCGCTCGATCGGCGAGTTCAGCAGCGTCGAGCCTGAAGAAACCGGCCTGTCGTTCGTCGAAAACGCCATCCTCAAGGCCCGCAATGCCGCGCGCATCTCCGGTCTGCCGGCGCTGGCCGACGATTCCGGGCTGGCAGTGGATTTCCTTGGCGGTGCGCCGGGCATCTACTCGGCCCGTTACGCCGATGGCCAAGGCGATGCGGCGAACAACGCCAAACTGCTCGACGCCATGAAAGACGTGCCGGAAGCCGAGCGCGGCGCGCAGTTCGTCTGCGTGCTGGCGCTGGTGCGTCACGCCGACGATCCGTTGCCGATCCTCTGCGAAGGCCTGTGGCACGGACGCATCCTGCACGCTGCCAGTGGTGAACACGGGTTTGGCTACGACCCGCTGTTCTGGGTGCCGTCGCGCGATTGCTCCAGCGCCGAGCTGAGCCCGAGCGAGAAAAACCTCATCAGCCACCGCGCCCGTGCAATGGATCTGCTGCGCCAGCGTCTAGGCCTGTTATGACCCTTGAATCATCCGCATCACCGCTGATCTTCGGCGGTGCCGCCTCATCGCCTCGAGCGGCGCTCCCCGTGCTGCCGCCCTTGGCGTTGTACATCCACATCCCGTGGTGTGTGCGCAAATGCCCTTATTGCGACTTCAACTCCCACACCGCCAGCCCGGTGCTGCCGGAGCAGGAGTACGTCGACGCGTTGCTGGCCGACCTCGATCAGGACCTGCATGCGGTTTACGGCCGTGAACTGAGCTCGATCTTCTTCGGCGGCGGCACGCCGAGCCTGTTCAGCGCCGAAGCCTTGGGCCGTTTGCTCAAAGGCGTCGAGCAGCGCATCCCGTTTGCCAGCGACATCGAAATCACCCTGGAAGCCAATCCGGGCACCTTCGAGCAAGAGAAATTCGTCGCCTACCGCGCGCTGGGCATCAATCGCCTGTCGATCGGCATTCAGAGTTTCCAGGAAGAGAAACTCAAGGCGTTGGGGCGAATTCACAACGGCGACGAAGCGGTTCGAGCCGCCGGCATGGCGCGTCAGGCCGGGTTCGATAATTTCAACCTAGACTTGATGCACGGCTTGCCGGATCAGTCGCTGGACGATGCGTTGAGCGACCTGCGCCAGGCCATCGCCCTGAAACCGACCCATCTGTCCTGGTATCAGCTGACGCTGGAGCCGAACACGGTGTTCTGGAACCAGCCACCGACGCTGCCGGAAGACGACACGTTGTGGGACATTCAGGAAGCCGGCCAGGCGCTGCTCGCCGAACACGGTTACGCGCAATACGAGGTCTCGGCCTATGCGCAACCCGGTCGCCCGGCGCGGCATAACCTCAATTACTGGAGCTTCGGCGACTTCATCGGCATCGGCGCCGGCGCCCACGGCAAGCTCAGCCATCCGGACGGGCGCATCGTGCGCACCTGGAAGACGCGCCTGCCGAAGGATTACCTGAACCCGGCGAAAAGCTTCAAGGCTGGCGAGAAAGCGCTGACCAACGAAGAGCTGCCGTTCGAGTTTTTGATGAATGCGTTGCGCCTGACTGAGGGCGTCGAGTCGCGGCTGTACCCGGAACGCACCGGGCTGAGCCTGGAAAGCCTCGCCGAAGGCCGCCGGGAAGCCGAACAAAGCGGCCTGTTGCAGGTCGAACCGTCACGTCTGGCGGCGACCGATCGCGGACAGCTGTTTCTCAATGACTTGCTGCAAACATTTCTGAGCTGATTTCAGCCTTAGGGGAAAACGAATGGATTTGATACTCGACCTGCTCGCCACCGTCTCCCGCTGGAGCCGCAGCAACCTGTCGGAGATTTCTCTGGCCTTGGTGGGCTGCCTGTTGGTGTTGTTCGGCGCGGACATCAAAGGCTGGGTCGACCAACGCCTGGGCAGCATCGCCGGCGCGTTACGCGTGCCGTTGCTCGCTCTGGTGTGCATGGTCGGCAGCGGCGTGGCACTGATCTACGCCACGCCATGGATCATCAAAGGCCTGAGCCAGTTCAACAACTACAGCCTGGCGCCGGTGTTGTTGGTGGTGCTGGTGCTGATCGGCGTTGTAGCTGACCGCCGCTGACTTTTGACTACACCCAAAACAACTGTGGGAGCGAGCCTGCTCGCGATGGCGTCATAACATTCAACATCTTCGTTGACTGTCAGACCGCAATCGCGAGCAGGCTCGCTCCCACAGTTTTTACAGCGATACGGCTCAGGACTGTTTTTCGAACTTCAGGTCCCACACGCCATGCCCAAGACGTTCGCCGCGGCGTTCGAACTTGGTGATCGGGCGTTCGGTCGGGCGCGGGACGCATTTGCCGTCTTCGGCCAGGTTGCGATAACCCGGCGCGACGTTCATCACTTCCAACATGTACTCGGCATACGGCTCCCAGTCGGTGGCCATGTGCAGGATGCCGCCGACCTTCAACTTGCTGCGCACCAGCTCAGCGAAGGACGCCTGAACGATACGGCGCTTGTGGTGGCGGCTCTTGTGCCACGGGTCCGGGAAAAACAGCATCAGGCGATCGAGGCTGTTGTCGGCCACGCAACGGTTGAGCACTTCGATCGCGTCGCAATCGTAGACCCGCAGATTTGTCAGGCCCTGTGTCAGCACGCCATTGAGCAGCGCGCCCACACCCGGACGGTGCACTTCCACGCCAATGAAATCCTGTTCCGGCGAGGCTGCGGCCATTTCCAGCAGCGAATGGCCCATGCCGAAACCGATTTCCAGCGAACGCGGTGCCGAGCGACCGAATACCTGGTCGAAGTCCACCGGCGCGTCGGCCAATGGCAGCACGAACAGCGGCGTGCCCTGGTCCAGACCACGTTGCTGGCCTTCGGTCATGCGCCCGGCGCGCATCACAAAACTCTTGATGCGGCGATGTTGGCGCTCGTCGCCTTCTTCCGTCTGGATTGGCGTGTCGTTTGATTCAGTCATCAATGGCTCTTACTTGATCAGACCATCCAGCGGCGAGGAGGCGCTGGCATAGAGTTTTTTCGGCATGCGGCCGGCGAGGTAGGCCAGGCGGCCCGCGACGATGGCGTGTTTCATGGCTTCAGCCATCATGATCGGCTGCTGGGCGTGGGCGATGGCCGAGTTCATCAGCACTGCTTCGCAACCCAGTTCCATGGCGATGGTGGCGTCGGAAGCGGTACCGACACCGGCATCCACCAATACGGGAATCTTGGCTTCTTCGAGGATGATCTGCAGGTTGTACGGGTTGCAGATCCCCAGGCCCGTGCCGATCAGACCGGCCAGCGGCATCACTGCAATAACACCAATTTCCGCCAGTTGACGGGCAATGATCGGGTCATCGCTGGTGTAGACCATCACGTCGAAGCCTTCCTTGACCAGCACTTCGGCGGCCTTGAGGGTTTCGATCACGTTGGGGAACAGGGTTTTCTGGTCCGCCAGCACTTCCAGCTTCACCAGGTTGTGGCCACCGAGCAGCTCACGGGCCAGGCGGCAGGTGCGCACAGCCTCGGTCGCGTCGAAGCAACCGGCGGTGTTCGGCAGGAAGGTGTAGCGATCCGGCGACAGGACTTCGAGCAGGTTCGGTTCGCCCGGGCTCTGGCCGAGGTTGGTGCGGCGAACGGCGAAGGTCACGATCTCGGCACCCGAGGCTTCGATGGCCAGGCGGGTTTCTTCCATGTCGCGGTACTTGCCGGTGCCTACCAGCAAACGCGACTGGTAAGTACGACCGGCCAGGACGAAGGGCTTGTCGCTACGAACGATGCTCATGGGAAATCCTCTGTAGGGGTGAGGTTCTTGCAGAATTCTGTGCTCTTGCGGGCCGGGCGACTAGCCACCGCCGATGGCGTGGACGACTTCGACGCTGTCGCCGTCGTTCAGCGTGGTTTCCGCATGCTGGCTGCGCGGGACGATATCCAGATTGAGCTCGACCGCCACCCGGCGTCCGGTCAGTTCCAGACGGGTCAGCAGGGCCGCAACGGTTTCACCGTCGGGCAGTTCAAGGGATTCGCCGTTCAACTGAATGCGCATGCCGGAAGCCGCCATCATTTTTAGGGGCTGGCATTCTAGCCCGATCAGTCTTGGCGACCCAAGCCATTCGTCATGAAATGGACCGCCCGGTCAGCTCAACCGCCAGGCGGCAAGCCCCAGGCAGAACCAGCCGACCAGGAATGCCAGGCCGCCGAAGGGTGTGACGATCCCGAGCTTGCTGACACCGGTCAGTGTCAGCAGGTACAGACTGCCGGAAAACAGCAGGATGCCGATGGCAAACGAGGCGCCAGCCCAGGTCATCAAGCGCCCAGGAATCTGCGTGGCCAGAAATGCCACGCCCAGCAGGGCCAGGGTGTGCACCAATTGGTAGGTGACGCCGGTGTGGAAAATTGCCAGGTATTCAGGCGTCAGACGGTTTTTCAGGCCGTGGGCGGCGAACGCGCCAAGGGCAACGCCAGTGAAGCCGAAGAAAGCGGCCAGCATCAGAAAGCCACGCAGCATGAAGAACTCCAGTCAGACTCGATCCACAGGGTCTGTATAATGGCCCGCTCAACGGGTTCGGCCAAGCCATCTCTATGCTGCGTTTATTTTTGCGACGATTCACGAAGGCCCTGCTCTGGTTCGCGGGTGGCAGCGTATTGCTGGTGCTGATCTTTCGCGTGGTACCGCCACCGGGAACCGCGTTGATGGTCGAGCGCAAGGTCGAATCCTGGTTCGACGGCGAGCCGATTGACCTGCAACGCACGTGGAAACCCTGGGATGAAATCTCGGACGACCTGAAAGTCGCGGTGATCGCGGGCGAGGATCAGAAATTCCCGGAGCATTGGGGTTTTGACTTTGGGGCGATCCAGAAAGCCTTGGCCCATAACGAGCTCGGCGGTTCGATTCGCGGTGCCAGCACCCTGAGCCAGCAGGTCTCGAAGAATCTGTTTTTGTGGTCCGGCCGCAGCTGGCTGCGTAAAGGCCTGGAGGCGTGGTTCACCGGGCTGATCGAAGTGCTCTGGCCCAAGCAGCGGATACTTGAGGTGTACCTGAACAGCGTCGAGTGGGATGACGGGGTGTTTGGCGCAGAAGCGGCGGCCCGGCATCACTTTGGCGTTGGTGCCAAGTCTCTTTCCCGGCAGCAGGCGAGTTTGCTGGCGGCTGTGCTGCCTAACCCGCGGGTTTGGAGTGCGAGTCATCCGACCAACTATGTTGCGCGCAGGGCTGGGTGGATTCGTCAGCAGATGAGTCAGTTGGGGGGCGATAGCTATCTGGTTGGCATCAATGATTCGCGCCGGGCGCCTTGGTCCCAATAACACTGCAAAACCCCTGTGGGAGCGAGCCTGCTCGCGATAGCGGTAGATTATTCAACATCTGTACCGACTGACCTGACGCCATCGCGAGCAGGCTCGCTCCCACAGGGGCCGGCGCCAGCCGGATAAATGGGCACAAAAAAAACGCCCCGATCAATGATCGGGGCGTTTTTTATTGCCTGCTTGCTGCGTTAAGCGGCAATCGACAACTTGAGCTTGTTCATGGCGCTCTTTTCGAGCTGACGAATACGCTCGGCCGACACGTTGTACTTCTGCGCCAGGTCATGCAGCGTGGCCTTCTCTTCCGCCAGCCAGCGCTGGTAGAGGATGTCACGGCTGCGGTCGTCCAGCACTTCCAGCGCTTCGTGCAGGTTGTGGTTGGAGTTGTCGCTCCAATCGGCATCTTCCAGTTGACGGGCCGGGTCGTACCGGTGGTCTTCCAGATAGTTGGCCGGCGACTGGAAAGCACTGTCGTCGTCCGCTTCCGCGGCCGGGTCGAAGGCCATGTCATGGCCGGTCAGGCGACTTTCCATCTCGCGCACTTCCCGCGGCTCTACGCCGAGGCTTTCCGCCACACGGTGGACTTCCTCGTTGTTCAGCCACGCCAGGCGTTTCTTCTGGCTGCGCAGGTTGAAGAACAGCTTGCGCTGGGCCTTGGTGGTCGCGACTTTCACAATGCGCCAGTTGCGCAGGATGAACTCGTGAATTTCCGCCTTGATCCAGTGCACCGCGAACGAAACCAGACGCACACCCATTTCCGGGTTGAAGCGCTTAACGGCCTTCATCAGGCCGACGTTGCCTTCCTGGATCAGGTCAGCCTGAGCCAGGCCGTAGCCGGAATAGCTACGGGCGATATGTACGACAAAACGCAGGTGGGCGAGCACCATCTGCCGAGCCGCCCCCAAATCCTGCTCATAATAGAGACTCTCGGCCAGTTCACGCTCCTGCTCCGGCGTCAGCAATGGAATGCTGTTCACGGTGTGCACATAGGCCTCCAGGTTCGCACCCGGGACCAGAGCATATGCAGGTTGCAAAGAATTGGTCATACGAAAAAACCTCCGACTTACATAACTCGTGCAGTTCAGCACTGCGAAAATTGACCGGAAACCGAAAGACAAGTTCCCATAAACGCTGAAAGGTCAATACGAGCAAAATGATACTACTTAGGCGCAAGCTCCCTCAGGTGGCGTGCGACTGCAATCCATGCACCGATATACCCCAACAGCACCGCGCCAAGCAAGAGAGACAGACCATCGGCCACTGGCACTCCGGCCAATGCGAAATCACTGCCGTACAAACCGGCCAGCCCGACGACCGCGTCGTTCAGCCAATCAAGGCCAAACGCCAATACGCCCCATGAAAGAATCCCCGCACCGAAGCCGTAAAGCGCACCCATATAAAGAAAGGGCCTGCGCACATAGCTGTCCGTGCCGCCGACGAGTTTAATCACTTCTATCTCTGTGCGGCGGTTTTCAATATGAAGACGAATGGTATTGCCTATCACCAAAAGTAATGCAGAAACCAGAAGCACAGTCAGACCGAAGACAAAACGGTCACCCAGCTTGAGGATCGCTGCCAGACGCTCGACCCAGACTAGATCAAGTTGCGCCTGTTGTACCTTCGGCAACTCGGAAAGTTTTTGTCGTAATGCTTCAAGCGTGGGCTTGTCGACCTCGTTCGGCGTTACCAGAACCACGCCAGGCAGCGGGTTTTCCGGCAATTCCTTGAGCGCCTCGCCCAGGCCGGACTGTTGCTGGAACTCTTCCAGCGCCTGATCACGACCGACATATTCCGCATCTGCCACACCAGGCATGCTTTTGATCTGCTCACGCAACGATTCGCCTTCAGCAGGGCTGGCCTCGAGTTGCAGGTACAGGGAAATCTGCGCCGCTCGCTGCCAGGAGCCGCCCAGACGCTCGACGTTACTTAGCAAAAGTGACAGGCCCATCGGCAAACTCAGGGCAACCGCCATCACCATGCAGGTGAAAAAGCTGCCGATCGGCTGCTTGCCCAATCGACGCAGGCTGTCCAGTAAACTGGCGCGATGACTTTCAACCCAGGCGCGGAACAGCGTGGCGAAATCCGGGCCGTCGTCATCGTCGCGTTTTTTCTTCTGCGGTTGCGGATCGGCGGCTTTCGGCGCCACACGCTCGGAAACCTTGGGGCTGCGTGTCGCACTCATACGCCCGCCTCCCCGTCGCCGATCAATCGGCCGCGTTGCAGCGTCAGCATGCGATGACGCATGCGGGCGATCAGCGCGAGGTCGTGACTGGCGATCAACACGCTGGTGCCCAGACGGTTGATGTCTTCGAACACGCCCATGATCTCGGCCGCCAGGCGCGGGTCGAGGTTACCGGTCGGTTCGTCCGCCAGCAGCAAGGCCGGTCGATGGACGATGGCGCGGGCGATGCCGACGCGCTGTTGCTGACCGGTGGACAGGTCGCCGGGGTACAGATCGGTTTTATCCGACAGCGCCACGCGCTCAAGTGCCGAATCCACGCGCTTGACGATCTCGGCCTTCGACAGACCGAGGATCTGCAGGGGCAGCGCGACGTTGTTGAACACCGTGCGATCGAACAGCAACTGGTGATTCTGGAACACCACACCGATCTGCCGGCGCAGGTAAGGAATCTGCGCGTTGCTGATGGTGGCGAGGTCCTGGCCGGCCAGCAGCAATTTGCCGGTGGTCGGACGCTCCATCGCCAGCAGCAGCCGCAACAAGGTGCTTTTACCGGCACCGGAATGGCCGGTCACAAACAAAAACTCCCCCCGGCGGACTCGAAAACTCAGCTCATGCAAGCCGACGTGACCGTTCGGGTAGCGTTTACCGACCTGTTCGAAACGAATCATGAACGCTCCCGCTCGGCAAACAGTGCCTGGACAAAGGGTTCTGCTTCAAAAGTACGCAAGTCGTCGATGCCTTCACCGACGCCGATGTAGCGAATCGGCAAACCAAACTGCTTGGCCAGGGCGAAAATCACCCCGCCCTTGGCGGTGCCGTCGAGCTTGGTCAACGCCAGACCGGTCAGTTCGACGGTCTGGTTGAATTGCTTGGCCTGGCTGATGGCGTTTTGGCCAGTACCGGCGTCGAGCACCAGCAGCACCTCGTGCGGCGCGTCGGCGTCGAGTTTGCTGATGACACGGCGAACCTTCTTCAACTCTTCCATCAGGTTGTCTTTGGTGTGCAAGCGACCGGCGGTGTCGGCGATCAGCACGTCAATGCCACGGGCCTTGGCGGCTTGCACGGCATCGAAGATAACCGAAGCCGAGTCGGCGCCGGTGTGCTGGGCGATGACCGGGATCTTGTTGCGCTCGCCCCAGACCTGCAATTGCTCGACGGCGGCGGCGCGGAAGGTGTCACCGGCTGCGAGCATGACTTTCTTGCCCTCGAGTTGCAGTTTCTTCGCCAGCTTGCCGATGGTGGTGGTCTTGCCGGCGCCGTTGACGCCGACCACCAGAATCACGAAAGGCTTGTTCTGCGAGGTGATTTTCAGCGGCTGCTCGACAGGCTTGAGCATCGCGGCGAGTTCAGCCTGCAGGGATTTGTAAAGCGCGTCGGCGTCGGCCAGCTCTTTGCGCGCGACCTTTTGGGTCAGGCGCTGAATGATCACCGAGGTCGCCTCGACGCCAACGTCGGCGGTCAGCAGACGGGTTTCGATGTCTTCGAGCAACTCGTCATCGATGATTTTCTTGCCGAGGAACAGGCTGGCCATGCCTTCGCCGATGCTGGCGCTGGTCTTGGACAGGCCTTGCTTGAGGCGAGCGAAGAAACCGGCTTTGGTTTCTTCGGTGCGCGGCGGCTCGGCCGGGGCTTCGACGGGAACGGCGGGCGCGGCGACTACCGGGGCAATCACGGGGGCAGGCGCAGGCGCTTCAACCACAGGAGCGACGAACGCAGGAATCACCGGTTCTGGAGCTACCGGCTCAGGTTCGGCCACGACAACTGGCGCAACGACAGGCTCGATAAGCGGCGCCTGAACAGGCTCTGGCGCAAAGGCAGTCGGGGCAGGAATCGGCGGCGTCACATGCGGCGCCAGTGCATCTTCGACCAAGGCCACCGGCTCTTCCGCCACCGGCAACGTCAGCCACGGCTCTGGAGCGGGTGCCAGCGGCTGCTCGGCAATCACTTCAGGTTCAGCCTCAGCGACCGGTTGCAGCACCGGCTCGGCCATCGGCAGGACAACCGGCACCGGCTCTTCTTCTATTACCGGCGCAGGTGTTGGCTCAGGCAGTGGTTGTGGCTGTTCGACGACGGGTTCCTGCGGCTTTTTGCGCAGCCATCCGAACAGGCTTTTCTTCTCGCCAGCCGCAGCTGGGGTCTTCTTGTCGTCGTTGGAACCAAACATGGAGGACGGCTATCTCACGGTAGCGACGCGCCTAAGGGCGCCCCGGCAAATAAATATTCGATGCAGAACAGACTGCGATTGACCCAGCTTGTTCACGCGCAACATTTTGTCGAGGTGCAAACTGCACCTCAAAGGTTGACTAATACGAAGGACTGGAACGGCATCGTCGGCGAAAACGCAGAGTTTAGCTGACAAACTCAAAGCTTCCGCAGGTAACCCATGCAACCTTCCGGCCGATCAAAGGCCTGATAGGCGTGGCCGCCAGTAAAACGGACCAGTATCCTAGCACCCTCTCGCCCGCCGACGCTAAGACCTAGCGGGCAGTCCCAAAGGTTTAAAAACGAATGAATGCTTTAGCCCGCCGCGCTGCAGGCCTGCTGCTCAGCACAGTTTGTCTGCCCCTCTCGGCCCTGGCTGCCGATCCACAACCCACCCACGAATTCACTCTGGATAACGGCCTGAAGGTCGTTGTGCGCGAAGACCATCGCGCGCCAGTGGTGGTTTCCCAAGTCTGGTACAAGGTCGGCTCAAGTTACGAGACGCCGGGCCAGACCGGTTTGTCCCACGCCCTGGAGCACATGATGTTCAAGGGCAGCGAGAAAGTCGGCCCGGGTGAAGCTTCGCTGATCCTGCGCGACCTCGGCGCCGAAGAAAACGCGTTCACCAGCGATGACTTCACTGCTTATTACCAAGTGCTGGCCCGCGACCGCCTCGGCGTGGCCTTCGAGCTGGAAGCCGACCGCATGGCCAGCCTGCGTCTGCCGGCCGACGAGTTCGCCCGTGAGATCGAAGTCATCAAGGAAGAACGTCGCCTGCGCACCGACGACAAGCCGATGTCCAAAGCCTACGAGCGCTTCAAGGCCATGGCTTACCCGGCTAGCGGTTACCACACGCCGACCATCGGCTGGATGGCTGACCTGGACCGCATGAAAGTCGAAGAGCTGCGCCACTGGTACCAATCCTGGTACGTGCCGAACAACGCCACGCTGGTGGTGGTCGGCGACGTGACCCCGGACGAGGTCAAAACCCTGGCCCAGCGTTATTTCGGCCCGATTGCCAAACGCGACGTGCCACCGGCGAAAATCCCTGTGGAACTGGCCGAGCCCGGCGAACGCCAGATCACCCTGCACGTGCAGACCCAACTGCCGAGCCTGATGCTGGGCTTCAACGTACCGAGCATCGCCACCGCTGAAGACAAACGCTCGGTCAACGCCTTGCGCCTGATCTCGGCCCTGCTCGACGGTGGCTACAGCGGACGCATCCCGACGCAACTGGAACGCGGCGAAGAGCTGGTGTCCGGCGGTTCGTCGAGTTACGACGCCTACACCCGCGGCGACAGCCTGTTCACCTTGTCCGCGACGCCGAACATCCAGAAAAAGAAAACCATGGCCCAGACCGAAGCGGGCCTGTGGAAGCTGCTCGAACAGCTGAAAACCACCGCGCCGTCCGCCGAAGAACTGGAACGCGTCCGCGCCCAGGTCATCGCCGGCCTGGTCTACGAGCGTGACTCGATCACCAGCCAGGCCACCTCCATCGGCCAACTGGAAACCGTCGGCCTGTCCTGGAAGCTCATGGACACCGAACTCGCCGACCTCGAAAGCGTGACACCGGAAGATATCCAGAAAGCCGCCAAGCTGTATTTCACCCGCGAACGTCTCAGCGTCGCCCATGTACTGCCACTGGAGACGACTCATGAGTGAGCGTAAAAATCCCCGTCTGGCCCTGATCGGCCTGATCGCAGCCGTGCTGATCGGCTCCGCTGCGTTTTATCTGTCGAAAAGCGATGACACCAAGGCCAGCGAAGCGCTCGACAAGGCCAAGTCCAGCCAGAAGCTGCAATCGCTGACCGAACTCGACGGCAAGGCACCGAGCCACCGTTCGCTCGACGTCCAGACCTGGAACACCGCCGAAGGCGCCAAGGTGATGTTCGTCGAAGCCCGCGAGCTGCCGATGTTCGACCTGCGCCTGATCTTCGCCGCCGGCAGCAGCCAGGACGGCAACGCGCCCGGTCTCGCGATGCTGACCAACGCGATGCTCAACGAAGGGGTGGCCGGTAAAGATGTCGGCGCCATCGCTCAGGGCTTCGAAGGCCTGGGCGCAGATTTTGGCAACGGCGCGTTCAAGGACATGGCACTGGCTTCCCTGCGCAGCCTCAGCGCCGCGGACAAGCGCGAACCTGCGCTGAAGCTGTTCTCTGAAGTCGTCGGCAAGCCGACCTTCCCTGCCGACTCCTTTACGCGCATCAAGAACCAGATGCTCGCCGGTTTCGAATACCAGAAGCAGAACCCCGGCAAACTGGCGAGCCTGGAGCTGATGAACCGCTTGTACGGCGATCACCCCTATGCACACTCCAGCGACGGCACGGCGAAAACCGTTCCGGCGATTACTGCGGCGCAACTCAAGGCGTTCCACGAGAAAGCTTACGCAGGTGGCAATGTGGTGATTGCGCTGGTGGGTGACTTGTCCCGCGCTGAAGCCGAAGCGATTGCCGCGCAAGTCTCCAGCGCGCTGCCAAAAGGCCCGGCTTTACCGAAAATCCCGCAGCCTGAAGAACCGAAAGCCAGCATCGGGCACATCGAGTTCCCGTCCAAGCAAACCAACCTGATGCTCTCGCAACTGGGCATCGACCGTGACGATCCGGACTACGCTGCGCTCTCCCTGGGCAACCAGATCCTCGGCGGTGGTGGTTTTGGCACTCGCTTGATGAGCGAAGTGCGCGAGAAGCGTGGCCTGGCATACGGCGTCTATTCGGGCTTCACCCCGATGCAGGCGCGCGGCCCGTTCATGATCAACCTGCAAACCCGCGCCGAGATGAGCGAAGGCACCCTGAAACTGGTGCAGGACGTCCTCGCCGACTACCTTAAAACCGGGCCGACCCAGAAAGAGCTCGACGACGCCAAGCGTGAACTGGCCGGCAGCTTCCCGTTGTCCACCGCCAGCAACGCCGATATCGTTGGGCAACTGGGCGCGATGGGTTTCTACAACCTGCCGTTGACCTACCTGGATGACTTCATGCGTGAGTCGCAGAGCCTGACCGTCGAACAAGTCAAAGTTGCACTGAACAAACACCTGAGCACGGATAAAATGGTCATCGTCAGCGCTGGCCCGACCGTGCCGCAAAAGCCGTTACCGGCCCCAACTGATAAACCTGCCGAGCAGCCGCTCGGGGTTCCGGAGCATTAATGGCCACTCGTCCTAAAAAACCCGTTCACAACGTACACAACGGCGTGAACCAACTGCGCATCATCGGTGGCGAATGGGGCAGCCGCAAGCTCAGCTTCCCGGACGCCCCGGGTCTGCGCCCGACCCCGGACCGGGTGCGTGAAACCCTGTTCAACTGGCTCGCGCCGTACGTGGCCGGGGCCAAAGTGTTTGACCCGTTCGCCGGCAGCGGCGCGTTGTTCCTGGAGGCCTTGTCCCGTGGCGCGGCGATGGGTCAGGCGCTGGACGCCAGCAACATCGCGGTCGCCAGTATCAAGGAACACCTGGGAACACTGCGCTGCACCACCGGCCAGATCCAGACCGCCGATGCGCTGCGCTATCTGGAAACCCAGACCGCGACCGCTTACGACCTGGTGTTCCTCGACCCGCCGTTCAACCAGGATCTGTTGCCGACCGTGTGCACGCTGCTTGAAGAGCGTCAGTGGCTGGCCAATGAAGCCTGGATCTACACTGAAAGCGAAAACGCGCCGTCGAGCCTTGGCTTGCCGGGCAACTGGCGCCTGCACCGGGAGCAGAAATCCGGGCGGGTGTATTACGCATTGTGGCAACGTATGGCAGAGATCGCCGGTTAATCGACCGGCCTGAAAAAGGTGCGCACCGGTTGCGCACCGCTGCATCGAGAGCAATCGTGTCCTTTCCGTCAGAACGTTTCACCCCCGCCTTGGGCCTCGGCAACCCGCACCTGCAAACGTTGTGGGGACCGCTGTGGCGCAAAACCACGCACATCGAACGCGAGCGCGAGCGCTTGTGGCTTGAGGATGGCGACTTTCTCGACTTGGACTGGCACGGCCCACACACCGCCGATGCGCCGCTGGTGCTGGTGCTGCACGGGCTGACCGGTTCTTCGAATTCGCCTTACGTGGCCGGGGTGCAGAAAGCGCTCGGTGCCCAGGGTTGGGCCAGTGTCGCGTTGAACTGGCGCGGTTGTTCGGGCGAGCCGAATCTGTTGGCGCGCAGCTACCATTCCGGTGCCAGTGAAGACTTGGCCGAAGCCATCAAACACCTGCGGGCCAAGCGCCCTCTCGCCCCGCTCTATGCGGTCGGCTATTCCCTGGGCGGCAATGTCTTGCTCAAGCATTTGGGCGAAACCGGCAGTGACAGCGGCGTGTCGGGTGCCGTGGCGGTGTCGGTGCCCTTTCGTCTCGATCATTGCGCCGATCGTATCGGCCAGGGTTTCTCCAAGGTGTATCAGGCGCATTTCATGCGCGAGATGGTCGCCTACATCAAGAACAAGCAGCGCCAGTTCCAGCATGACGGGCGCGAGGAGGGACTGGCGGCATTGGCGGCGCTGGGCTCGCTGGAGAACATGCGCACGTTCTGGGATTTCGATGGCCGGGTCACGGCGCCGCTCAATGGTTTTGTCGATGCCGAGGATTACTATCGCCGCGCTTCGAGCCGGTATTTCCTGGGAGAGATCCGCACACCGACCTTGATCATCCAGGCAGCCGACGATCCCTTCGTATTCCCCCATAGCTTGCCGCAAGCGCCAGAATTGTCGGCCTCCACTGAATTCGAGCTGCAAGCCAAGGGCGGGCATGTCGGTTTTGTCGACGGTTCGTTCCGGCAACCAGGTTATTACCTGGAGCGCCGTATTCCGCAGTGGCTGAGCACCGTGGGTCGCGGGTAAGCCATGGACGCCGATCAGGGCGAGTCGATCCGTTTCTGGCAAACGGCGCCGTTGGCCGGCGTCGAGTTATTGTCCGCACGCTACATCGAACATCGCTTCGCGCCCCATGTGCATGACGGTTATGTGATCGGCATGATCATGGCCGGCGCCCAGCGTTATCGCTATCGCGGCGCCGAACACCTGGCCGGCAGCGGCACGCTGGTGTTGATCAACCCTGATGAACTGCACACCGGCCACAAAGGCACGGAGGATGGCTGGTTGTACCGGGCGTTTTACCCGGACAGCGGGCAGATTCTCTCGCTGCTGGACGAACTGGAGTTGCCGACCACCAACCTGCCGGGGTTTGGCGCGACGCTGTATCGCGATCCGGATCTGGTGAAGGGTTTCTGCCAATTGCATCGCTTGCTGGAAAGTCCGTCCACGGCCCTGCAACAGCAAACGGTCTGGCGCGAGATGATGCTGTTGTTGCTGCAACGTCATGCGGCCGTGCCGGTTGCCGGCAAACCCGGCAAGGAACACCGGGCAGTGACGCTGGCCAAGGACCTGCTGCAAGCGCAATTGGCCGCGCCACCTTCGCTGGAAGAACTGGCGGCAGCGGTCAACCTGTCACCGTTCCACTTCGCCCGGGTGTTCCGCCGTGCCATGGGCATGCCACCGCACACCTGGCTGATGCAGCAACGCATCGCTCGGGCGCGGGTGTTATTACAGAATGGGTGTTTGCCGCTGGAGGTTGCGACGCAGCTGGGATTTGCCGACCAGAGTCATCTGAGTCGGCAGTTCAAGCAGGTTTACGGGGTGGGGCCGGGGGCGTATCGCAGTGCCCGGCTGTTCTGAAATCTCGAAACAACCCCAATACCCTGTGGGAGCGAGCCTGCTCGCGATAGCGGTTTAACATTCGACATCTCTGCCGCATGATCCACCGCTATCGCGAGCAGGCTCGCTCCCACAGAGTTTTGTGTTTATTCGCCGGTTGCGATGCCGTGCGCGGGATCGTTGATCCACTCGCTCCACGACCCGGCATACAGCGAGCCCAACGGATAACCCGCCAGGCACAGTGCGAACAGGTTATGGCAAGCCGTGACGCCGGATCCGCAGTACGCCACCAGATCAGCCGGCGCACGATCACCGAGTTTCGCGGCAAAGCGCTGCTTGAGCTGATCCGCCGGCAGGAAATGCCCGTCGCTGCCCAGGTTCTCGGTGAACGCCGCACATTGCGCGCCGGGAATGTGCCCGGCAATCGGGTCGATAGGCTCGACTTCGCCCTTGAAACGCGGCAATGCCCGGGCATCGAGCAAGGTCAGCGCGGGTTGGCCGAGACGTTGTTGAAGCTCTTCAGCACTCACGATCAGCGCATTGTCCGGCGTCCCGTTGAAGGTGCCACGCTCGATATCACACGCATCCAGACTCAGCGGCAAACCCGCCGCGTGCCAGGCCTTGAGCCCGCCATCGAGGATGAACACGCCGTCACGCTTGCCCAGCCAGGCCAGCAACCACCACGCCCGCGCCGCATAGGCACCCGGGCCGTCATCGTACAAAACCACTTCACTGTCGACGTTGATGCCCCAGGCTTGCAGGCGCTCGATCAAGTCTTCAGGTTCAGGCAGCGGATGGCGCCCGGTCACACCCTTGACCACGGTCCCGCTCAAATCACGCTCAAGATCGGCAAAGCTCGAGCCGGCGATGTGCCCTTCGGCATAGCTGCGCTGGCCGTAGTCCGGGTCTTCGAGGGCAAAACGACAATCCAGAATCACCAGCCCAGGCTGCTCCTTTTTCAGGTCCAACGCTTGCGGGCTGATCAGTTGCGCAATGGGCATAACGGGCTCCTGTGATTAAGTCGGTCTTAGATCCTACTGCACTTCTTCCAGGGCCTGGGCCAGTGGCACGTAAAACTCTTCATACAACGCGTTGACCGCGTCGCGTGACTGGTCCGTGACGAAACCGGCCTCAAGCACCAGCACCTGATACACCCCACGTTTAATCGCCTGCTCGCTCAGGTGATTGGAGTTTTCCCGCGTGGTGCACAGAAAACGCACCCAGGACGTCAGGATAATCCAGGCATTGAGCGTCAGGGATTCGATCTGGACCTTGTCCATTTGCAGGATGCCGGCGTCGACGAAGGCGGCGTAGATGTGGGTGCCATGGATCAGGCAGCGCTGGGAGAAACGCCGATAACGGGCGGCCAGTTCTGGATCGCTGTCGAGCAAATGCTCAAGATCTCGATGCAAAAACCGGTAGCGCCACATCGCCGCCAGCAGCTCCTGAAGGTAGAAGCGCTTGTCTTCCACCGTGGACGCGCGGCCCTGGGGCGGGCGCAGGAAGCTGTCCACCAGGCTTTCGTACTCACTGAACAGCACGGCGATAATCGCCTGCTTGTTGGGGAAGTGGTAGTACAGGTTGCCCGGAGAAATCTCCATGTGGGCAGCAATGTGGTTGGTGCTGATGCTGCGCTCGCCCTGTTGATTAAACAGCTCCAGGCTGTTCTGCACGATGCGCTCGCTGGTTTTGATCCGAGGGGCCATGGCTTGAGCTTTAATTCAGAGTGCGTTGGCGGGCATCTTACGACCTATCGGCGAGTGGATAAAACCATGCTGTACTCAGGATGCCATTTGACTTTCTAGAGCATAGACTCTAAAAAGTGCCTCATTACAACAAAAACCGGAGCCGATCATGACCGCCGACATCGCTTACCTGCAGAACCTGCAACAGCCTCTGGACGAGCTCCAGGCCCTGTTCGATGCGCAGCGTGCGGCGTATGCAGCCAACCCGATGCCGCCGGCCGCCCAGCGCCAGCAATGGCTCAAAGCCCTGCGGGATCTGCTGAGCAATGAACGCCAGGCCTTGATCGATGCGATCAGCCAGGACTTCAGCCACCGCAGCGCCGATGAAACCCTGCTCGCCGAACTGATGCCCAGCCTGCACGGCATCCATTACGCCAGTCAGCACCTCAAAGGCTGGATGAAAGCCTCGCGGCGCAAGGTCGGTATCGCGTTTCAGCCGGCGTCGGCCAAAGTGGTTTACCAGCCGCTGGGCGTGGTCGGCGTGATCGTGCCGTGGAACTACCCGCTGTATCTGGCCATCGGGCCGTTGGTGGGTGCGTTGTCGGCGGGCAATCGGGTGATGCTCAAACTCAGCGAGTCGACCCCCGCCACCGGTTTGCTGCTCAAGGAGTTGCTCGGCCGGATCTTCCCGCAAGACCAGGTCTGCGTAGTGCTGGGCGAGGCGGATATCGGTGTCGCGTTCTCACGGCTGCGTTTCGATCACCTGCTGTTCACCGGCGCTACCAGCATTGGCAAACACGTGATGCGCGCGGCGGCTGAAAACCTGACCCCGGTGACCCTTGAACTGGGCGGCAAATCCCCGGCCATCGTGTCCCTCGACGTGCCGCTCAAGGACGCCGCCGAGCGCATCGCTTTCGGCAAGACCCTCAATGCCGGACAAACCTGCGTGGCCCCGGACTACGTGCTGGTGCCGGAAGATCGCGTGGGCGCTTTCGTCGAAGCCTATCGGCACGCGGTTCGCGGGTTCTATCCGACACTGGCCGACAACCCGGACTACACCGCCATCATCAATGACCGGCAACTGGCGCGGCTCAACGACTACGTCAGCGACGCCACCAGCAAAGGCGCGCTGCTGATTCCGTTGTTCGATCAGGGCCAGGGCCGGCGCATGAGCCATAGCCTGCTGCTCAACGTCAGCGACGACATGACCGTGATGCAGGACGAAATCTTTGGCCCGCTGCTGCCGATCGTGCCGTACAAGACGCTTGATGAGGCGTTTGCCTACATCAATCAGCGACCTCGTCCGCTGGCGCTGTATTACTTCGGCTACGACAAGCGCGAACAAAACCGCGTCCTCCACGAAACCCATTCCGGCGGTGTTTGCCTCAACGACACCTTGCTTCACGTGGCGCAGGACGATATGCCGTTCGGCGGCATCGGCGCCTCGGGCATGGGCCACTACCACGGCCACGAAGGCTTCCTGACCTTCAGCAAGGCCAAAGGCGTGCTGATCAAGCAACGCTTCAACGCGGCGAAACTGATTTACCCGCCGTACGGAAAAGCCATTCAGAAACTGATCCAGAAACTGTTTATCCGCTAACGATCACGCCGCCGGGTAATAACAATAATGAGCCCAAGCCTGTCCGATACACCCGCGCTGTCACGGCGCGGCCTGCTTAAATTCAGCCTCGGCGCGAGTGCTTTCCTGGCCACCGCCGGAGTGGGTGCGAGCCTCAGCGGCTGCTCATCGAGCATCCCGGCCAGTGGTTTCGCGATTTTGCGCAGCGGTGACCTGCTGTTTCTGCGGGCGCTGATCCCGGTGATGATCGAGGGCGCCGTGGCTGCCGAGAAGATGCCGAAGGCCGTCGATGAAACCCTGCACTGCCTGGATAACGGTCTGAATCACCTGTCGCCGGAAATGCTCAAGCTCACTCAGCAATTGTTCGACGTGCTGGGGATGGCGGTGACCCGCGGGCCGCTGACCGGGATCTGGGGCAGTTGGGAAAACGCCAGTGCCGATGAGATCCGGCATTTTCTCGATCGTTGGGAAAACAGTTCGTTGAGCCTGCTGCGCATGGGGCATAGCTCGTTGCTGCAACTGGTGATGATGGCGTGGTACAGCCGCGCAGAATCGTGGGTGCATTGCGGGTATCCCGGACCGCCTACAGTTTGAGACCGAGGCGCCCCCTTCGCGGGCAAGCCACGCTCCCACAGGATTTGAGGTGGACCACCTTTTTGTGAACGACTCGGAACCTGTGGGAGCGGGCTTGCTCGCGAAGACGTCAGCCGCCTCACCACCGCATCCAAACTCATAACAACAAGAGAACCCGAAGATGCCCGTACCCGACCCGTTCCGCGAAGGCATGACCCGTGGCTGGAAAACCTACAACGGCTCGCAACTGACCCAGGACCTGACCCTCGAAGCGGACGTGGCTATCATCGGCAGCGGCGCGGGCGGCGGCACCACCGCGGAAATCCTCAGCGCCGCGGGCTACAAGGTTCTGCTGATCGAAGAAGGCCCGCTCAAGACCAGCAGCGACTTCAAGATGCTCGAAGACCAGGCTTACACCAACCTCTATCAGGAAGGCATCGGTCGCATGAGCAAGGACGGCGCGATCACCATCCTCCAGGGCCGCGCGGTAGGCGGCACGACGTTGATCAACTGGACATCAAGCTTTCGCACCCCCGACCCGACGCTTGAGCATTGGGCCAAGGAGCATGACGTCAAAGGCCACAGCCCGGCCGACATGGCGCTGTGGTTCGAGAAAATGGAACAGCGCCTGGGCGTTGCGCCGTGGATGGTTCCGCCCAACGCCAACAACGACGTGATCCGCAAAGGCTGCGAACAACTCGGATACGCCTGGCATGTGATCCCGCGCAACGTGCGCGGTTGCTGGAACCTTGGCTATTGCGGCATGGGCTGCCCGACCAACGCCAAGCAATCGATGATGGTCACGACCATTCCCGCGACCCTGGAAAAGGGCGGTGAGCTGCTCTATCTGGCCCGCGCCGAAAAGCTCTCGATCAAGGATGGCAAGGTCACGGGCCTGCAATGCGTGGCGATGGACGACCGTTGCGTCGCGCCTACCGGACGTACGATTACGGTCAAGGCGCGGCATTACGTGCTGGCGGGCGGCGGGATCAACAGCCCGGCGCTGCTCCTGCGCTCGGAAGCGCCCGATCCGCACAAACGGTTGGGCAAGCGCACGTTCCTGCATTTGGTGAACATGTCTGCCGGGCTGTTCGACGAGGTGATCAATCCGTTCTACGGTGCGCCGCAGTCGATCTATTCCGACCATTTCCAATGGCAGAACGGCACCACCGGCAAGATGTCCTACAAACTCGAAGTCCCGCCGCTGCACCCGGCGCTGGCCGCCACTTTGCTCGGTGGTTTCGGCAAGGAAAACGCCGCGCACATGGAAAACCTGCCTCACACCCACGCGATGCTGGCGCTGTTACGCGATGGTTTTCATCCGGACAGTCCCGGCGGCAACGTCGAATTACGCGGCGACAACACGCCGGTGCTCGACTATCAGGTTTCACCCTATGCCTGGGACGGCTTGCGCCGGGCCTTCCACAGCATGGCCGAAATCCAGTTCGCCGGCGGCGCCAACGCGGTGATGCCGATGCACGCTGACGCGCGCTACGTGAAAACCCTGGCGGAAGCGCGCACGTTGATCGACGGTTTGAGCCTTGAGTTGTATCGCACCCGCCTGGGCAGCGCTCATGTGATGGGCGGTTGCGCCATGGGCGAGGACCCGAAAAACGCCGTGACCGACAGCCTCGGCCGGCACCACCAGATCAGCAATCTGTCGATCCACGACGGCTCGCTGTTCCCCACCAGCATTGGCGCAAACCCGCAATTGTCGGTCTACGGGCTGACGGCGCAACTGGCGACTTCCCTCGCCGAACGTTTGAAAAACCCATGAAAACCGAGAATATTCCAATCGTCTATAGTGCTTTCTTACCCAACAGGCGACTTGGCCGACCGGGAAGGCTGCGATACCATCCGACTCCCCAACGGACTCCCGCCAGGACGACGCGATGAACCGAGTGTTGTACCCAGGTACCTTCGACCCTATTACCAAGGGCCATGGCGACTTGGTCGAACGCGCCGCGCGCCTGTTCGATCATGTGATCATCGCCGTCGCTGCCAGCCCGAAGAAAAACCCGTTGTTTCCCCTGGAACAACGAGTGGCGCTGGCCCGCGAGGTCACTAAACATCTGCCGAACGTTGAAGTCGTCGGCTTCTCGACGTTGCTGGCGCACTTTGCCAAAGAGAAGAACGCCAACGTGTTCCTGCGTGGCTTGCGCGCGGTGTCGGACTTCGAATACGAATTTCAGCTGGCCAACATGAACCGCCAACTGGCGCCGGATGTGGAAAGTCTGTTTCTTACCCCGTCCGAGCGTTATTCGTTCATTTCCTCCACGCTGGTCCGTGAAATCGCAGCGTTGGGCGGCGATATCACCAAGTTCGTCCACCCTGCGGTGGCGGATGCCCTCACCGAACGCTTCAAGAAGTAACGACCGCTCAAGCGGCGCCCGCGTGCACTGTGGGCGCCAATGCGGCACAATTGCGCGCATTGGTTTATTGCGCCCGGGCCTTGCGCCCCGGCTGGAGTTAGCATGTCCCTGATCATCACCGACGATTGCATCAACTGCGACGTCTGCGAACCCGAGTGCCCGAACGCCGCCATTTCCCAAGGCGAAGAGATCTACGTGATCGACCCGAACCTGTGCACGCAGTGTGTCGGCCACTACGACGAGCCTCAGTGCCAGCAAGTGTGCCCGGTGGATTGCATTCCACTGGATGAAGCACATCCGGAGACTGAAGAGCAGTTGATGGCCAAGTATCGGGTTATTACCGGGAAGGCTTGAGGCAGGCTTTTTTGTAGCGCCTGTGCCGGCCTCATCGCGAGCAGGCTCGCTCCCACAGTGGACTTGTGGTGTTCACATCATTTGATTCACAACACAAATCAAATGTGGGAGCGAGCCTGCTCGCGATGAGGCCATCAGGTACACCGAAGATGTAACTGATTCACTCCCGCTGCTCAAACCCCTCCCCGATACACCCCAGGCACCTTACAAACGCAGCCCTCGCCGGATCAACCACCAACGCCTGCCCCGCATCGCCAACTCCGCCACCCAGCGCGGTAAACGGCAACGACACCACAAACGCCCCGGCACCGATCACCGTCGCCACGACCAGCAAGGGTCGGGCGATCAATAAGTCGCCGAGCATGGCGTAGGCCGGGGGATTCTGGATGGTATAGCGCGGGTCACCGCTGCCGCTACTTGCCGCCAGCGCGGGCGCACCGACGCTCAGCAGCAGCGCAAAAACAAGGGTTCGAAACGAGTTCATGACACGATCCTTCGGCTAGGCAGTGAGAACACTGACTATAGACCGTAGGTCGTATCAGCTCTGGCAGCGTGGGCAAAAGACGCTGGCGCGCTGCCCCAGTTTCACTTCCCGCAGCTCGGTGCCACAGACTTTGCACGGTTGACTGCCACGTCCGTAGACGAACAATTCCTGCTGGAAATACCCCGGCTGACCGTCGCCGCCGATAAAGTCCCGCAACGTCGTGCCGCCACGCTCGATGGCGGCAGCCAGAATACGTTTGATCTCGATCGCCAGTTTCAAATAGCGCGCTCGGGAAATGCTCTTGGCTTCACGACGCGGGTCGATGCCGGCGGCGAACAGCGCTTCGGTCGCATAAATATTGCCGACGCCGACCACCACCGCGTTATCCATGATGAACGGCTTGACCGCCATGGATCGTCCGCGAGACTGCTGGAACAAGCGATCGCCATCAAACAGGTCGGTCAACGGCTCCGGCCCCAGGCGAATCAGCAGTTCATGGTTGAGCGGATCGAGGCTCCAAAGCATCGCGCCGAACCGACGCGGGTCGGTATAACGCAGGGCCAGCCCGGACTCGAGTTCGATGTCCACGTGCTCATGCTTGGCCGCCGGCATACCGACTTCCACCAGTCGCAGATTGCCCGACATGCCCAAATGGCTGATCAGCGTGCCGACTTCGGCATTGATCAACAGGTACTTGGCCCGCCGTTCCACCAGCACGATGCGCTGGCCGGACAGGCGCACATCCAGGTCTTCAGGAATCGGCCAGCGCAAGCGGCGGTCACGCACGATTACCCGGCTGACGCGCTGGCCTTCCAGGTGCGGCGCAATCCCGCGGCGGGTGGTTTCGACTTCCGGCAGTTCAGGCATGGTGTTCTCGAATCAGGGCTCTCGAATAAATGAAGCAGTCGATGCTCAGCGGTGAGCGCCGAGGTCGCGAATCGTTTGCTTGAGGGTCTCGAAGTCGTAGTCCGAAAGGCCGACATAATCGAGCACCAGATGCCCGATGCTGTTCCATTCGTGGTCTTCGGTCTGATTACCCAGCACCCGGTAAGACGCACAAATGTGCTCGGCCATTTTCAGGATCGCCAGCAGGTTCTTGAGCTGGGCATTGCGCGAAGACTCGTCGCTGAAGATCGCCAGGGCGTTGTGGTGATTGGCGATCGCGGCGGTCACATGCTCCGGCAGGCGCCAGGACTTGGCCGTGTAATAACCGACCACCGCGTGGTTGGTGTTGAACACCCGGTTCTCGGTGTCGACCACCCGGCATTCGGCGCTGGCGTTAGCGTAGGCCTCTTCCAGGACGGTCATGTAATTGGGGAAACGCTGCAACATCAGCGGCACGCCGCAGTCGTGGAACAGCCCCAGCGCGTAGGCTTCATCGCCGGCCTGGGCGCCGATGCGCTTGGCCAGGGTCAGGCAGGTCATCGCCACGTCCTGAGCGGTATCCCAGAACCGATTCAGGGTGACGATGGTGTCGTCATTCATCTCGCCCTTGATCGACTGCGCGTTGATCAGGTTGATGATCGAACGGCTGCCCAGCAGGTTCACCGCGCGCTGGATCGAGGCGATCTTGTTACTCAAGCCGTAATACGGCGAGTTGACGATCTTCAGCAAGGCGCCAGAGAGCCCCGGGTCCTGGGAGATCAGCTTCGCGATCACTTCCAGATCCGGGTCGGGCATGTACTGCTCCATCTGCAAATCCACCATGATTTGCGGCTGGGCAGGCACGCTGATGCCTTGCAGGGACTGTTGAATCTGTTCGGAAGTCAGCTCTTGGGACATAAGTACACACTCTGGGCCAGGGGGCGATTCTAACCTTTATAAAGTTGGATCCGACACACCGGCCGACACATTGGCGAAAGTTTCATCGTTGGCGCTGCATTCAAAATCGCCTTCGCGAGCAGGCTCGCTCCAGGTCATGCGCTAACCCTGTGGGAGCGGGCTTGCTCGCGAAGGCGTCATCAGCGTTTCATCGCCCACCCAGCCCGCCACAACTCTCAACACGCTATACTCCCGCTCTTTTTTCCGGAGCGACGTCATGTCCCTGCCTAGCCTGCGCCTCAAAGCCAACGCCGACCGTCGCCTGCGAAACGGCCACTTGTGGGTCTACAGCAACGAAATCGATGTAGCGGCGACCCCTTTGCACGGTTTTCAAGCCGGCGACCAGGCGATCCTCGAAGCCGCCGGCGGCAAGACGCTTGGCATCGTGGCCATGAGCCCGAACAACTTGATTTGCGCCCGCCTGCTGTCGCGCGACATCAAGTTGCCGCTGGACAAGTCGCTGCTGGTCCATCGCCTGAACGTTGCGCTGTCCCTGCGCGATCGGCTGTTCGACAAGCCGTTCTATCGCCTGGTCTACGGCGACTCCGACCTGCTGCCAGGTCTGGTGGTCGATCGTTTCGGCGACATCCTTGTGGTGCAGATCGCTTCGGCGACCATGGAAGCCCATAAAGAAGACGTGATCGCCGCACTGACCCAAGTGCTCAAGCCAAGCGGCATTCTGTTCAAGAATGATTCCGCCGCCCGTGACGCCGAAGGCCTCAACCGTTATGTCGAAACCGTGTTCGGCCTGGTGCCGGAGTGGGTCGCGCTGGAAGAGAACGGCGTGAAATTCGAAGCCCCGGTCATCCAGGGTCAGAAAACCGGCTGGTTCTACGACCACCGCATGAACCGCGCGCGCCTGGCCCCTTATGCCAAAGGCAAACGCGTGCTGGATCTGTACAGCTACATCGGCGGCTGGGGTGTGCAAGCGGCCGCGTTCGGTGCCAGTGAAGTCTTCTGCGTCGATGCCTCGGCCTTCGCCCTCGATGGCGTCGAGCGCAACGCCGCGCTGAACGGTTTCGCCGAGAAAATGACCTGCATCGAAGGCGACGTGTTCGAAGCCCTAAAAGAGCTGAAAGCCAGCGAAGAACGCTTTGACGTGATCGTTGCCGACCCGCCCGCCTTCATCAAACGCAAGAAAGACATGAAGAACGGTGAAGGCGCCTACCGTCGCCTGAACGAGCAAGCCATGCGCCTGCTCAGCAAGGACGGCATCCTGGTCAGTGCATCGTGCTCGATGCACCTGCCGGAAGACGATCTGCAGAACATTCTGCTGACCAGCGCTCGTCATCTGGACCGCAACATCCAGATGCTCGAGCGCGGCGGTCAGGGCCCGGATCACCCGGTTCACCCAGCCATTGCCGAAACCCGCTACATCAAGAGCATCACCTGCCGGTTGCTGCCAAACAGCTGATGACACCGGTTTGACGGGGAGCCAGCCGGCTCCCCGCTTTATTATCTGTTACTGACCCACCCTCAAACTTCCTACACTTGCGATCCTACAAACTTGCAGGACGTTTCTCTGCATCTTTAACTTTAAAGAATACGACTGACAAAACTTGTTCACACCCTTGATCATTCCGACAAAATTACTGGAAGTTTCCTACCCAATATCGCCTTGATAAGCGCTCATTACGCTCTATGATTAAGCGTGTCACAACGAAGTGACACTCACTTTCAATTACAAGGAGTTCCAAATGAAAGCAATTACTCTGGAAGTTAACAGCATCGCCAACCTGGCTTTTCTGGTTGCCCCTAAAGCCCGCTAAGTAAATGAGACGCTGGGGAGTGCCGGCTACCCAGCGTTTTCCATGGCCTTGCCCAGAGCGAAACGCCCATCATGCAGATCAGCCCTCACTTATTCATACTTCCTCGTACGCCCGGTCAAATAGTTTGGGATTACAAGAATCACAAGCAGTTTGAACTGAACCTCAAATATTCCACCCGTCTGGCAGAACTTGTCGACAACCCAAAAAAGTTCAACGAACGCAATACAATTGACACCCAGTTACTTAGCGCTGGAATACTGACAACAGCAACAGTAGACAATATTGAATGGGGCTGGGACGAACTCTCGAAGATATTTCATATCGGCACCAAGAACATTCCTTGCGAACACATCCCGCAAAATATTAATGAATGGTCAAAACAATACCTTGATCATTGCACCGACGTGCTGAGCACACCCTCGCCGAAAGCCAGGCGCTCGGAACGCTTGGGTGGCGAGCTGATTGCCCTGCCAAAACCTTCCTGCCTGCCGGAAGGCTCCCTGGCAAATGCCTTGGTCAATCGCAAAACCTGCCGCACGTTCACCGGTGAAGCGGTTTCCCTCGAAGCCGTGAGTACATTGCTGTACCTGTCCCTCGGCTATCTGCATGAGCGCGAAAACGACATCGACGAAAGCATCGTCGAAGGTCTCGGCGCCCGGCGAAGCAGCCCGTCCGGTGGCGGACTGAATGCCTGCGAAGGCTTTCTCCTGGCGCAAAACGTAAGCGACCTGCAACCCGGCCTCTACGCCTACCACCCCGCCGGGCACGCACTGAGTTTCGTCAATCCGCTGCCCGCAGAGCCTTTGGGGCAATTGATGTGCGGGCAACACTTCATCAATAACCTGCCCGCAGGCCTGTTCATCACCAGTCGATTCGACAAGCTGTGGTGGAAGTACGAGCACTCACGGGCCTACCGAATGGCCTACGTCGAAGCCGGCCACATTTCTCAGACCTTTCAACTGGCGGCCACTTCGCTGGGGTTGAACACCTGGCTGACCGGCGCCTTGACCGATGATCGGGTCGAAGCGCTGTTGGGACTTGAAGACAGTGCAGAGCAACCACTGTTTTTTGTCGGCTGCGGCCAGAGCGACGGACAAGTGATGTGCAAGGAGTTGAAAGCGCTGCTGAGCGATCGGGAGCAGGAACAATGACCGAGCCCCTCAACGACCCTGCGTCCTACCCCGCCTCATGGGCCAATCGTTTCACGCTTGGAGACTGGAATACCCGGGCCTCGGTGCGCATCAGCGACCACGCCTATCAACTGCCCTCGGACCTGGGACGGCAACTGGAAACCCGCCACTGGTTTCCGCCATCCTTTTTGCCTTACCTGAAACACCCGGCGGTCAAAGCGGCCGGCAGTTCGATTGTTCATCGCCTGACCGCCAATCATCTGGTGTATTTCCTCGACTACACCACCCTGCTCGAACACCGCATCGTCAACCGATCCGTGGAAACCATCGTCCACAACGAACTGGGTATTTCCATCCCCCCTCGGATGAAAACCGCCGCGCTGCAGCTTTACACCGACGAGGCTTATCACGCGCTGTTCTCCAACACCCTCGCCGAGCAGATTGCCGACATTTACGGCATGACTGATCGCCCGGTCATGCCCCAGCGGATTGCCCGGCTGAACGCCCTGATCGACCGCACACCGGACAAGCACAAGGCACTGGCGTGGTTTCTCGTCGGCTTCGTCTCGGAAACGATTATTGCCAAGGAACTGCTCGACGTTTGCCGCGACACATTGGTCAGTAGCGTTCAGGAAATGCTTCGGGACCACCTTGCCGACGAGGCACGGCACAGTCGCTACTTTTGCGAAGTATTCCATTATCTGTGGTTGCAACTGAGCTGCGGCCAACGCACGTTCACCGCCAGGCTGCTCCTGGAAATCCTGCTGGTTTTCTTTGAAGTCGATGAACGCTGGCTTGGCGAAAGCCTGTGCAGCGCCAGCCTGAGCGAAACGTCTGTCGCGCAAATCCTTTGTGATCTGACCGGCCCGCAAGCACAGCGCCTGCGCGCCCGGTCGGGTGCAAGTGCCACGCTGGACGCCATGAAAAAAGCGGGCTTCTTCGATCTGCCTGCCAATCGGCAACTTTTCTACAGGGCAGGGCTTCTCGATGAATGACAGAAACCGTGTAGCCCGTGTCGCACAACATCGTGTCATGGTCATTCTGTTGATGACCATGACACTGCTAGGCGTTTTCCCCCTGGATGTGGTGCTTCCGTCCTTTCCCGATCTTTCCGACTACTTTCGGACCTCGCCGTCCGATATCGCCCTGTCCGTCAGCCTGTTCGCCATTGGCCTGGCGTTATCCGTGGTGCTGGTCGGACCGCTGTCAGACTTGTGGGGGCGCAAGAAGCTGCTACTGGCCGGTATCGCAATCGCGGTGATCGGTGCGGCGGGGTGCGTGGCGTCCCGCGAGTACAGCTGGTTTCTGTTCTTTCGGGTGATCCAGGCCGTGGGTTGCGGATCGTTCGTCCTGTCACAGGCACTGGTTCAGGATCTGTTCGTTGGCAAGGAACAGGAGCGAATCAGAATCTGGATGGTGACCGGCGGCGGGGTGTTCATTTCGATTTCGCCGCTGCTGGGGACGTGGTTGCAATTGCAGTTGGGCTGGCAGGGCAGCTTTTATGTGTTTATCACCCTGGCTGTCATTGTCTGGCTTAAAGCCTTTTTCCTGCTCAGGGAAAACTCGCACCTGCACAACCCGACACCTGAACGAATTTTCAGTGCCTATTGGCGGGTGTGCTCGGATGTTCGTTTCATGGGTTACTGGTTGATTTCAGCCTTGGCCTTCGCCTGCCATTTCTCGTTCATCGTCACTTCACCAATCATTTTCATGGAGCGGCTGGCGCTTTCACCTTACGAGTTTGCCTGGGCGTTGCTGCTGTATGGCGTGGCCTATGTGTTTGGAGGGATTGTCGCCAGCGCCCTGCATCGGCGGCTGCAGGCCAACACGCAGATAGTCATTGGCCTGGTACTGATCGCTTTGTCCGGGCTGGTCATGCTGTGGTTGGCGGAACAGTTCGGGCTCACTGCGGCGGTGGTGCTGATACCCATGCTGATTTGTACGGCAGGCACCACCATTGCCAGACCCATCGCCAACTCCAAAGCCATGAGTCTCTACCCACAGAATGCCGGAACCTCTACATCGGTCGGCGGCGTGTTGATTTTCATGTCCGGCGGCGTGATCAGCGTGGTGATCAACCTCGCCTCCGAAGATTTGACCACAGCGCTGGCCCTGTGCTTCCTGACCTTGAGTGCCACGGGTCTCGGCTTGAATGTACTGATTACACGACGGCATCTGGCGCTGAACCCGGGCTGAAACCTGCCAGTCGTCATCCCGCACGTTGTGTCAGCGCCGGATCAACGCTTCCCGGCATTCCCTCCTGACGCCAGCCGTGTAGAATCGCGACATTCATCGCCAGTCATCCCCCGGCGGGTTTATGAGCTCAAGCTGAAGCGCGCGGCGATCCCGCAAAGTTATCGGCAACTTCCGGACACACGGCCATTTCTGGGTGTTCCAGACGTCAATAGAAGCTCACTTCCCTTTTGATACCTGATTAGCCGCCCGGAGTGCTTCATGCCTGATTACCGCTCGAAAACATCCACCCATGGCCGCAACATGGCCGGCGCCCGCGCACTGTGGCGCGCCACGGGGATGAAAGATGACGACTTCAAAAAGCCGATCATCGCCATTGCCAACTCGTTCACCCAATTCGTACCGGGCCACGTCCACCTCAAGGACCTCGGCCAGCTGGTCGCCCGCGAAATCGAACGCGCCGGTGGTGTAGCGAAAGAATTCAACACCATCGCCGTGGATGACGGCATCGCCATGGGTCACGACGGCATGCTCTATTCGCTGCCGAGCCGCGAGATCATCGCTGACTCCGTCGAGTACATGGTCAACGCCCACTGCGCCGACGCCATCGTCTGCATTTCCAACTGCGACAAGATCACCCCCGGCATGCTGATGGCGTCTCTGCGCCTGAACATCCCGGTGATCTTCGTTTCCGGCGGCCCGATGGAAGCCGGCAAGACCAAACTGGCCAGCCACGGTCTCGACCTCGTCGACGCCATGGTCATCGCCGCCGACTCCAGCGCTTCTGACGAGAAAGTCGCTGAGTACGAGCGCAGCGCCTGCCCGACCTGTGGTTCGTGCTCCGGCATGTTCACCGCCAACTCGATGAACTGCCTGGTCGAAGCCCTGGGCCTGGCGTTGCCGGGCAACGGTTCGACCCTGGCCACCCACAGCGACCGCGAACAGCTGTTCCTGCAGGCCGGTCGCACCATCGTCGAGTTGTGCAAACGTTATTACGGCGAGAACGACGAATCGGTATTGCCGCGCAACATTGCCAACTTCAAGGCGTTCGAAAACGCCATGACCCTGGACATCGCCATGGGCGGCTCCACCAACACCATCCTGCATTTGCTGGCCGCCGCCCAGGAAGCCGAGATCGATTTCGACCTGCGCGACATCGACCGTCTCTCCCGCCACGTGCCGCAACTGTGCAAAGTCGCGCCGAACATCCAGAAGTACCACATGGAAGACGTGCACCGTGCCGGCGGGATCTTCAGCATCCTCGGTTCCCTGGCCCGTGGAGGTCTGCTGCACACCGACCTGCCGACCGTGCACAGCAAAACCCTGGCCGAAGGCATTGCCAAGTGGGACATCACCCAGACCGACGACGAAGCCGTGCATCACTTCTTCAAGGCCGGCCCTGCGGGCATCCCGACACAAACCGCGTTCAGCCAGTCGACCCGCTGGGAAACCCTGGACGACGACCGTGAAAACGGCTGCATCCGGAGCGTCGAACACGCCTACTCGAAAGAAGGCGGCCTGGCCGTTCTCTACGGCAACATCGCGCTGGATGGTTGCGTGGTGAAAACCGCAGGCGTCGACGAATCGATCCACGTGTTCGAAGGCAACGCGAAAATCTTCGAAAGCCAGGACAGCGCCGTACGCGGCATCCTCGCTGACGAAGTAAAAGCCGGCGACATCGTGATCATCCGTTACGAAGGCCCGAAAGGCGGCCCGGGCATGCAGGAAATGCTCTACCCGACGTCGTACCTGAAATCCAAAGGCTTGGGCAAAGCCTGCGCCCTGCTCACCGACGGTCGCTTCTCCGGCGGCACCTCGGGCCTGTCCATCGGCCACGCTTCGCCAGAAGCCGCTGCAGGCGGCGCGATTGGTCTGGTGCAGGACGGCGACAAAGTGCTGATCGACATTCCGAACCGCTCGATCAACCTGTTGATCAGCGACGAAGAAATGGCCGGGCGCCGCGCCGAGCAGGATCAGAAAGGCTGGAAGCCTGTGGAAAAACGTCCGCGTAAAGTGACCACTGCGCTGAAGGCCTACGCTCTGCTGGCAACCAGCGCCGACAAGGGTGCCGTGCGTAACAAGGCGATGCTCGACGGGCTGTAAGTCTTAACCGTTGAACAAAAAATGCCCCGCCAAGCGCGGGGCATTTTTTTGTGGCCAACTCGGTCAAATGTGGGAGCGGGCTTGCTCGTGAAAGCGGTGTATCAGTCGACATCAATGTCGGATGTGACGACCTCTTCGCGAGCAAGCCCGCTCCCACATTTGTTCCGTGTTGCCAGTGAGAGTGAGCTTGGCCTCGCTTACTGAATTTCTTCAGGCTTGACGATCACCCAGTTCTTGTCCGCCGTCACGGGTAACCCTTCCTTGGCCTGAGCCGCGGCGTGCTTGGCCATCATGCCGTTAATCTGGGTCATGTATTTGTCCTTGCGGTTGACCCACAAGTGGATGCCGCCCTTGGCCACGTCGACGCTGTGGAACAGCATGAAACCGTCGCTGGTCGGAGTGTCGCCGCCCACCAGCACCGGTTTTTTCCATTCATCGATATAGGTCAGGATCGCCGCTTGTTTACCCGCCATCCAGGTTGCCGGGGTCCACAGGTACGGGGTCAGTTCGAGGCCGAGGTTGGCTTTCTCGTCATACTTGCCCGCGGTGATTTGCTTGCGTGCCGTGGTCAACTCGCCCGACTTCGGGTCCTTGAGCAACAGACTCACACCAATGACGTTTTGCGGTTTCACGTTGTAGCCGTACTTCGGATCGGAAGCGACCATGCGCACCAGCTCTTCGGAGGCGGCGGTCATCACGTAGACCTCGATGCCGTTCTCCATCAGCTTGTTGTAGAGCTCTTTCTGACCGGTGAAGATTTTCGGCGGGTTGACGTCGAGGTTCTTCACCACATCGCCTTCGTAATAAGTGGCCGGCACTGGTTTGCCCGAAGCCATCAGCTCATCGACGTAGCCTTTGAGTTCCTGGAGGGTGAAACCGGAGAACACTTGGGCGACCCATGGATAGCAAACCATGTCGTCGAGTTCGCAGAGGCGATAGTAGTAGCTGAACAGGCTTTCCTTATGGTCGGCGGTGTCCTTGAACGGAATCAGTTTCAGGGAGGGGTCGAGTTTCTCGCGGGTGATCAGGCCCTTGTTTTCCATGTACGGCAGCAACGACTCTTCGAGGTCGTAGCGGTAACTGGTGTTGTCCATGTCGAACACCGCGTAGTTACCTTTGTTGGCGTTGGCCGCAATCATCGCGTCCAGCGCCTTGGCCTGATCGGCTGGCCAGTGTTTCAAATCCGTGGCAAAGGCTTGGCCGGCAAGTCCAAGACACAGTGCGGCAGCCAGAAATTTCGGTGCGAGCTTCATCGGCGGTTTCTCCCTGATCCAAAGATATCGACGCTAACAAATAAGTGTGACAGCTCTCGTCTGCCAGCGACTGCTCACGTCCCTTTCACGCCAAGTGCATCCCCGACAACGACATCGGCTTATTCCAAAAACGACGGATTCCATACGTTTTCGGTATTAATTCATTGCAAATCAAGCTGTTAGGCTTGCCGGTTCGCAGCTGCCCCGGAAGGTGGCTGGCACAAGTCTCTCTCGGAGTTCACATGAATCTGCCGCTGATCCTCAATCTGCTGGTATTCCTCGCCCTGCTCTTTGGCTTGGCGCAAACCCGTCATACGGCGTGGAGCTTAGCTAAAAAAGTCCTGCTCGCATTGGTGTTGGGCGTGGTGTTCGGTGTGGCGCTGCACACGATTTACGGTGCCGGCAACCCGGTGCTGAAAGCCTCGATCGGCTGGTTCGATCTGGTGGGCAACGGTTACGTGCAGTTGCTGCAAATGATCGTCATCCCGCTGGTGTTCGCCTCGATCCTCAGCGCCGTGGCCCGTCTGCACAACGCCTCGTCGCTGGGCAAGATCAGCTTCCTGACCATCGGCACGCTGTTGTTCACCACTGCCATCGCGGCGCTGATCGGTATCGGCCTGACCAACCTCTTCGGTCTGACCGCCGAAGGCCTGGTGGCCGGAACACAGGAAATGGCCCGTCTGCAAGCCATTCAGAACGATTATGCGGGCAAGGTTGCCGACCTGAATGTGCCGCAGCTGCTGCTGTCATTCATTCCGCAAAACCCGTTCGCCGACCTCGCCCGCGCCAAGCCGACCTCGATCATCAGCGTGGTGATCTTCGCGGCGTTCCTCGGTGTCGCGGCGCTGCAACTGCTCAAGGATGACGTCGAGAAAGGTCAGAAAGTGATCAACGCAATCGACACCCTGCAGGCCTGGGTGATGCGTCTGGTGCGTCTGGTGATGAAGCTGACCCCGTACGGCGTCCTGGCGCTGATGACCAAAGTGGTCGCCGGTTCCAACCTGCAAGACATCATCAAGCTCGGCAGTTTTGTGGTGGTTTCCTACATCGGCCTGGGCCTGATGTTTGTGGTCCATGGCCTGCTGGTGTCGGCGGCCGGGATCAACCCGCTGCGGTTCTTCCGCAAGATCTGGCCGGTGCTGACGTTTGCGTTCACCAGCCGTTCGAGCGCGGCGACGATTCCGCTGAGCATCGAAGCGCAGACCAGCCGCCTGGGTATCCCGCAGTCCATCGCCAGTTTCGCCGCTTCGTTCGGCGCGACCATTGGCCAGAACGGCTGTGCCGGTCTGTACCCGGCGATGTTGGCGGTGATGGTGGCGCCGACTGTCGGCATCAACCCGCTGGACCCGCTGTGGATCGCGACGCTGGTGGCGATTGTGACCTTGAGTTCGGCCGGTGTGGCGGGCGTGGGCGGTGGCGCGACGTTTGCTGCGCTGATCGTGCTGCCGGCGATGGGTTTGCCGGTGTCATTGGTGGCGCTGCTGATTTCGGTTGAGCCGCTGATCGATATGGGCCGCACGGCGTTGAACGTGAGTGGTTCGATTACGGCGGGGGCGATTACCAGCCAGATGATGCAGCAGACGGATAAAGAGCTGCTGGGGGCGGATGAGCATGCGGAGTTGGCGCACGCTTAAATTCTTCAGCGCCTGATCTGGCCTCATCGCCAGCAGGCTGGCTCCCACAGGGATTTGGGGTGTTCACACAATCTGTGTTTCACCTCAAACCCACTGTGGGAGCCAGCCTGCTGGCGATGCTTTCAGGCCTTTTCCCAAACTTCAAAGTTGTACGCTGGTTTGTCGCCTTCAGCCGGATTCGGGGTGTTGGACACCAATGTCCACTGCGTCAAATCAAACTCCGGAAACCACGCGTCCCCTTCCGGGCTCAACGCCACGCGCGTCAAATACAGCCGATCCGCCTGCGCCAACCCCTGCGCATATAACTGCGCCCCGCCAATCAACATCACCTCATCGACGCCCTGCTCGTTCGCCCATTCCTGCGCGCGAACCACGGCCGCCTCCAGCGACGGATAAACTTCCGCGCCTTCCAGCACCAGGTCCGCCTGACGGCTGACCACGATGTTCAACCGGCCCGGCAGCGGACGACCGAGGGAATCCCAGGTCTTGCGACCCATGATGATCGGCTTGCCGAGGGTGGTGGCCTTGAAGTATTTGAAGTCCCCCGGCAAGTGCCAGGGCATGCTGTTGTCGACGCCGATCACACGGTTTTCACCGAGGGCTGCGATCAGGCTGAGGGGAAGTGATTTAGTCATGCCGGCGAGGATACCAGAGCCTCCCGTACCCCGATAAGCGCCACAGCGGTTATGCTCACAGCTCATTTGAGCGACGGGATGCCGCGTGACGGAACTGACTCCACTGCAAAACCTCTGGCTGACCGAGACGGTGCGCCTGCGTGAAGAACACGCCGGCCCCCTGGATGATCTGGAAGCCAACCGACTGGCCCGCAGCGCCGGCGGCGACCTGCCGACGCGGATTCAGCGTCGGGCGGTGTGGCTGGCCGAACGCGACGGCTTGGCCGACGCCCTCAAACATTGGCTGCAAGGCGCGCGACTGGCGCTGATCGTCATGGCAGTGCTGGCCATCGTCAGTGGCGCGGGCCTGGCATTCGCCGCGCTGGGTGACGGCCAGACACCGGTGAATGTGTTCTGGGCCCTGGGCAGTCTGCTGGGGCTCAATCTGATTCTGCTGTTGAGCTGGGCATTGGGCCTGGTGTTTGCCGGTGAACACGGCGCCAGCCTCGGACGCTTGTGGCTGTGGCTCAGCGAAAAACTCGCTCGCGATGCCAAAGCCGCGCAACTGGCGCCGGCCCTGCTGCTGTTATTGCAGCGACGCAAACTCAATCGCTGGGCGATCGGCGCGCTGGTCAACGGCTTGTGGTTGCTGGCGATGCTCAGCGCCCTGGCAATCTTGCTGACGTTGATGGCGACCCGGCGCTACGGCTTTGTCTGGGAAACCACCATTCTGCGCGGCGACACCTTCGTCGCCATGACCCAGGCTCTCGGCGCGCTGCCGGCCTTGCTCGGTTTCAGCGTACCGAGCGTGGAGATGATCCGCGCCAGTGGCGATGCAGCGCTGAACATCGAAAGCGCCCGTCAGGCCTGGGCCGCATGGCTGGTCGGCGTGTTGCTGGTCTACGGCGTGTTGCCGCGTCTACTGCTGGCGCTGTTCTGCCGCTGGCGCTGGACCTCCGGCCAAGCCGCGTTGCGCCTGGATTTGAACCTGCCCGGTTATGCCCAACTGCGCGAACGCCTGATGCCCACCAGCGAACGCCTCGGCATCAGCGATGCCGCGCCTGCGCAACTGCATCGCGTCGAAAGCGGCGTCAGTGAGCAGCAAAGCGACGGCGCGTTGCTGGTGGCCATCGAGCTGGACGATCAACGCCCGTGGCCGCCGCCACTGCCGAAAACCGTGAACAACGCAGGCATTCTCGACAGCCGCGAGTCGCGCAACAAACTGCTCGAACAGCTGAGCCGTTTTCCTCCGGCACGCCTGGCGATTGCCTGCGATCCGCGTCGCTCACCGGACCGTGGCAGCCTGGCCCTGATCGCCGAACTGGCGCGCAATGCCGCCGCCACCCGTGTCTGGTTGCTGCAAGCGCCGCCCGGCGAAGCACTGGATGCCGAACGCCTCGGCGACTGGCATGTGGCGCTGCAACAGCTGGACCTGCCATTCGCCGATTGCGTGCCTGTGAACTGGCTGGAGACCGGTCATGACTAATGCCTGGAAAGCGCCTTTGAAACTGGCGGTGGTCGGCCACACCAACGTCGGCAAAACCTCGTTGCTGCGCACCCTCACCCGGGATGTCGGTTTCGGCGAAGTGTCCCATCGCCCCAGCACCACCCGCCACGTCGAAGGCGCGCGGTTGTCGGTGGACGGCGAGCCGTTGCTCGATCTCTACGACACGCCTGGCCTTGAAGACGCCATCGCCCTGCTCGACTATCTCGAACGCCTGGAACGTCCCGGCGAACGCCTCGACGGCCCGGCACGGCTGGCCCGATTCCTCGAAGGCAGCGAAGCCCGCCAGCGCTTTGAACAGGAAGCCAAAGTGCTGCGGCAATTGCTCGCCTCGGACGCCGGCCTGTATGTGATCGATGCCCGGGAGCCGGTTCTGGCCAAGTACCGCGACGAACTGGAAGTGCTGGCCAGTTGCGGCAAACCACTGCTGCCGGTACTGAATTTCGTCAGTAGCGCCAACCATCGCGAGCCGGATTGGCGTGAAGCCCTGGCACGCTTGGGCCTGCATGCCCTGGTGCGTTTCGACAGCGTTGCACCGCCCGAGGATGGCGAGCGTCGCCTCTATGAAAGTCTCGCCCTGTTGCTGGAAAACTCCCGCGAACAACTGGAGCGCCTGATCGCCGATCAACAGGCTCAACGCCTGGCCCGTCAGCAAAGTGCGGCGCGGTTGATTGCCGAGTTGCTGATCGATTGCGCCGCGTGCCGGCGCAGTGTGGTCAGCGATGCGGAACAGGAACAGCAGGCGATCAGCGAACTGCGCAAAGCCGTTCGCCAACGGGAGCAGCGTTGCGTTGAAGGCTTGCTCAAGCTCTACGCCTTCCGCCCACAGGACGCAGCGGCCAGCGATCTGCCGCTGCTCGATGGCCGTTGGGGCGATGATTTGTTCAACCCGGAAACCCTCAAGCAATTGGGTGTTCGAGTCGGTGGCGGTATCGCTGCCGGTGCGGCCGCCGGTGCCGGGGTCGACTTGCTGGTGGGCGGCCTGACCCTCGGCGCAGCGGCGCTGGCCGGTGCGATTGCTGGCGGCGCCCTGCAAACCGCGCGCAGTTATGGCAGCCGGCTGATGAGCAAGATCAGAGGTCAGCGAGAATTGACGGTCGACGACAGCGTGTTGCGGCTGTTGGCCCTGCGTCAGCGGCAGTTGCTGCAAGCGTTGAACGTGCGCGGGCATGCGGCGATGGACAGCATCCAGGTGGCCACGCCGCAGGACAAGACCTGGCGCGAAGGCAAACTGCCCGAAGCCTTGAACAAAGCACGGGCGCATCCGCAGTGGTCGTCGCTGAATCCGCAGGCGAAGTTGAGTCAGGCGGAGCGGCAGGAGCAGATAGAGGCGTTGGCGCAGCAGCTATAAACCCTGGTGATTGTGGTGCCTGGGCTGACCTCATCGCGAGCAGGCTCGCTCCCACAGTTGGAATGCGTTCCCCTGTGGGAGCTAGCCTGCTAGCGATGGCTGCGACTCGGTTTCGCGGTCATGCGCTGATCTTCAAGAACTCCCGTACCAACGCCCTGACCCGATTGCGATCCGTGCGATTGGCTCGCCCGTCGTTGTCCACGTCCGAACTCAGAATCAGTTCGAACACCCCATCGTTATCAAGATCACGGACGGCGGCTTTATAGGCAATCACTGGCCCTTCATGAAAATGCAGGCGCACCGTTTCAGGCGTGCCGTCTGCGGATGGATTCTGCGAGAAGATGCGCAAGTGGCGCGCCTCACCTTCACCGCTGTTGAACCAGGCGCACTTCAAATAGGTGTTGCCCAACGCCTTCATACGCTGCCGGTCAGTCTCTGTCACCTCACGCGGCATTTGCTCCTCTTCATGAAACCGGAAACGAACCGTATCCGCCGCCCCTGCCCCGCTTCGATCCTGTGCAATCACTTCCAAATAACGCATCCGTGCACTTCCTTGCGAAAAGCCCAGGCTGAGCTGTTGCCGCAAGGTAATCGATCCGCCGTTTCGCTATTGCCTGTGAGACAACTCAACGCGACTCGCCGGACAAGAGGTTCACTGCCTTGCGCTTCAACACCTCGAGATCCATCACCGGAACCCACTGCTCCTTGGCCAACTCATCCCACTGCCGCATGGGCAAACTGACTTTGCACAATGGGTCCTGTTCGAAGGCTTCAGCCTCGGAAGCCGTCATCACCCCGCCTTGATATTCCAGGGTCCGGCGGCTGGCTTCGCTCAATCGTTCGTAGTACCCGGGCTCTTTGAGCGTCAGATATCGCTTGGCCTGAACGTGGTATTCCACCAGCCGCGCCAGGCGCTCGCTGAAACCTGCACGACGCAAGTAATCGGCGCCCAGACGCTCGTGGCTGACCACGCCGAAGCCGCCCATGTTCTCGGTGCTCTCGCCGCAGATATGCCCGATGTCGTGGAAGAACGCGGCCAACACCACTTCATCATCAAAGCCTTCGGCCATGGCCAGTTCGGCCGCCTGGGACATGTGTTCGATCTGCGACACCGGCTCGCCGATGTAGTCGCTGTCGCCAAAGCGCTCGTACAAACCGAACACCTGGGCAATCACGTGTTCATGACGCGTCATATGTTTTCCCCCAACACTTGAGCGACATTGCGTTCGGCCATCGCCGGCCCGACGCTCATGCCGACGCCGGTGTGCATCAGTGCCACCCTCACACCGGGCATCGGCCGCAGGAACGAGAACGGCGCCGGCCCTCGTGAACCATAGACACCCTGCCAGCGTTCGACCACTTGCACCTTGCAGCCGAGGGTTTGTTCAGCGAGTTCGATCATCCAGTTATCCACTTGCTCGGCGTTGAACGGCGACGGATCGCGGCCGTAATGGTGGGAGTCGCCGATGATCAATTCGCCATAAGGCGTCGGGCTGATCAGCAGGTGGATGCCGTTTTCATGCAGGTGCGGTTCCTCGCGCAGGATTTGCGCCTGCACCGCCGCCGCTTCCGGCAGATCGGCGAAGGCGCCGTAGTGCACGCAACTTAACCCGGTGAGCAATGCGTGTTGCAGATTGAGGTTGATCTGCGGTCGGGCGCGGAGCATTTGCAGGCGGCAGATTTGCGGGTTGAGCGCGGCGATCGGCTCGGCCAGCAAGGTCTGATAGTCGTGGCCGGAGCAGACGATGATCTGCTCGGCGCTGAAGGTGCCGGCGGTGCTGTGCAGGCGACCCGGTTCGATGTCGCGCACCAGGGTGGAGAAGTGAAACTCGACGCCGAGGTCGCGGCGCAGGTAGTCGATCAACGCAGGAATCGCTTCGCGGGAATACAGTTGTTGATCGTCCTGGCCGTGCAACGCGGCGCGGTGATGGCGGAACTGGCCACCGTAGAGATCGCGTAAAGCAGCACCGCGCAGCAGGTCGACGCGGTAACCGTGTTCCACGGCGCGGCCGGTGCAGAAAGCTTCGAGCAGGTGTTCTTCGGCTTCGGTGCGGGCGAACAGGTACGAGCCGTTGCGTTTGAGTTGCAGGCCGGCCAGGTGTGCCCATTGGCCCCAGATGTCGCGGCTGGCCCTGGCCAGTTCGAGCATCGGGCCCGGGGGTTGGCCGGTGACGAGGGCTTGGCCGAAATTGCGGACCGAGGCGCCCAAGGGGGTTTCGCTACGTTCGAAAACCGCGACTTTGAGACCGCGCCTGGCGGCGGCGTAGGCGTGGGACAGGCCGAGGATGCCGGCGCCGACGATCAGCATGTCGTTGTGTTGTGTCATGTGGATTTGTCCTGAGTTCAAAGCCGCCATCGCTGGCAAGCCAGCTCCCACAGGGTCTCTGGTGTTCACAAAACCTGTGTTCACCCTGAATCCCTGTGGGAGCTGGCTTGCCAGCGATGGGGCCCTGTCAGCCGATAGAGATCTTACTTGGCAGCCACTTTCTCGGACTTGCCGTCATAGCGCTTGCGCCACTCGGTCAGGATCTCGTCGCGATGCTTCGACGCCCAGGCAAAATCGTTTTTGATCAAACGCTGCTCGTAATCCGCCGGCAATTCGGTCTGCGGCTTGGCAATCCCCGGCTGCGCGAGCACCGCGAAGTTCTCTTTATAAAGCTCCATCGCCGCCGGGCTGGCCGAGAAGTCAGCCAGTTTCTTCGCGGCGTCTTCATGCGGTGTGCCTTTGATCACAGCGGTCGCTTCGATCTCCCAGCCCAGGCCTTCCTTCGGCAGGATGATGTCCAGCGGTGCGCCCTGGCGCTTCAACTGAACAGCCGGGTATTCGAAGGATATGCCGATCGGAAACTCTCCCGCCGCCGCCAGTTTGCAAGGCTTGGAACCGGAGTGAACGTACTGGCCGATGTTCTGGTGCAGGTCGTCCATGTACTGCCAGCCCTGCTTCTCGCCGAAGGTCTGCAGCCAGGCGCTGACGTCGAGGAAACCGGTGCCGGACGAGGCCGGGTTGGGCATGACGATCTTGCCTTTGTACTCAGGCTTGGTCAGGTCCTGCCAGCTCACCGGTTTGGTCAATCCCTGTTTCTCGGCTTCGACGGTGTTGAAGCAAATGGTCGCGGCCCAGACGTCCATACCGACCCAGGCGGGCGGGTTGGCGGCGTCGCGGTAGTTGCCACCGATCTTGCCCAGGTCTTTCGGCGCGTAGCTTTGCAGCATGCCTTGCTGATCGAGGATCGCCAGGCTCGACGCCGCCAGGCCCCAGACTGCGTCAGCCTGTGGGCGAGCTTTTTCGGCCAGCAGTTTGGCGGTAATGATCCCGGTGGAATCGCGCACCCACTTGATCTCGATGTCCGGGTTGGCTTTTTCGAAGGCTTCTTTGTAGGTCTTCAGTTGCTCGGCTTCGAGGGCGGTGTACACCGTCAACTCGGTTGGCGCCGCGAAGGCGTTCAGGCTGAAAGCGGTGAGGACAGCAGCGGCCAGGGCCAGGGGCTTGAACATGATCTTTTCCTGTTTTGAGTTGAGGTTTGCGGGATGGGGAATCAATTGCCAGGCGCGGTCTGCCGCCAGGCCTGAGAGCGGCGCAGCAACCCGCGCGAAGCCCAGGCCAGCAGCAGGGACACGCCCGCCGAGGTAAAGAGAATCAGGGTCGACATCGCCGCCGCGCCGCCGACGTTGCCGGCATCGTCCATGTTCAGCACCGCCACCGCCGCGAGGATGGTGTCGGGGCTGTAGAGGAAGATCGCCGCCGAGACGGTGGTCATGGCCGAGACGAACAGGTAGCGCACGATGTCCAGCAGCGCCGGCAGGCAAATCGGCACGGTGACCCGCAGGTAGTGCCGATACAGCGGCGCCTTGAGCGACAGTGCGGCGGCTTCGAACTCGGCGTCGAGCTGGCGCAGCGCCGTGGTCGCGGTCATTTGCGCGGTGGTCAAATAGTGAGCAATGGTGCAGACCACCAGAAGAGTCATGGTCCCGTAGAGCACATGCAGCGGGTTGCCGCTGAGGTTGAAGAAAAAAACGTAACCCAGGCCCAGCACCAGACCTGGCACCGCCATCGGTACGAAACTGAGCATGCGCAGGGTCAGGTTCAGTCCGCGCTGGCCCTTGGTTTTTTCCATCAGGTAGGCGCCGGTGAAAATCAGCACGCTGCCGATCAACGCCGTGCACAGGGCCATCTTCACGCTGTTGCCGTAGGCCAACCAGCCGCCGCCCGCGGTGTCGTTGAACTGGTAGTGGTTGAGCGACAGCGACAGGTTGTACGGCCAGAATTTCACCAGTGAGGAGAACACCGCCATGCCGAACACCAGCAGCAACACCGCGCAGATCAACAGCACGATGACCAGGTAGCAACCGTCCCGCAGCTTCGACGGTGCCGGTTGAAACACCTGAGCCCGGCCGCTCATGGAATCGCCGTGACGTCGACGCAACCAGGCATCGACCCCGAAACTGAACAGTGCCGGCAGTAACAGAACCATACCGATCAAAGCGCCGCGACCGAATTGCTGCTGGCCGACCACCGCTTTGTAGGCCTCCAGCGCCAGCACTTGATAATCGCCACCGACCACCACGGGCACGCCGAAGTCAGTGATGGTCAGGGTGAACACCAGACAAAACGCCGCGAACACGGCCTGACGCGTTGCCGGCCAAGTAATGCTGCGAAAGGCCCTTGCCGGACTGGCGCCCATGCTGGAGGCGGCATCGAACAGTCGCGCATCCGCCAGGGAAAGCGCCGACAGAAGAATCATCAAGGCGTGTGGGAAGGTGTAGATGACCTCGCCCAGAACAATGCCCCAGAAGCCGTAGATATTGTCCGAGAGCAAACCGCGCAGCATGCCCTGGTTGCCGAACAGATAAACCAGCGCAATCCCCGGCAACATCGACGGCGCCATCAAGGGCAGCAGCGACATCCCGCGCCAGATGCCTTTGCCGGGAATCAACGTGCGTTGCAGCGCGTAGGCAAACAGGTAGGCCAGCGGTACGACAATCGCCGCGACGCTGAGGGACACTTTCAAACTGTTGCCCAGCAACCAGTGGAAGTTCGCACTGGTCACCAGTTCACGAGCCGCGACCAGGCCGCCACCCTGCCCCGCTTCCGAGCTGAAACCGCGCCAGAAGATCGCCAGCAACGGCATCAACACCGCGATGCCAAGCAACACCAATAAAAGGACTTTGCCACCGACCACGAACACCCGGTCGCCGATCTCGGCACGGGAGGTCTGCCGAACCTGCTTGTGCGGTATCGGCAGCGCGATGTTCGCGCTCATCAGGCAAACACCTGCAGGCTGCGTGGCGGCAAGGCGACCATGATTTGCTGCGCGCCAAGACGCGGCATCGCTTCCGGTGCCAGTTCCGCCAGCAAGGCGTGGCCGGGCAGTTGATCGAGTTCGAAGCTCATGCGGCAGCGGTTGCCGAGGAAGGTGATTTCGCGAACCTTGGCCGGAAACAGGTTTTCTTCGTGTACCGGCGGGTTGACGTTGATCGCCTCCGGGCGGCAGAACAGACGGCCCGACGTGGTTTTGGCGCTGCCATCCACCAGGCGCATGCTCATTCCGCCGACCTGGGCGTGGCTGTCGCTGCTGCGGCTGAATGGCAGCCAGTTGCCCTGGCCGACAAACTCCGCCACAAACGGTGTGGCCGGGCGGTCGTAGATTTCCTGCGGCGTGGCGTACTGCTCGACCTTGCCGTTGTTCATCACGGCGATGCGGTCGGCCATCAGCATGGCCTCGTCCTGATTGTGCGTGACCATCAAGGTGGTAACGCCGAGGTTGCGTTGCAATTGGCGCAGTTCGGTGCACAGATGCTCGCGAACCCGGGCGTCGAGAGCCGACATCGGTTCGTCGAGCAACAACAAGGACGGCGCTGGCGCCAATGCCCGAGCCAGTGCGACACGCTGCTGTTGGCCGCCGGACAGTTGGCCGGGGTACTTTTTCTCACTGCCGGTCAGGCCGACCAGTTCCAGCATCTGACCCACGCGTTTTCGCACTTCATCGCGACCACTGCCAGCGAGGCCGTAGGCAATGTTCGCTTCGACGGTGAGATTGGGGAACAGCGCGTAGGACTGGAAGAGAATGCCGTAGTCCCGCGCCTGGGGTGCCAGGTGGGAAACGTCGCGATCGCCGAGGTACAACTCGCCGCTGTCCTGTTTCTCCAGACCGGCGATGCAGCGCAGCAAGGTGGTTTTGCCACAGCCCGACGGGCCCAGCAGACACACCAGCTCACCGGCGGCGACGTCGAGGGAAACATTGTCCA